>NZ_JBFAHF010000010.1:0-215745 GCF_040654015.1 Nocardia sp. NPDC050799
TCCTGACCAGCAGGTGACATCCCGTAGTCCCGCATCGAACCCTCCACGCCGACATGATCATCCACGCGGTGATGCGTTGACCGGTTGAGCCCAAGTTCGTTTCTTGAACAGTCGAGCCGAAACGAGTCCCGGCGGACGAACGCCCAGGTCACCCAAAAACGGCGACTGTTCAAAAAACGTGTCGTAAAGTCCGACTGTTCAACAATGGAGAGACGCCCTTTTATGTACGATTGCGGGGTGACGGAGACCGATGCGCTCGAACCGCTTTCCCTCGACGGCGATGCCCTGGACCCGATCGGCGGGGGAGGAGCACTCATCGGGTACGCCCGCGTCTCCACCCGCGACCAGAATCTGGATCGGCAGACCCGCGCGCTGAAGAGGGCCGGCTGCAAGAAGACCTTCGCCGACAAGAAGTCCGGCAAGGACGCCGAGCGCGAGCAGCTGTCGGCGTGCCTGGACTACATGCGCGCCGACGACACCCTCGTCGTCGCCTCCCTCGACCGGCTCGGCCGCAGCCTGCAGGACCTGATCTCGATCGTCGCCGATCTGCGGCGCCGCGGTATCGGGTTCCGCTCCTTGCATGAAGCCCTCGACACCACCACCCCCGGCGGGCGGCTGGTATTCCACGTCTTCGCCGCGCTGGCCGAGTTCATCCGCGAGCTGATCGTCGAGGGCACTCACGAGGGCCTGGCTGCGGCCCGTGCCCGCGGACAGCGCCTCGGCCGGCCGCCTGCCATGAGCGGGGAGCAGATCCGGCAGGCCCGCGCGCTGTTGACCCGACCGGACGAGTCGGTGTCCTCGATCGCGCGGCTGCTGGGGGTCTCGCGGACCACGCTGTACAAGTACGTGCCCGAACTGGGGCACGCTTCACCGATCCGGTGAAGGGCGCAGGCGACAGTGCCCGGAGCTGATCGCGCGCCTGCGTGATGATCTGCGGGGGCTGCTTCGCCTCAGGTCCGAAGGTCACAGCGACTGGATGCACCGTCGAGCCGATGGCGTTCGAGAAGCCGACCGTGTCACTGAGCGCGCTGCCGCGGAGGGGAGCGCTGGGGTCGCGGCTACCGGGCATGCGGATGAGCTCACCGCCGGCCCGGCTCTCACCGCCTCGCGGTCTGCGCGGATACCGCTGACCGACCTGTCGCATATGCCGCCGCTGGGCAACCATTACGACGGTGCCCGCCGCGGTGAGCTCGACGACTACGACCTGACCGATATTCTGCGAGGGTTACAGCGCCGATACGGCCCCTACCAGGTCGAAGACCTCAATGCCTGGTCCTGGTACGAACGCCCGTGGGTCCGAGAGGACGGAAGCATCCACCCCGCAAACGTGGGTTTTACCGCGGAGATCCGAACTCCCGGCGGAGAAGACGCCGGATCGCTCATCTACAGCTTCACCCGCGACAGCCGGGGAGACCTGGTGGTCACCCACGACCTCACCGAACTCGAGGAAGGCTTCACCGGCAAAGGTTCTCCACCGCGTTCGCCGCGTCCACCGAGGACTACTTCCGCCGATCAGGGGTCGACAGAATCGAGTTGATAGCCACCCACCTGCGGCAGGACGACTCGCTCGACGGCGCGGTCGCCTGGGCGAAAGCCGGCTACGACTGGAACACCGACCCCGAAAAGCTGGCGAAATCGGTCAACAACATGAAATCCCGCATCGATCTCCTGCTCGACGGGGAGATCGGCGCCTTGAGCGACCGCGACGTAGCCCTACTCGAAGATATGCGCACACGATTCGGCCGCTCACCACTGGAGTTCCCTTCACCCCAAGAGCTGGTCATGCTCTCCGGCGACAACACGAAACTCGGCGAAGCACTGATGAAAGGATCAACGTGGTTCGGGATGAAGAAACTGTGACCCCGACCCCAGAAGAACGTGAGTTCATCCGGGCTCGCAGCAAGGCCACCTCCGACCACTTCATGCGCTTCGTCACCGAGCGCGGCCTCGATACCGACCCCGACACCTGGCCCGAAGCCGACCGACAAGAGTTCGACCGGCAAGCACGCCAACTCACCGAGGAATGGAAAACCCGCGCCCGCGACACCTTCGGCCTGTAAACAGCCCTACCGGCGAGGAGCAGATCCGGCAGGCTCGCGCGCTGCTGACCCGGCCGGGTGAGTCGGTGTCCTCGATCGCGCGGCTGCTGGGGGCCTCGGGGACCGCGCTGTACGAGTACCTGCCGGAACTCACCGTGCGGCCGAGCCTGGTCATGACGAGCGTTTGACCTGGTCGACGTCCTTGTCCGCGGTGCGGTCGGGGAGTTCGTGAGCGGTGAGGAGCAGGTGGTCGAAGCGGGTGCGGGTCTGCACCGCCACGCCACCGAACTCGGTGAGGCCGTCGACGAGCTTCTCGGCCAGGACCCGCAACTTGGTGTTGGTTTCCTGCGACCGCCACACCAGCACATCGAATGCTTTCTCGGCCGGGATCGCATACATCGCCATCACCGCGCCCTTGGCCTGTTCGATCACCGAACGTGCTTCCACGATCTCGGGCATGGCCTCGTCGATCACCTGGGTGTGGATGCTGGCCGCGGTGTCGGAGACATCGATGTAGAAGCCCATGGTGCCGATCGAGGCGCCGGACCCGTCGCGCATCTGATCGCTCACCACCAGAATATGGTGCTCGGCGCCGTCGGCATCGAGGATGCGGTGCCGGGAACAGTAGGGCTGGCCGGCCTCCACGACCGCCGACAGCAGGTCGGCGACCTGGTCCCGATCATCGGGGTGTTTATGTTTCAACAGCAGCTCGACGGTCAGTTCGACCTCGCCGGGGCTGTAGCCGTGCAAGGCAGCGACTTCGTCGGACCACTCCCAGCGCTGCCCGTCGGCATAGAACCAGAAACCCCCCACACGCTGCGGTGCAGGGCTGGGGTTCGGCTGGTCGGTCATAGAGTCTTCTCGATCACCACCCCAGTATTGCCACTGCCCCGAGCAGCCGATCGCGCGACCTGCGCAAAGCCGAACAAAGCAGCGGACCGGGCCGGTGGCCGCAGATACCCGGTTCAGGCCTGTAGCGCCTCCTCGACGCTGTGGTAGAGCGCAAGGAACTCCTCCAGCCCGGTGATCTCGAGCGGGCGGATCACGGGCCGGTTGTGGTCGACGGCGATCCGCAGCGGCTGCCGGCGGTTCTCAGCAGCCCTGGCAGCCTTGAGTAAGGCGCTGAGGCCGTGGCCGCCCAGGAATTGCACCGCGGTCAGATCCAGGACGCAGAACCCGCCGTGGGTGCGGTCCACCCCCGTACGCACCGCCTCCACCAACTGGTGGGCGGTCGCGTGATCGACCCTCCCGGTCACCGCCACGACCGCGACCTCACCAGCCATCCGATGCGCGATCTCCACTCGGGAAACCGACGATGCGTCGTCGCCTTCAGTCACCTTTCCAATCTATCCCTCAACGACCAGGCCGGGCAGCCGCGCCGGACGGGGCCGACGCTCCCCGCCGCAGACCGGGCAGATCCAGCCAGGACAGCGCCGCAAGCCCCCACGGCGCTGGCTTCTTGCTCTCCGGGCCCCACCCGCGATAGCGGGTTTATCCGACTCGTGAAGGGCTAGTTCGCTGGGGCCGGAGGGGGTTGACCAGTCAGCTCCCTCCGGCCTATCGTCGACCGGAAACAGGCGACTGCCCGCGGCCTACAGCCCGGATCGCCTCCCTCGAATCCATTCCCCACCAGCGCATTCGACATCGATCGGTGCCGGCGGCGCACTGCGTCCCCGGAATCCGCCTCCACAGCTTCGGCATCAAAACCAGCGGACCGGGCGCCTACGGCACCCTGCTCGCTTCCTCCGACAGCATGGCCTGGTCGGACGCGGCCCGCCGCGACGCCGCCCCGCTCCCAGGCTGCATCGGGCACAAGAACTGCGCCAACTGCATCGTCCAACCCGATTCGGTGAGGTCGCCGCGTCGTGGAACGGGTCCCCCGCGGCCGAGCACGCCCAGCAGTTCCTGGGCAACTACCGGCTCGTCTACGAGGCGACGATGGAAAGCTGGTGATCCTGCCGGCCATCGACGAGAGCTATCCGAGCGGTAGTTGCCCGGCGATCTCAGTTGACCTGCCGGCCTTCGCCCCAGTACTGCGCCCGCAGCGCTTTCTTGTCCGGTTTGCCGAGCGGGCTGACCGGAATGCTTTCGGCGAAATCGACGGTCTTCGGGGTGTAGACCGCGCCCTTGCGGTCCTTCACCAACGCCTGCAGTTCCTCGACCGGCACCGACTGCCCATCACGGAGGACGACGACCGCCTTGACCGCCTCACCCCACTTCTCGTCCGGCACACCGATCACGGCCGCGGCGCTCACCGCCGGATGCGCCGACAGCACATCCTCGACCTCACGCGGATACACATTGAACCCGCCGGAGACGATCATGTCCTTCTTCCGGTCGACGATGTAGAGGAAACCCTCCTCGTCCTGCCGGGCGATATCACCGGTGTGCAGCCAGCCGAATTCGGTGGCCTCCGCGGTCTGTTCGGGTTTGTTCAGGTACCCGTTCATCACCAGTGGGCCGCGGACACACACCTCGCCCGGCTCGCCCCGAGGTACTTCGTTGCCCTTCTCGTCGAGCAGCGCCACCGACAGCCACGGCACCGGACGGCCGCAACTGGCCAGCCGCTCCGGCTTGTTCAGGTCGTGGTCGCCGCGTCGCAGCACCGAGATGGTCATCGGGCTCTCGGCCTGACCGTAGAACTGAAAGAAGATGGGACCGAACCTCTCGATGGCCTCGGCCAGCCGGGTCGGGGAGATCGCGGAGGCGCCGTAGAACACCGTCTGCAGGCTGGACAGGTCGTACTTGTCGAGGTCCGGGCTGTCCAGCAGCGCGTAGAGCATGGTGGGCACCAGCATGGTCGCGGTGATCTTGTACTTCTCGATCGCCTCGAGCACCTTGGCCGGGTGGAAGTACGGCAGCACCACGATGGAACCACCCTGCTGGGCGGTGGGACCCCAGAACGCGGCGCCCGCGTGGCTCAGCGGGGTGCACACCAGGAACCGGACCTCGTCGGGCCACTCCCATTCGGTCATCTGGATGCGCAGCATGGTGGTGCTGCCGCGGAAGCTCATCTCCACGCCCTTGGGCTTACCGGTGGTGCCGCCGGTATAGGCCAGGCTCATGGTCGCGTTGGGATCCACCTGTGGACCGCGCACCCGTCCGGGGGTGAAACCGGCGGCCAGTTCGATGAGATCGGTCCCCGCCTCGGACGGGCCGAACGAGAACAGGTTCCGCAGCCCGGGCACCTTGTCCCGCAACTGCGCGGCACGTTCGTCGAATCCGCTCGGGTCGTAGATCAGGGTTTCCACGCCCGCGTCCTCGAGGACGTAGGCGTGGTCGTCGAGCGAGCCCATGGGATGCAGCGCCATGGCCCGCGACCCGTTCACATTGTTGGCGCCCTGGGCGAAGATCACCTCCGGCCGGTTGGCCGAGAGCACCGCCACCGGGGAGCCCACACCGAGACCGGCCGCGGCCAGCGCCTGGGCGAACCGGCTGATCTGATCGCGCACGTCGCGGTAGGTCAGGGTGGCGTCGTCGATATGGACCGCGGTGCGGTCGGCATAACGCTCGAGAGCTTTGCCCAGCAGGTCCACCGCCAGCGGCTCGCGGTGCAGCAGGGCGGCGTCGTCGACGTGCGGTTCAGTGTTCATTCGTCTGCCTTTCGGGCCGGCCCGTCCGAGCGGCCCAGCGAAAATCGACCGGTGCTCCGGCGCGGTCCCGGGCCGCGGGCACCGCCACATGGCGCCGCAGCCCGGGAACCACTCACGGGGCTCGCAAACCGCGAAAACTATAACACGTTCTACTTTATTTTCGAGGCGAATCCGCCGGACCCGGCCGTCCCGGCGAGAGCGGACCGGCACGCCTCCACATAACCGCGCACCAACGGCCGGATATCGTCACGCCGCCAGACCAGGGCCGGCTCGCTCGGGCTCACCCTGTGGAGCGGCCGCACCACCACGCCCTCATGGGCGACCAGCGACACGTTCCCCGCCGCCGGCCGCACCACCCCGTCACCGCCGCGCACCGCTTCATAGGTCTCCGCGGTACTCGAGATCTCACCGCCGATGATCGCCCGCTGCGGCCGGATCGATGTGCTGGTCAACAATGCGGGCCGCACCCAGGTGGGCTGGGCGGGCCACCGCCGTCGAGTGACCGCGGACGGCCGGGGCAGCGGTACCTCGGTCAGGACGGGCCACGGTACATGTTGTCCCCGCCGGCGTCCTCCCGGGGCGGCCTGATCGGAGCCGGTTCGTGCGGCCGGAAATCCGGGTTGGGATCGAATCCCCCGCTCGGGTCGTTCCGATCGATCAAGGTTCCCTCGATTTTTTCCACCGGGATACCACCGGGGACTACGACGAGTCCCTCATTGAAGCTGACCCGGGACTCACCCGTCTTGTCTACGACACCGGTTATATCTCGTACGATGTGGACCTCGTGCTCCGGAGGGCGCGCCCATCGGGAGTTCCAGAGTGGAAAACGAGCGGCCTCCGCCGGATCCTTCGACAGACAAACCCAGTCGTCGGCGCCCGGCCCGTCAGCGGCCACCCACGATAACGTCGAATCGGTCAGTTCACTCCGGGGCCGGATGCCTTCGGCCGCGATCGTCTCCCGCGAGCGTCCGTCCCCGCGGTATAGCCGGTCGAGATATGGCTCTCGACCGGCGGTCTCGGGTGGGAACTCGAGTTTCGCGTCGATCTTGCGCGCATCGCGCTCCATCTCGTTCTTCCACCTCCACATGGCTTCGGCGAACTCCCGGCCCGCTACGCCCTGCGCGCGGAGGTGGTCTTGTTTGGCGGCAACTGCCCGCCCCCATGCTCGATTGACACTCCAGTCGGCGCCTTCCCGGCCGCCCGGATCGATATGCTCCGGCAACTCGTTGCGCCGTACATGCTCGTAGAAGTCGTGGAAGGTGATCCGATTGCCGTCCAGTCCCGTTCGCAACGTGTACGACTCAGGGGCTCCAGCCCCTACGGTACTGCCGGAAGCGAAGTCGGTATCGGCGGGTATTCCGCCGAGGAGATCCGCCTGCCGCTCGTCATCGCGACCCGCCCGATCCGCGTGTCCCGCCAGGTGTTCGCCCACACCTCTGGTCTCGGTGGCAAGACAGTCCCCGACCATTTTGCCCGAGTAGATCATTCGGTGCGAGATTTCCGTGATCAGGTCGGTTATTCTCGTGTGAGCCCCGGTCATATGGTTCCTCGGGGAAATCCGGATACTGCTCCCGCCTTGCAGTTCCCCGTCCCGAGCCTACGGCACCCGGCCGAAACCTACTGCCGCCCATGGGAAGTATCGACCACCCGCCGGAAGTGGTCGCCGGGTACCCGCCCCCTCCGCATCTTTACGCCCGCCGACCGCACCTTCGGCGGGCGTAACGACGCAGTCACCGCCGGCCAACCCCTTTCCACGCCCGAACAGCGGGAATGCGGGCGGAGAGGAGTTCGCGAACGGTCAGTCCCGCGTGACCGTCCCGTCCACCCGACGCCAGATTCCGAGCGGGTTCTCCGTCCGGATCTCGTCGGCGAGCAGTTCCTCCGGCACGTTCTGGTAACTCACCGGACGCAGGAACCGTTCGATGGCAAGAGTTCCCACCGAGGTGGTGGCCGGGGCCGTGGTCGCCGGGAAGGGACCGCCGTGCACCACCGCGTGCCCGACCTCGACACCGGTGGGCCAGCCGTCGAAGAGCACCCGGCCCGCGATCAGCTCCAGTTCCCCGAGCAGCGGCCGGGCGATCTCCCGGTCGGCGGCGGTGGCGTGCACGGTGGCCGTGAGCTGGCCCTCCAGCTCACCGGCCAGCGCCAGCAGTTCCGCGGTATCGGCGGCGCGCACGATGATCGAACTCGGCCCGAACACCTCGTCCTGGAGCGCGCGGTCGGCCCGGAAGCACTCGGCGGTGGTGACGAAAAGATGCGGGTCGCCGGAACAACTCGTCGCGCCCGCGGTCCCGGTGGCGGCGAGCCGCACTCCCGCGGTGCCGGTCAGGCGCTCGACACCGGCGGTGAACGACGACGCGATCCCCTTGTTCAGCATGGGCGCACCGGACGCGGTACCGATCGCCTCGGTGGCCGCCGCCACGAATTCGTCGGCGCCGGGCCCGTCGGCCAGGAAGACCAGACCCGGGCTGGTGCACAGCTGCCCGACGCCGGTGGTCAGCGAGGTGACGAATTCCGCGCCCAGGCGCGCGCCGCCTTCGGCCAGGGCGTCCGGCAACACGAACACCGGGTTGACGCTGGACATTTCGGCGTACACCGGGATCGGTACCGGCCGGGCCGCGGCGGCCGCGGCCAGCGCCAGGCCGCCCTGCCGGGACCCGGTGAAGCCCACCGCACGGATATGCGGATCGCGGACCAGCGCGAGGCCGGTTTCCACGCCACCGTGCACCAGCGCGAAGGTCCCCTCCGGCAGCCCGTGCGCCCGGACTGCCGCGAGCACCGCGCGCGCCACCAGTTCGGAGGTGCCGGGATGCGACGGATGTGCCTTGACGACCACCGGTGCGCCCGCCGCCAGCGCGGCGGCGGTGTCACCGCCCGCGACGGAGAAGGCCAGCGGGAAGTTGCCGGCGGCGAACACCGCCACCGGTCCCACCGGGATACGGCGTTGACGTAGATCGGGTTTCGGCAGCGGCGTCCGCGCCGGATCGGGCCGGTCGAGCCGGGCACCGGTCCAGCTGCCCTCCCGCACCACCTCGGCGAACAGCCGCAACTGCCCGGCGGTGCGGCCGATCTCGCCGCGGATTCGCGCTTCGGGCAGGCCGGATTCGGCGATCGCCCGCTGCGCCAGGGTCTCCCCCAGGTTCTCGATCTCGGTGGCGATACCGTCCAGGAACGCGGCGCGCCGGGTGAGGTCGGTGGCGCGATATTCCGCGAAGGCCGACCAGGCCGCGGTCGCGGCCCGCGCGACGGTGGCGGCGTCGGCTTCGTGGAACTCCGGTTCGAGTGTGGCGCCGGTCGCCGGGTTCACCGCGCGGAAAGCTCCGGTGGTGCCGGGGACTTCGGTGCCCCCGAGCAGGTTCGCGCCGGTGAGGCGTTCGGTTTCGGTACTGGTCATCAGCTCACCTTCTTCACGAGGTCGGCCAGTTCGGCGAGTTCGGTCTCGTCGAGATCGGTCAGCGGGCTGCGCACCGGGCCCGCCGGGCGCCCGATGACCTTCATACCCGCCTTGATGATGCTCACCGCGTAGCCGGGTTTGCGATTGCGCAGATCGCAGTACGGGATCACGAATTCGTTCAGCGCGTCCAGCACGAAGGTGGTGTCGCCGCGACGCAGGGCGCGGTAGAAGTCGAGCGCGAACTCCGGGACGAAGTTGTAGATCGCCGAGGAATAGGTGGTCACGCCCAACGCCAGGTACGGCAGGGCGAACATCTCCGCGGTGGGCAGGCCGCCGACGTAGATGAGCCGGTCGCCGACCCCGGCGTAGATCCGGGTCATCTGTTCGATATTGCCGATACCGTCCTTGAATCCGATCAGGTTGGGGCAGCGCTCGGCGAGCTCGGCGACGGCGGATTCGGAGTAGGCGGCGTTGGCGCGCGAGTAGATGACGACGCCCAGCTCGGTGGCCGCGCACACCTGCCGCACATGGTCGACCAGGCCCTCCTGGCTCGCCTCGGTGAGGTAGGGCGGCAGCAGCAGGATGCCGCTCGCGCCGGCGCGCTCCGCGGCGCGCGCCATCTCGACGGCGGTCGCGGTGCCGTATCCGGCGGGGGCGATGACCGGCAGTCCGTCCGGCGCCTCTTGCACGGCGGCGGTCACCACCTGCTCGACCTCGGCCGGGGTGAGGGAGAAGAATTCGCCGGTGCCGCCCGCGGCGAACAGACCGGACGCGTCGTATTGGCCGAGCCAGGCGATGTTGTCCCGATAGGCGGCCTCGTCGAACGAGCCGTCGGCGCGCAGGTGGGTGACCGGGAAGGACAGAAGGCCGGAGCCCAGCTTCCGGGCGATTTCCTGGGGAGGGGCAGTGGTCATGGCGTGCGCTCCTGTTCGAGGGTGACCTGCTGCCCTCACCCTAGGAAGCCCTATGATTCACGTCCAACACTGATTACATATCTATCAATACAAGGTCGGTATCGGATGTTCACTTTTGTCCAGCTCACCCATTTCGTCGCCGTGGCCGAGGAGCTGCACTTCGGCCGGGCGGCGGAACGCCTGCGGATGACGCAGCCGCCACTGAGCCGGCAGATCCAGCTCCTGGAGAAGGAGGTCGGCGCGGAACTGTTCGACCGATCCAACCGCACCGTGAAGCTCACCCGCGCCGGTCGCGCCTTCCTCCTCGACGCCCGGCGGCTGCTCCAGCAGGCCGAGCGGGCCGCCCTCGCGGTGCGCCGGGTCTCGGCCGGAACCGGGGGCGTGCTGCGCCTGGGATTCACCGGGGCGAGTGTGCACTCCGGGTTGCCGCGCGTGCTCGCCGCGGCCCGGACGGCGCTACCCGATGTCGATGTGGAGCTGCGCGAAATGGTGACCATGGACCAGGTGGAGGCGCTCTCGGAGGGAGCGCTCGATCTGGGCATGGTCCGGCCGCCGATCACCCGGCCGGACCTGACGACCCGCACCTTCGTGCGCGAGGGCCTGATCGCGGCGCTGCCCGCGGACCACGCGCTGGCGGCCGAGACGGGACCGCTCCCGGTAACCGCGCTGCACGGCGTCGAGATGGTGATGCACGCGCCGGTCGAGGCCCGGTACTTCCACGACCTGATCACCACCGTGCTGCACGCGGCGGCCGTGATCCCGGTGATCACGCAGTACATGACCCAGATCCACAGCATCCTGGCGCTGGTGAACCTGGGCTGGGGCGTGGCTCTGGTGCCCGAATCGGCCACCGGTATGCGGTTCGACCAGGTGGTCTACCGCCCGCTGGAGGGGGTGCGGACCCAGGTGGAGCTGGATTTGGTGTGGCGCCACGGCAACGCGAACCCGGCCTTCACCCGGCTGATGACGGAATTGACCGGGGCAGGCGAAAGCATCCCCGCCGCCTCCGATACCTTTCCTGTATCGATTCATCCGTAATTGGTGTTGGACCGGAATCACCCGAGGTCTTTACATTCAGTGCTTGTGAGGCGAGTCACCGGGCCTCAGACGTATTCCCACGGCACTGCGTAGCGCGGTGGTGGTTCGACCGAAAGGAGTGGACGATGTCGTTCACTCGGCAGCCGACTGCGGAACTGGAAATGGCCGTGTCGAAGTTCTTTCGACGCGTCGTACCCCTGTTCGTCATCATGTTGATCTGCAACCAGATCAACCGCTCGAATATCGGCTACGCCCGCGAATACCTGGAGGCCGATGTCGGTATCGGCGCCGCCGCCTACGGGTTCGGAGCCGGCGTCTTCTTCATCGCCTACGCCCTGTTCGAACTACCGAGCAATGTGATGATGGAGAAGTACGGGGCGCGCATCTGGCTCACCCGCATCATGGTCAGCTGGGGGCTGGTATCGGCCGCCATGATGTTCGTCCAGAACGCGACCATGTTCTACGTGCTGCGCTTCCTGCTCGGCGCGGCCGAAGCCGGGTTCTTCCCCGCGGTCATCTTCTACCTGGCCAAATGGTTGCCGAACAGCCATCGGGGCCGGGCCACGGCGCTGTTCGTCGCCGGGTCCTCGGTCGCCGCGGCCGTCTCCGGGCCACTGTCGGGTCCGCTGCTCTCCCTCGACGACACTCTCGGGTTGCACGGCTGGCAGTGGATGTTCGGTATCGAAGGCGCGGTATCGGTGATCATCGGCATCATCGCCTTCTTCTTCCTCGACTCCCACATCAAAGACGCGAAATGGCTGACCGCCGGCGAGAAGAAGGCACTGACCGACACCATTTCCGCCGAGGACATCGACAAAGCCGCCAATTCCGGGGTCTCGCATCGGGCCTCCCGGTGGCGCATGCTGCTGGATCCGAAGCTGATCCTCTTCTGCTGGATCTATTTCGCCATTCAGCTGTCCATCTACGCGAACACTTTCTGGCTGCCCTCGATCATCCGCCGTATCGACGGCGTGAACGATATAACCGTCGGTCTGCTTTCCTCGCTGCCCTGGATCTGCGCGGTGGTCGCCATGTACGCCTCGGCACGCATCGGCGACCGCACCGGCAACCGCCGGCCCCTGCTCATCATCGCGCTGCTCACCGCGGCGGTCGGCACCTACCTCGCCGCGATCGCGTCCCCCTGGCTCGCGCTGGTCTTCCTGTGCATCGCGGCCATGGGCTTCAAGAGCGCCAGCCCGCTGTTCTGGTCCATTCCCCAGTCCGGACTGCATCCGCTGGTCCTGGCGCCCGCCATCGCCATCATCAACTCCCTCGGCAACCTCGGCGGTTTCGTGGCCCCGTACGGATTCGGCCTGATCAAATCGGCCACCGGTGAGGTCACCTGGGGTCTGTACGCCCTCGCCGCCGCCTCCGTACTCGCCGCGGCCTCGGTCCTGCTCATCCGCAGGTCGAGCGGAGCGAACAGCGACACCGCGGCCCCGGCCGCCGCGGGAACCGACCTCCCCGAACCCGGGTCGCTCGCTGCGGCCACCCCCGCCACCGCCGCAGTCACCACCCTGGAGAAGCGTTCATGACCCCCCGCACCCCCCGCGTCACCGAGATGCGTGTAGTACCCATCGCCGGCCACGACAGCATGCTGCTCAACCTCAGCGGCGCACACGCCCCCTACTTCACCCGCAACCTGGTGATCCTCACCGATTCCGACGGTCGCACCGGGGTCGGCGAGGTGCCCGGCGGCGAGCGGATCCGCATCACGCTCACCGACGCCCGGGAACTGGTGATCGGCCGCGGCGTCGGCGAGTACCACGCCGTTCTCACCGATATCCGGCGTACCTTCGCCGCCCGCGATGAGGGCGGGCGGGGAAACCAGACCTTCGATCTGCGGGTCACGGTACATGCGGTGACCGCGGTCGAATCGGCGCTGCTCGACCTGCTCGGGCAGCATCTGGAGGTTCCGGTCGCGGCCCTGCTCGGCGAGGGGGTGCAACGGGACCGGGTGCCCGCACTCGGCTATCTCTTCTTCGTCGGCGACCGCACGCGCACCGACCTCCCCTACCGGTCCGGTACCGACGAACCCGCGGCCGCCGACGAGTGGATGCGCCTGCGCCACGAACAGGCCCTCACCCCGGACTCGGTGGTGGCCCTGGCCCGGGCCGCACGCGCACGCTACGGTTTCCGCGATTTCAAGCTCAAGGGCGGTGTGCTGCCGGGGCCCGAGGAGGCCGTCGCGGTGCGCGCCCTCGCCGAGGAGTTCCCGGATGCCCGGATCACCCTCGACCCCAACGGTGGCTGGCTGCTGCGCGAAGCGGTACCGCTGTGCCGGGAACTCACCGATGTCCTCGCCTACGCCGAGGACCCGGTCGGCCCGGAGGGATCGTTCTCCGGCCGGGAGGTGATGGCCGAGTTCAAACGGGCCACCGGCCTGCCGACGGCGACCAATATGATCGCCACCGATTGGCGCGAACTCGGGCACACCGTCCGGACCGGGGCGGTCGACATCCCGCTGGCCGATCCGCATTTCTGGACCATGGCGGGATCGGTGCGCGTCGCCCAGCTCTGCGACGCCTGGGGACTCACCTGGGGCTCGCATTCGAACAACCATTTCGATGTCTCGCTGGCCATGTTCACCCATGTCGCGGCGGCGGCGCCCGGTGCGATCACCGCCATCGATACGCACTGGATCTGGCAGGACGGCCAGCGCATCACCCGGGATCCCTACCGGATCGTCGACGGTGAACTGGCCCTCCCGCAGCGCCCCGGCCTCGGTGTCGATCTCGACGAGGAGCGGGTGGCCGCCGCGCACGAGCTCTACCGGCGTGAAGGGCTGGGCGAGCGCAACGACGCGGCGACCATGCAGTACCTCATCCCCGGCTGGCAGTTCGACAGCAAGCGCCCTGCGCTGAGCCGCTGAGGCATTCCGGGCCCGGCTCCCCTGACAGAGCCGGGCCCGTCCGCGCGCTCTCCCGCTCCCCGTGGGCCCGTCCGGAGTTCACCGGGCCGACGCCTCCCGCTGTGAGGCTCCGCCCGGACCCTGGACGGCACCGATCAGGTGATCGCGACCGGCCAGGTCACCAAATCGGTCGTTTCTGTCCGACTTCCGCTCGCATGTGGGTTGCGTGCTTGCGTCCGATAAACAGGGATAGTTAGTATCCCTGTTATGAAGATGGGCGAGGGCGTCGAGTGGAGCCTGCACTGCTGCGTCACCTTGGCCTGGCTGGACGACCGGTGGCCGGTGCCGATCGCCCGGCTGGCTGCTTGGTTCGACCTGCCGGTGGAGTACCTGAAGAAACGGCTGCAGGCGCTGGTCCGCGCGGGGATCCTCACCTCCACTCCCGGCGTACGCGGCGGCTTCGGACTGGCCCGGCCCGCGGAACGGATCACCCTGCTCGATGTGGTCACCGCGGTCGAAGGCGGGGTGGACCCGTTCCGCTGCACCGAGATCCGGCAGCGCGGCGGCAGCGGTCGCAGCGGGAGCGCGGAGTTCACCCGCCCGTGTGGAATCTCGCTGGCCATGCGCCGCGCGGAACTGGCGTGGCGACGGGAACTCGCCGCGCAGACCGTCGCCGACCTCGCCGCCGAGGCTCCGGCATCCGCGGCGGAGCGCACCCGGCGCGACTTCGCGAACCCCTGATCTCGCGGCAGGTCCGACCCCCTTCCCGGACACCGGCTTGCCGCGGGTCCTAAATGAAGACATTTTTTATCCCGATTGATTTCGAGGAGGATGACATGTCCGGAATCGTGGTGCTGGGCGGCGGTTTCGCCGGGGTGTGGAGCGCCGCGGGCGCGGTCCGGCTCGCCCGCGCGGCGGGACGCGACCTGCCCGTCACCCTGATCGACCCCGGCGACGATCTGGTGATCCGGCCCCGCCTCTACCAGGCCGATCCCGACCGCATGCGGGTCTCGCTGGACCGGATCCTCGAACCGGTCGGGGTACGCCGGATCGCGGGCACCGCGACCGCGGTGCATGCCGCGGACCGGACCGTGACCGTCGTCCGACGAGACGGCGAGACGGAAGAGATCCCCTGGCAGCGGTTGATCCTCGCGACCGGAAGCCGGCTCGTCCGGCCCGCCCTGCCGGGTGCCGAATCGCTCCACAATGTGGACACCCTCCCGGCCGCCGCGGCGCTGGACGCGCATCTGCGCCGGCTCCCGGACCTCCCGTCCGACCCGGGCCGCTTCACCGCCGTGGTCGTCGGAGCGGGCTTCACCGGGCTCGAGACAGCAACCGAACTGGTGGACCGGCTCGGCACGCTCGCCGGGAACGAGCAGGTCCGGGTCGTGCTGGTGGAGCGGGCCGATACGGTCGGGCCCGAACTCGGCCCCGGCCCCCGGCCGCAGATCCGCGAAGCCCTGGCGACCCTCGGTGTCGAGCAACGCCTGGGTGTGAGCCTGGATATGGTGACACCGGACGGCGTCACACTGTCCGACGGCACCCGTCTCGCGGCTCGTACGGTGGTGTGGACCGCCGGGGTGCAGGCGAGTCCGCTCACCGCCGATATCCCCGCCGACCGCGACCGATCGGGCCGGTTGGCGGTGGACGAGCAACTCCGGGTACGCGGGGTTCCCGGCGTGTACGCGGCCGGTGATACCGCGGCGGCGCATGCCGAGCCGGGGCACCCGGTACTGCAGTGTTGCCAGCACGCGCTGCAACTCGGGAAATTCGCGGGCCACAACGCCGCCGCCGATCTGTTCGAGCTCCCGGCCGTACCGTTCACGCCGGCGCCCTACGTCACCTGCCTCGATCTCGGCTCGGCC
Source organism: Nocardia sp. NPDC050799 (assembly GCF_040654015.1). Taxonomy (NCBI): domain Bacteria; kingdom Bacillati; phylum Actinomycetota; class Actinomycetes; order Mycobacteriales; family Nocardiaceae; genus Nocardia; species Nocardia sp. NPDC050799. The sequence goes on from NZ_JBFAHF010000010.1 coordinate 15,695, forward strand.
GGAGCGGTGTTCACCAACGGGTGGGACCGGCAGGTGGCCGCGACGGGCGAGGCCGCCAAGGTACGTAAGCGCAAGGTGAACGAGTGGTGGATCTACCCGCCCACCGACGACCCCGGCGAACTGCTCCGCCAGGCCGACTACCGCTTCTCGGTCCGCGAGATCCCCACCCCGTACCCCTGAACCGCGCCGCGCCGTTCCCCGCGCCGCGTCACGCCGGTGCGGTGCGGTTTCGGCGTTGCGGAAGTTGTTCGAGCCGGGCTGCAACCCTCCGCGCCCGGACCCCGTGCGCTGGACGACACCGTGGAGACCTGGATCCGATCCCGTGGATGCCGGCCGAGCACAGCTGCTCAACCGGCCGGTACCAGCTGTTTCTCGGCGGCCGCCGGGGCGGGCAGATGCGACCGGGAGTGCCGGACGATCACCGCGGTTCCCGACAGTGCCACCAGCACGAGCCCGCCGAGCAGCACCGGGTAGCCGGCCGCCGGGCCGAGCAGGCTCAGCAGGGACGGCAACAGAAAACCCACATAGGTCAGGGCGTAGTACGCGCCGGTGAGCGCGGCCAGTTCCGCCGGTGCGGCCAGCCGCTGCACCTCGAGCAGACCGGAGACCAGCGCGATTCCGTACCCGCACCCCAAGGCGAGGGCGGCGGCCAGGGCCAGCACGGGCGAACGGACGATCGCGGCCGGCGCGCTGACCACCAGCTCGGCCGACATGGCCACCACCACGGCTCGCGCGCTGGTGGTCCGGTCCAGCCGTTTGGCGAGCGGCTGGACCAGGACGCCGACCGTGAGCGTGGCGACGGTGATGGTGGTCGAGTACAGCAGACCCGACTGCCCGACGCGGTCGCCGACGAGCTGCGGCAGCACCGCATAGGCCACGCCGGCGGAGCCGAAGATCCACGGCGCCATCGGCAGGACCACTCGCCGGAACCGCGGATGCCGCAGACCGGAGGATCGCCCGGGCGTACCCGTCCCGGCCGGCAGCGTCTCGGGCACCCGCATCACCGCGGGCAGTACCGCGGCGGCGAGCAGCACGTGCACGAGATAGGGCAGCACCATCGGCGCCGGGCCCCACTGGGCGAGCACCCCCGCGACGCCCGCGCCGAAGCCGAAACCCAACGTCAGCCAGAGCGCGGCCCGCCGGGCACCGGCCGCCGGACCGTGCCCGGCCCGGACGGCGAGCTCGGTGGTCCAGGCGGTGCCCACCGCCATGGCCACGGCCACCCCGAAACCGGTGATCAACCGGCCGATCGCGATCCAGCCGACACCGCACACCCCGGCCGCCAGGAGCGGACTGGCCACCAGGGAGGCCATCACCCCCGCGACCGCCACCGGGCGCCGCCCGAACCGCGTGGAGAGACCGCCGCTGAGCAGCAGGCCCGGCACCAGACCCAGGACGCAGGCGCCGAGCAGCGCGTTCACCAGGAGTGCGGAATAACCCTCGTCCCGGTACATCACCAGCAGCGGGGTGAACTGGTTACCGCCCCAGGCGCAGACGAAGATCGCCGCCACCGCCGGGTGCCACGAACCCTGCCTCATCGCCGGTGGGTTCCGTCCAGATGCGCGCGCAGGGCGGTGGTGAAGGCGTTGTGGTCAACCACCGCGCGGCATCCTCCCGCCCCGGCGGTACGGTCGGGGCAGAGATCGAACAGACGGCACGACCGCCGACCGGACGAACGGACAACGATGTGAACGAGGCCTTCTACCTGCCCGATCCGGCGGACCCGCAGCGGTTCCTCTCCACCGAACTCACTCGTGGTCCGTGGTCACCCGACGCCCAGCACGCCGGACCGCCCTCCGCGCTGCTCGGTCATGCGATCGAACGGTGCGAACCCCGGCCGGGCTTCCAGGTGGGCCGCGTCGCCGTGGAAATACTCGGACCCGTCCCCCTCACCCCGCTCACCGCGCAGGCCCGCCTCGTCCGCCCGGGACGCAGCGTGGAACTGATCGAAGCGACCCTGTCCACCGACCGCGGTCCGGTGATGCGGGCCACGGCGTGGCGCTTCAAACTCGCCGATCCCGAACTCGAGATTCCCGAACACCTCTTACCGACCGGGGCGCGTCCCGGCCCCGATCAGACGCCCGATCCCGAACCGTTCCCCTCCACCCAGCCCGTGGGATTCCACACCGGTATCGAATACCGCTATGTCACCGGCTCCTTCCGCGAGCCCGGCCCCGCGGTGTGCTGGATCCGGCTGAAGTATCCGATCGTCGCCGGCACCACACCCAGCCCGCTGGAACGCACCCTCGCCGCCGCGGATTCCGGCAACGGAATCAGCGCGGTCCTCGACTGGGATCGCTACCTGTTCATCAACACCGATCTGACCGTCAGCCTGCACCGTCAACCGGCCGGCGAATGGGTTTGCCTCGATGCCGTCACCCATCCGCAGCCGCACGGTATCGGCCTGGCCGAGTCCGCGCTGTTCGACGAGAAGGGCCCGCTCGGCCGCAGCACCCAGACCTTGTTCCTCGGCCCGCGCTGACCGGATCGGGCACGGCAGCCCGGAACGACCCTGCGCCACCGGCCCACCGCCGTGGTCGCCGGTCACGATCGCCCGGTCCGGGCAGCTCGCCGCGGCCGTAACCATGTTCCCCAGCGCCCGGCCCGCGACAGACCCATCGGTCACCCCGCTCCCCCGGGCGCGCGCGGGGTGAGCGCGACAACCGGTACGACCCGGCCCGCGGTGCGCTCGTACTCGGCCAGCGCGGGCAGGATCGCGACCATCGCGAGGTGCAGGCGATCGCGTTCGGGCCCGGCGTCGATCACCTCGGCATCGGCCTCGAAGAGTTCGGCGCCCACCTGCACGGTGACCGTCGGATGCGCGCGCAGATTGTGATACCAGGCCGGGTTCCGTGGCGCCCCGGCATTGGAGGCGACGATCACCAGCCGATCGCCGTCCCGCAGATACATCACCGGTTTCGTATGCGGTAGACCGGATTTCGCGCCGATGGTGGTGAGCAGAAGCAGATCGTAGCCCGCGAAGGGCCCGCCGACGCGCCCCTCGCCGGCACGGAATTCCTCGATGACCTCGTCGTCCCAGGCGGCCATGTGCACGTCCTCCGCGTCCGAACCGCACCCCGCCGATCAGCGGTGCGCATACACCGGGGCGGGGATCGGTTTGCCCAGCACCCGGTTCAACCAGAATGCCCCGCGCATCCCGTGAAAAACAGCCATGGCGAGTGCCCCGATACTCAACGCCACGAATGCGGGCCACGGATACGCCCCGAGATCCGCCGCGTATTCGAACAGTTCGCGCACGGCAGCATGCGCTCCCGCCCCGCGACCGGTCAGGAGATTTCCCGGACACGCCTGCACATACCGGGCCGCCGGCGCCGCCCGGCCGGTATCCGCCGGACGGAAACCGACGGACACCGTGCGATCACCGACCGGCCGGCTACCACGATTCGATCAGTGGAACTTCGTGCTCCTGCCGCTGCCATTCCGCGGTGAGGCGACCGAGCCGGGCCGCGGCGGCGATACCGCGCACACCCGCGATCCGGTCGCCACGTACTTCCAGGATCACCACGCCCACAACCCGGTCCGCGAGCGTGGCCAGCATGGCCGGGCTGCCGTTGACCACGGCGGCATGGATGGCGGGCGAGCCGCCGGCGAGTCTCCGCTTGGCCGGAGACGGGGCGAAGCCGGCCCGCAGCGCGGCGGCGATCCGCTGCGGGCTCGGGTAGCGGATCGGTTTCCCGGCCGATCTCAGCCCGGCACCGTCGGAGACGCCGGTCGCGTCGTCGGTCAGCAGCGCGATCAGCCGCTCGGTCCGGCCCGAGGACGCGGCATCGACGAACGCCTCGACGATTCGGCGCGCGGCGGCACGGTCGGTATCGGCGGCGTGGCCGGCCGCGCCGATCCGGCGCCGGGCCCGGTGGGCGTGCTGCTGACTCCCGGCCTCGGTGATGCCGAGGAACTCGGCGATCTCGGCATGGCTGTACGCGAAGGCCTCACGCAGCACGTAGACGGCCCGTTCGACCGGTGACAGCCGCTCCAGCAGCGTCAGCACCGCCAGGGTCACCGATTCGCGCTGCTCGACGGTATCGGCCGGGCCCAGCATCGGGTCGCCGTCGAGGAGCGGTTCGGGCATCCAGGCGCCGACGGCGCGTTCACGCTGCATCCGCGCCGAACGGAGCCGGTCGAGCGCCAGATTGGTGACGATCTTGGTCAGCCACGCCTCGGGCACCTCGATGTACTCCCGGTCGGCGGCCTGCCACCGCAGGAAGGCGTCCTGCACGGTGTCCTCGGCATCGGAGGCCGAGCCGAGCAGCCGGTAGGCGAGCGAGGCCAGCCGGTTCCGGCCGGCCTCGAATCGCGCCACGGCGGCAGTGTCCACGGGCAGGACTCTATCCGGCGACCAGAGCGGCCGAGGGCACTCCCGTGGTCGCCGCACGGTACCGGTGGCTCCGCTTCCCGAAGGTCGGGTGGCCGATGGCCCAGCCGCTGGTCGCCACGATCGCCGCTTTGACCAGTGCCGCCGGCCGGCCGCACAATGCCCCGGACTTCGCGCCGGCGTCGCCGTCGACCAGCTGGAAGATCCCGTCCTTGCGGCCCAGGCTGATGTGGTTGCCGACGTAGGTCAGCGCGGTCGTCTCGACCTTGCGCTCGGTCCGGTCCCCGATGATCGCGGCCGTCGCCTGCGTACCGGTGAATCCCGCCGAAGCGCACGACATCGGCAACGGCCGGCCGTTGTCACCGATGACGAAAGCGCTGTCACCGGCCACGTAGACATCAGGGTGCGAGACCGAACGCATCTGACGGTCGACTCTGATCTGTCCGTTGGCCGCCACTTCGAGGCCGCTGGCGGCGGCAATCGGGTGGACGGCGAAACCGGCGGTCCACACGGTCGCGTCGGATGCGAAGACGGTGCCGTCGGCGGCGACCGCCGCCGCCTCCTCGACGCGTTCGATGGTGGTGTGCTCGTGGATCGTGATTCCGAACCGGTCGAAGGCGCGGAGCAGGTGACGGCGGGCCTTCGACCCGAGCCACCCACCCAGCTCGCCGCCGGTGACGAGCTGGACCCGCAGCCCCGGCCGGAATTCGGCGATCTCGGTGGCGGCCTCGATCGCGGTCAGGTTGCCGCCGACCACCAGCACCCTCCGGCCCTCGCCCAACTCGTTCAAGCGGGAGCGCAGACGCAGCGCGGACGGCCGCGTGGCCACGTGGAAAGCGTGTTCGGCGACACCCACGACGCCATGCTCGGCGACAGTGCTACCGAGTGCGTACACAAGGGTGTCGTAGGTGAGCCGGTCGGTGCCCGTGGCATCGGCGACGGTGACGTTCCGGCGCTCGACGTCGACGCCGGTCACCCGTGCCGTTCTCAGCCGGATACCGGTACCCGCGAACACCTCCGCCAGCGGCCGGTGCGGGAGATCCCGCCCGGCGGCGAGCTGATGCAGTCGCAGCCGCTCCACGAAATCAGGCTCGGCGTTGACGACGGTGATCTCGAAATCGTCGGAGTGCAGTTGACGGGCCAGGTACCCGGCGGAGAAGGCTCCGGCGTATCCGGCCCCGAGGACGACGATGCGGTGCGGCATGGTTCGCTCCTGTCTGGTTCGCGTGCTCCCTGAACGAGACAGCTTCCGCGTTCCTGACAGCATCGAGCGGTGATGTGGGTCACCCACCGGCCAAGACGCCCTCCACTACGCGGACAGCCCCGGCCGGCACCGGGGCTGTCCACTGTCCGGCCGCGGCGGACCGCATACTCGAACCGCCGCGGATCGCTCAGGCGGGCTGCTGCTCGGCCTTCCGCTCGGCCAGCATGGTGAGCGCGATATCGACGATCATGTCCTCCTGACCGCCCACCAGCCGGCGCCGGCCGGCCTCCATCAGCAGGGTCCGGACATCGATCCCGTACCGCTCACTGGCCGCCTCGGCATGCCGCAGGAAGCTCGAGTACACCCCGGCATAGCCGAGGGTGAGGGTTTCCCGGTCCACCCGCACCGGGCGGTCCTGCAGCGGCCGGACCAGGTCATCGGCGGCGTCCTGCAAGGCGAAGACATCGCAGCCGTGCTTCCAGCCCAGCACATCGGCGACCGCCACGAACGCTTCGATCGGGGTGTTGCCCGCGCCCGCGCCGTGACCGGCCAGCGAGGCGTCGACCCGGGTGACCCCGTTCTCGACGGCCACCACCGAATTCGCCACCGACAGCGACAGGTTCTCGTGGGCATGGATACCGAGTTCGGTCGCCGGGTCGAGGACATCGCGGTAGGCCAGGATGCGGTCGCGCACACCGTTCATGGTGAGGCGGCCGCCGGAGTCGGTGACATAGACGCAGTGCGCGCCGTAGCTCTCCATCAGCTTGGCCTGCGCGGCCAACTGGCCCGGTTCGGCCATATGGCTCATCATCAGGAATCCGGAGACGTCCATCCCGATCTCCCGCGCGGTGGCGATGTGCTGGGCGGCGACATCGGCCTCCGTGCAGTGGGTGGCCACCCGCACCGAGCGCACACCCAGGCCCCAGGCCCGCCGCAGATCCTCGGCGGTACCGACACCGGGCAGCAGCAGGCTGGTCAGCCGCGCGTTCTTCAGGTTCGCGGCGGCGGCCTCGAGCCAGGTCCAGTCGCTGTGCGATCCGGGACCGTAGTTCACCGAACCACCGGCCAGACCGTCCCCGTGCGCGACCTCGATGGCGTCGACACCGGCGGCATCGAGGGCGGCCACGATCTTGCCGACGTTCTCCGGGGTGATCCGGTGCCGGATGGCGTGCATACCGTCGCGCAGGGTCACGTCCTGGACGAAAACGGTCGGCACGGCGTCGGGCTCGCTCATCGGGCGCTCTCTTTCTCTATTGGGCATAGGCGAGACCGGCGATCGGTCAGCACACTGATGCGGAGGCCGAAGCGCAGGCGAAGGTATCGCACTACCGCCTCCGGGCCTGACTCGCTCATGCGGTGTTGTTCGGGCATGAGCGAGGGCCCTGCGTGGTCACGCTGCGCTACCGCCTCCGGGCCTGACTCGCTCATGCGGTCTGCTGGGTGTTCTGCGCGATCCGCTCGGCGACCTGCAGTCCGGCCGAGGTCATGATGTCGAGGTTGCCGGCGTAGGCGGGCAGGTAGTGGGCCGCGCCCTCGACCTCGAGGAACACCGACACCCGATGGGTCGGGAAGGAGTCGTTGTCCTTGGCGAGCAGGGTATGCACCGGCTGGTCCGCCGGGATCGCGTCGATCTGCACTTCCTGCTTGAGCCGGTAGCCGGGCACGTAGGCCGCCACATCGTCGACCATTTTCGCCACCGAGGCCTTGATCTGCTCGTGCGAATCGGCGGCGGGGGCGGTCACCAGGCAGAAAACCGTATCGCGCATGATCAGCGGCGGTTCGGCCGGATTCAGAATGATCACCGCTTTGCCGCGTTCCGCGCCGCCCACGGTTTCGATGGCGTGCGCGGTGGTCTCGGTGAACTCGTCGATATTGGCGCGGGTACCGGGCCCGGCGGATTTCGAGGCGATGGAGGCCACGATCTCGGCGTAGGCCACCGGCACCACCCGGGAGACCGCGGCCACGATCGGGATGGTCGCCTGACCACCACAGGTCACCATGTTCACGTTCGGCGCGTCGAGATGTTCCTCGAGGTTCACCGGCGGCACCACGAACGGCCCGATCGCCGCGGGGGTCAGGTCGATGAGGCGTTTACCCAGCGGTGCCAGCCGCTCGTGATTCTGCTTGTGCGCCTTGGCCGAGGTGGCGTCGAAGACGATCTCGATCTCGTCGAAGTTCGGCAGCGCGATCAGGCCCTCCACCCCTTCGTGGGTGGTGGGTACCTTCAACCGGGCGGCCCGGGCGAGCCCGTCGGATTCCGGGTCGATACCGACCATGGCGCCCATTTCCAGGAACCGGGAATGGCGCAGCACTTTGATCATCAGGTCGGTGCCGATATTGCCCGAACCGATGATCGCGACCTTGGTGCGCGTGTTGTCACTCACTGGGAGACCTCCGAAGCGGTGGTGAACGAAGCCGTGACCGTCCCGAGGCCGGAGATGGCGGCGGTGACGGTGGCACCCGGGTGCAGCGGCCGCATCGGACCGAGCGCGCCGGAGAGGATCACCTGCCCCGCCCGCAGCGGCTCACCGAAGGTGCGGGCCTGCTGCGCGAGCCAGGACAGGGCGTTGAGCGGGTCGCCGAGGCAGGCGGCGCCGGTACCGGTCGACACTTCCTCCCCGTCGATGCGCATGCTCATGGCGACGTCGACCGGCTCGAAGTCGTCCAGGGTCCGGCGCTCGGTGCCGAGCACGTAGAGACCACTCGAGGCGTTGTCCGCCACGGTGTCGGCGAAGGAGATATTCCAGTCGGTGATGCGGCTGTCCACGATCTCCAGCGCGGCCACCGCCTCGGCCACGGCCGCGCGGCACTGGTCGATATCTAGCGGTCCCTCGGCCAGATCCTCGCCGAGCACGAACGCGATCTCGGCCTCGGCCCGCGGCTGCAAGAGCCGGTCGATCGGGATCACGTCGCCGTCCGAATACGCCATATCGGAGAACAGGACACCGAAATCGGGCTGGTCCACACCCAGTTGCTGCTGCACGGCCTGCGAGGTGGCGCCGATCTTGCGGCCGACCACCGTGACCTCCGGGGAGACCCGGGCGGCATTGAACCGCTCCTGGATCCGGTAGGCGGTGGCGACATCGTCCGGGCTTATCAACCCGTCCCGCAGCGGGGCACAGGTCCGGCGCGTTTCCGCGGCGGTGATCAGGCGAAGCGCGGCACGGGCGACGATCGACTCGTCGACGCCGGGCCCGCTGTCGCTGATGCTGTCGACAGTGGTGGCCACCACGACCTCCGTTCTCCTCTTCGTCGGGGTCTGCTCAGTGCACACCCTCGGCGCGGCCCTGAACAGTAAAGTGGTCCACTGACTGGACCAGTCTCACCAGAAGGGCCCGATATGCCGGATCACCACCTCGACGAGCGTTCCGTGCTGGGCCGGGCGCTGCTGATCCTGGAGGCATTCGGGGTGGAGGACCAGGCCGTCGGACTATCCGAACTGACCCGCCGCACCGGGCTGCCGAAGGCCACCGTGCACCGGATGTGCCGCGACCTGGTGACCGCACGGCTGCTGAGTTCGTCGGCGGAGGGCTACCGGCTCGGGCGTGGACTGTTCGAACTGGGTATGCGGGCGGCCACCGAGCGCACCCTGCTCGAGGTCGCCGTGCCCTTTCTCCAGGATCTGTTCGCCCGCACCCGTGAAACCGTGCACTTCGGCGTCCGCGACGGCGACGAGGTCGTCTACATCAGCAAGATCGGCGGCCACCGGCAGGCCCGCGCCCCGTCCCGGATCGGCGGCCGGATGCCGCTGTACTGCACCGCGATCGGCAAGGCGCTGCTCGCCCACTCCGGTCCCGAGACGATCGACCGCATCCTGGCCGGCCCGCTGACCAGACGCACCCCGCGCACCGTGGTCGCGCCCGGCCTGCTGCGGATTCAGCTCACCCAGATCGTCGAACGCGGTGTGGCGTTCGAACACGAGGAATCCGCACCCGGCATCGTCTGCGTGGCCGCCCCCGTACTCAGCTCCGACGACCGGCCACTGGCGGCGATCTCGGTGACCGGCCCGGTCACCCGGTTCCACCCCGAATCCCATGCGGCATCGGTGCAGGCCGCCGCCGCGGGGGTGGCGTCCATCCTGGCCCGGCGGGCGCAGAACCCGGCGTGAACGCCCGCGACGGTTACGCCAGGTGCCGGCGCACCGACCCGGCCGGCGCACTCCCCCGCGCCACCGGCCCGCACAGGTTCGGCACGAAACCGGCCCGGCTCCGCCGCCACTTGTGTCGCGATCGGGCGCTCACCGATCACGCGCCGGATCAGCTCGGCCGCACCGCCAGTACCTGCACGGTCGTACTGGGTCCGTGATGAAACGCTCCTTCGGAGATATCGCGGTCGACCTCGCGGCAGTGCTCCAGCCGCAGACCGGCCAGATCGCGACGGAACTCTTCCGGTGTCGGCATCCCGTCCGCGACCGGCGGCCCCCCGACCCCGGGCCGATCGAGGTGGCGTGGCGTATAGGCCTCGAGCACGAACACACCGCCGGGCCGTAGCGCCCGCACACACGCCGCGTGCACTCCGGGCCGTAGCGCCGACGACAGATGCCCCCAGATGGAGACGATCCCCGACCAGCGCGCTTCGCCCATATCGAACTCGGTGATATCGGCGACCACGGTCTCGATCCCCACCCCCTGTTGCGCGGCCAGATCCCGGGCGTTGGCCAACCCCACCGCCGAGAGGTCCACGGCGGTCACGGAGTATCCGCGACCGGCCAGATACACCGCATTACGCCCCTCCCCCTCCGCCAGGCACAACACCGGGCCCTCGGGTATCCGATCGACCACTTCGCGCAGATAGTCGTTGGGTTCGGTGCCGTAGGAGGTGAACGGCTGCGCATACCGCTCGTTCCACATCTCGGCCGCGCCGGGCATCGTCATGCTTGCTCCTGGGTCTCGGGTTGACGTCCCGATCCAGACTGCAAGTTAATGTGAACATGAAGTCAACCCCCGCCGCCGGGCAGCCGAGTCCCGAGCCGACCTGTTCCATCGGCGAACTGGCCGCCCGCTTCGGCCTCGCCACCCATGTCCTCCGCCACTGGGAGAGCGTCGGCCTGCTCACCCCCGCGGCCAGGGTCGGCGGCCGCCGCCGCTACACGCAGTCGCATATCGCCCGGGTGGCGTTGATCCTGCACAGCAAGCAGGTCGGTCTGGGCCTGGCCCGCACCCGCGACCTGCTCGACGCCTGCGACGGACCGGGCCGCCGCAGCATCCTTCGAGCACATCTGAACGAACTCGACGTACAGCTGGCCAGGATCCAGACGTCGAAGAACCTGATCAACCACGTACTCACCTGCCGCTACGAGGATTTCACCGAATGCCCGCGCTTCCGCGCCGAGATCGCCGCCACCGCCGGGATCGACCGCGAATAACAGGACCTCGGAATCCGAACGGCGGCTTCCCACGCATACGAACGATTCTCAACTCCTCGGACAGACCACCGGGACGGAAGCGGCCGAGCCACACCCGTACCCCCACCTCGACTACGACCACGGCGAATACCGCCGGTTACTGCGGGCAGCGGTATCTCCCCGGTCATCGCCGGGCGGCACACCGGCCACGACTCCGGCCCGAGACCCTGCGCCACCCGGTCGAGCGCACGTTCGCGTGGCTACCCGCCTTCGAACAGCCGACCGGCCCGACAGCGATCCTTCTGAATAGCTATTGGCTATCATGGGGAGATGCCGAGAGCGGAGGTGACATGTCGACTCGCGTGTGGACCCGTTGGCTGTTCCTGCACGGCCTGACACGGGCCTATCTGCGGTGGTCGGCGCGCCGGGGCAATCCTCTCGCCGAGATCGCCTTCGGCCAGGATCGCCTGCTCGGCGCGTCGCCGCTCATCGAGGATATCCGACAGCGGGGCCGGCTACCCGACCTGTCGGGAGTGCGCGTCACCGCAGACTACGAACTGTGTCGTCGCATCCTGCGAGACAAGCGCTTCGGCTCGCTCACGCCCGACCACCCTGCCATTCCGAAGCCGATCCGCTGGGTGCTGGCCAAGACGGATCAGGAACTTCCCAATCTCACCGAACCGCCCTCGATGCTGGCGACCGATCCGCCGGACCACACCCGGTACCGACGCCTGGTCGGGCACGCGTTCAGCCCGGGAGCGATCGGCAAATTGGAGCAACGGACCGTCGAAGTAACCGACGGCCTGATCGAACGCATGGGGTCGAAGCCGCGCCCGGACCTGATCGAGGACTTCGCCGAACAGGTGCCCGTCGCGATCATCGCCGGAATTCTCGGATTTCCCGACGATATGCATTCGACCATGCTGAAGTGGGGCCTCAACAGTGCGCCGCTGGTCGACCGAGCCGTGACCTGGCCCGCGTATCGCGACGCCACCAAGGAACTGACAGAGGTCAAGCAGTACTTCGACCAGCGCATCGACACGCTCACCGCCGAACCGGCCGATGGCCTGCTCACCGTGCTGGTGACCAGTGGTGAGCTCACCCGCCGCGAGCAGATAGCCAACGCCGCCCTGCTGCTGGACGCCGGATTCTTGACGACGGTGAACCTGCTCGGCAATGGAATCGCACTGTTGACAAGCCATCCGGATCAGCTGGAACTGCTACTGGCGCAGCCGGACCTGTGGCCGGGCGCGATCGAGGAAATCCTGCGCTACGACTGCCCCGTCCGGATCACCGGCCGGGTCGCCAACTGCGACCTCGACATCGCCGATCAGCACATCAGGCGCGGTTCCCTGGTCCTCCTGGCATTGGCGGGCGCGAACCACGACCCCGGCGTCTTCCCCGACCCCGGACGATTCGACGTGACCAGGGTCAACGCCGCGGATCACCTGGCGTTCAGCAGTGGGATACACGGTTGCCTGGGATACCGGTTGGCTCGAATGGAAGGCGTGATCGCCCTGCGGACCCTCTTCGAGCGATATCCGGATCTGCGCCTGGACGGCCCGCCGATCCCACGGCGCCTGATGAATCTGCACTCCTACCGCTCCATGCCCGCCGAACTCACCCCCGACCGGCCGGGCCGGTCTGCGGAACCTCCTCCGTGACGGAGGACGTACTGCGCTCGGCGCGATGTTCTCCACCGGCACTGTCGAGCAGTGCCACCGCGTGGTCGGCCAGCCACCGCACCTCCTCCTCGCTCATGGCCGTTGCCGCGTACGCGACGCTGAGATCGAGCCCACCGAGCCAGTTGTTGGCGATCACGAACAATGACGGGCCGAACATGTCCAGGGAAACGGCTCTGGTGACGTCCTCGAGTGTGTAGGCCCCGTAATGGGCCCGAAGCCCGGATTCGCCTACCGTGGTCACGCCGAGTCCGTCGATACGCCGGTTGTTCCGGAGCGTCGGGCGGATTTCGCGCCGATACACTTCCCACTCGGGAAACTCCATGATCGAAGCGGCCTCCCGGTCCTTGGCCAGCACGGCGATCAGCTTGAACGAGGCGTCCCGGGCGGTCGCCCAGAAGTCGCCGGTGATCGGATGCTCGGTGCGCAGGATGTCGGCGTAGCAACCGCAGGTGTCGGCCGGCAACGCGAGTTCACCGAAGCGACGGAGGTCGACCGTACTCAACACGGTCATGGTGTCGAGCCGGTACCGCTGGTGGATGGCGAGCAGGAAGGCCGCCGTTATCGCACCGTGCAGCGTCGTCCTATTGGCTTTGACGGCATCCTCCAGCGCTGCCGTGGTGTTCGGGTCGAGATGCCGCGACAGTACTCGCGATTCTTCCTTCGGATCGGGTACCGCCTGCTTGGGTAGCCGAATGGCCGGCGTATAGGCGGTCTTCCTGTCACTGCCGGCCTTGTCGGGCAGGCCGGCCTCGAGCGGTGGCGGCAGCACCGTATCGACCGGTGGTTCCGGTTGCGGCACGGCCGGATCGGCCAGGATTTCGAGAAGCCGGCGAGCGAGCATGTTGGCGGAGTAGGCGTCGAGCGTCGCGTGATCGGCGCACATGACGATGTGGTTGAGGTCGGCGTCCGGAGACTGCCGCACCAGCGTTATCCGCACGCGCGGATGGTTGCCCTTCGGTATCGGTGTGCGGATTTCGGAGGCGAAAACCTTCCGCCAAGCGTCCGGATCGGTGTCGTCGAGCACCCGCAACCGGATCTCCGTTGTGCCCTCGGTGTCGAACCAGGGCCGGCGATGGGCGAACGGCGGCAGACGTCGCCAGATAACCTTGCCGTAGCGGATATGTGCGCGCAGGATGGGGTGCTCGGCCTGTAGCCGGCTGAGCGCCTGCTGCACCAGCGCCGGATCGAGGCGGCCGCGCACATGCAGCACCTGCACGGTGATCAGCCCGCCACGGGCATGCAAATGGTTGAGCAGTTGTTCCTTTTTGCCCAACGGACGCGTTGCACCCATACCGCCCTCCATCTTTTCGCGTATTTCGGGTCGCGATGAAATTGGTTAGTATGTTGACGACGTAAGGGGCTGGTGTGATGAACGATATCGAACAACCGATAATCGAGTATATCTCCGCCTTGGTGGCCGAAACCGGTGAATCGGCGGTCGATCGCGAAACCCCGTTGCTCGAGGCCGGGCTTCTGGACTCGATCAAATTGGTGAGACTGGTGCAGTTCCTCGAGAAGAAATTCGAGATCAGTATCCCGGAGACGGAGATACGGCCGGAACTGTTCGAATCACCCGCACAGATCGCCACCTATGTTTCGCAGCGAGCGGCTCAGCCCGCCTGAAGCTCGCGCAACCGCCCGCGGAGCACCTTGCCGGCCGAGCTGCGCGGCAATGCGTCGATGAACGCGACTTCGGTCGGCACCTTCTGAACCGACAACCTTTCCTGGGCGTAGCGGATCAATTCCTCGGCCGATACATCCGCCTCTTTGACGATAAACGCTATCAGCCGATTGCCGTTGCGCCCGTCCGGGAGTCCCGCCACCGCGGCCTCGGCGACGGCGGCCAGAGTCATGAGCGTCTCCTCCACTTCGATGGGGTCGATCTTGTACCCGGATACTTCGATCAACAGCTTGCTGCGGCCACGGATGAAGATGCGGCCTTCTTCATCGAGCGAGGCGAGGTCGCCGGTTCTGAACCAGCCCTCATCGAATGCCTCGGTGTTGGCCACGTCATCGTCGAGATAGCCCCGCATGAGCGAGGACGACCTTATCTCCATTTCGCCGACGGATGGGCCGAATTCGGTGTCGAACGGAACGATACGGACCTCGGCGTCACCCGCCGGTTCACCCACCGAGGCCCAGGTCGAGTCGGGATCGGCGGAGTTGTTGTGCGCGACCATGCTGGCCTCGGTGGAGCCGTAATCTTGACGAAGTGGGACACCGAGGCGCTCACGTACCGCTTCGAAGACCGGCCGCTTCAGGGAGACGCCACCCGAGACGGCCATGCGCAGCCCGAGATCGAAACTGCCGGCCTGACCGGTGATGATCTCGTACATTGCCGGAACGGCGCCCATGAAGGTGACGCGCTCGCGGACCATGGTGTCGAGCAGCTTTTTACGTGAAAGCGCCAGCGGCAGACGATCGTTCCAGTAGAGCGTCGTCGCACCGCCGGTGGCGGCGTACATAGTGCCCATCAGGAAGCCCATCGAGAAGTTGGCCGGCAGAATGTCGAGGACGATATCGTCGGGCTGGATATCCCAGGTCGTGCTGGCTCGTTCGCCATCGGCGATGATCTCGGCATGGGTGTGCGGTACCACCTTGGGCAACCCGGTCGAGCCGGACGAGAAGAGGTAGAGCGCCGTGGTGTCGGCCGGCAGTTCGGGCAGCCGGACGGTTGTCCTTCCGTCCGGCAGTGCGTTCGTCGGGAACAAGGGAATACCGGGGGCCGCATCTGCGATCAGCGTCTCGGCGACAACGGCACGGCCGGGGGTCGAGACAACGGCCTCGAGCCCGGTTCTTCGCGCGAGCGCGGCGAGTTCGGATCGCGTGGCCGTCTCGGCCAGTGGCATGGCGATGGCACCGATGGCGAAGAGCGCGTGGGAGGTGACGAAGAGATCGGGTGAGTTCGGAAGCAGCAGCGCAACGGGATCACCGCGCTCGATGCCACATTCCATGAAGCCGACGGCGAGTCGGCCGATCTGCTCGACCACATCAGCGTAGGGCGTGAATACTTCGCCCTGCCGCAATCCGCTGGTGATCGGTACCTGCGCTGCCATTGCGAGCATATTGTCGTAGATCATCTCTACTCCAACAGGGGTCGGTTCCCTCTGTTCGTAAGGATAGAAGTGGGATGCGGCATCTACAAGGCTTCGTCCAGGCCGAATAGTTCGGCGGCCGAAGTGTCAGTCGGTCCCGGAGCACAGCTCGGTACAGCACTCGACGAACGCCCGGACCACCGGATCGGTGTCCGACTCCGCCTTCCACACGACACCGACCCGGCTCGGCGCCACCCCGGTCACCGGACGGTAGGTGATACCGGGACGGGCGTAGAACCGGGCGCTCGACTCCGGGGCCAGTGCGATCCCGTACCCGTTGGCGATCGCACTCAGCCATTCGTCGGGTTGATCGGTCACCGCACCGATCCGTGGCGTCCGGGCCGCGCGTTCGTCGACCCCGAGCCAGTAGTCACGCCAGGCACCGGTTTCGGCCGGGGCCGCCACGAACGGTTCGTCCAGCAGATCCGCGAAGGCGATCGATTCGCGTTCCACCAGCGGATGCCCGGACGCCAGGGCGACCCAGCGCGGTTCGCTGAACAGTTCCCGCACCCGCAGCCGATCCTGCCCCGGGAAGGGGAGCCGGAGCAGGGCGCTATCCACCTCGCCGTCGGCGAGACCTCCGGTCGGGTCACCCCAGGACGCCTGCCGCATATCCACCCGCCAGCCGGGTTGCCGACGGGCGAACTCGGCGATGATCCGCGGGGTGGCCTCGTTGGCCGCGCTGGCCAGGAAACCGACCCGCAGCACCCGCGCCGCGCGGCCCGCCGCCTGCCGGGTTTCCCGGAGCGCCAGATTCCATTCGGTGAGCAGCCCCGGTACCCGCCCGGCCAGCGCCTCTCCCGCCGGGGTGAGCGCCATGCCGGCCCGTGAGCGCACGAAGAGTTCGACGCCGAGCAGCCCCTCCAGCTGCCTGATCTGCTTGGTCAGCGCCGGTTGCGAGACGTAGAGCCGTGCGGCGGCACGGGTCAGGTTCCCCTCCGCCGCCACCGCGGCGAAGTAGCGGAGCAAGCGGGTGTCCACATCCATTCCATCAGGTTATGGATGCAGGTATTGGCGGGTTTCGCCAGGGCCCGGAAGGCTGAATTCCACCACCGGCGCAGCATCTTCGATCCGGCGCCACACCGCGCCGCCCGCCACCGTAGCGGACGTCGGGCCCACCCCACATCGAACAGGAAGTCACGCCGTGCACACCACCTACCTCGTCGTCGCCCTCGTCACCGTCGTGGCCAACGCCGGTGACGCCCTCGCCAGTTTCGCCCGGGCGCCGTTTGTCCTGGCCAATTCCGCCGAGGTCGGCGTACCGCCCGGCTGGGTGCCCTGGCTGGCCACGCTCAAGCTCGCCGGTGCGATCGGCGTCCTGCTCGGACTCCTCGGCATGGAAGCGCTGGGGTTCGCCGCGGCGGTCGGCCTGGTGCTGTTCTTCGCGGGCGCCCTCCTCACCCACCTGCGGGCGCGCGTCTACTACAACCTCGCCTTCCCGGGCGCCTACTTCGCCTTCGCCCTCGCGACCGCCGCTCTCATGGTCGTGCACTAGCGGGCCGGCAGAACCGATGCGGTCCGGGGCGGACGCACGACCGAACAGCCGCATTCCAGGCACCCACCGACGCCTCCCTCCGATATCCGGAGCGCGGCAGCTCCACCTACAGCAGCGCCGGCGACCATCTCCACCTTCCGGCAAACGGTACCCAACAGTAGAACACGGATGTGATTGACAAGTGTCATTGAAAATTTCTAATTGACAACTTTCAACGAACAGCCGCTAATGGAGTCCGTGAACGCGCCGACGGAGAAACCACGGGGCCGGGAAGCCCAGCGACTCGAGACCCGTAAGCGGGTGTTCGACGCCGCCGTCGCGGAATTCCGGCGCACCGGGACCGCCGGTGCCGATGTCGGCGCCATCATCGAGGCCGCCGGCGTCGCACGCGGCACCTTCTACTTCCACTTCCCCAGCAAGGAGCACGTCCTGCTGGAACTGGAGCGGCGCGAGGAAGCCCGGGTGGCCAAGGAGTTCGCCCGCTTCGTGGCGGCACCGCACGATCTGCCGGGCGCACTGGCGAAAGCGGTGCGGCTGGTGCTGTCGGTGGAACGGCGCGTCGGCGCGATCCTGTTCAAAGACGTACTCGGCCTGCACTTCACCCCGACCCGCCCGCCCGACGACGAATGGACCGATCACCCGCTGATCGTGCAGGTCGTCGCGGAGATCACCCGGGCTCGCGACGCGGGCGAGGCCGCCGCCGAGATCGATCCCTTCCACAGCGCGGTGTTCTTCCTGCTCGGGCTCTACGCCCTGCTGACCACCACCAGCGATTCCAAGGCGGTGCGCGCCGCCATGCTCGACAACTACGTCTCCACCGCACTGCGCGGTATGGAACCCCGATGAACCCGCGGTCGCGGGTCGTCTCCGAGACCCGGCCCACGGGAATCGACCACTGGAGGTCACTATGTGGCAGGACATCGTTCGTCTGATCCTCGGCTGGGGCGCGATGGGCGCCGTGATCGGCTTCTGGTACTGGGTCATGCGCAATATCGGGACGTTCTGAGCGACCCGGCACCGGATCGACGGTGACCGCCGTGCAGCCCAGCCCTTCCATCTCCGCCGCGTCGCTGGAACGCAGCTGCGCCCTGACGGCCGTGGCGTTCTCCGACCGGCGGCGCCACGGCGCGCGCCTGGTCACCGGCGAACGCCGGCTCTTCGGCCTCGACCCCTCCCGCACGATGGTGCAGGTACCGTATCCGCCGCCCCCGGACTGGACCCGGCGCACGCTGACCTGCGGAATCGCCCTGCAATGCGCACCCTCGAAGGACCGTCTCGCACGGTACCGGCTGTCCGAGTTGTCCCCGCGCGAGCTCGCGAGTGTGGCGGTGGTGGAGGGCGGTATCGCGCTGGGCTGGGTCGCGGTCCGGTTCCCGGGGCTGATCCCCGAACTGCGGCGGCTCCTGCCCGAACTCGAACCGGCCGATCCCGATACCGACGCTCCGGAAATACTCGAGCGCGCGGTGGAGCTGGCCCGCTCCCGGCAGACCCCGGCGCCCCACCTGCTGCTGGGCGCCCCACCCCTGGCCGCCCCGGGGCGCGGGCGGGTGGCGGTGGCGTTGCGGCGGATGTACGGCCGGATGCCGTGGACGAGCCCGCGCACCGATTCCTACCGGGCCATGGCGGTGCCGGTGGGGGGTGAAGGCGGTGTCCGCAACCCCAACCTGCCGCCGCCGAGCCGGCCGGAGGACGACGAGATCGAGATCCGTCCCGATCAGCGCCCGGGTATCCCGTATCCCGAATGGAATCTGTGGACGAAACGTTTCCTGCCCGATCACGTCGCCGTCCTCGAACGCCGGCACCCGGCGCGGAGTCACACTCCGGCGCCGGTGGCGGTGGATGTGCGGCGCTGGTTCCGGCAGCACACCCATCGCGCACTCACCGGCGGGCTCGAAGACGGCGCCGACCTCGATATCGACCGCTATATCGGCCACTACGTGGACCTGCGCACCGGTACCGCCACCCAGCCCAGGATCTTCCGTGACCTGCTACCCGCGTACCGCGATGTGGCCACCGCCGTCCTGCTCGACGGCAGCTCCTCACTCGGGGCGCACCGGGGCCGGACCTTCGCCCTGGAACTGGCGTGCGCGGACGCCCTGTCGCACGCCATGGCGGCGGCCGCGGAACAACACGGGATCTTCGTGTTCACCGGTAACACCCGGCACCGCGTCGAGGTGCGCTGCCTGAAGGATTTCGACGAACCGCGGCTCGCCGACCCCGGCGGACTGGGCCTGCGGACCGGCGGCTACACCCGTCTGGGTGCCCCGCTGCGACACCTGACCAGGCGCTTGCTCGACCGGCCCGCCGAACGCCGGTCGCTCATCGTGATCGGCGACGGGTTGATCTCCGACGAAGGGTACGAGGGCCGATACGCCTGGGCCGATGTCGCGCACGCGGTCGAGGAGGCCGACGAAGCCGGGGTCGCGATCTATTACGTCGGTGTCGGCCCCGCCCGAGTGGATCCGCTGCCGACGGTGTTCGGGCGGCGCCGGTCGCAACGGATCCACCGCGTCGAGGAACTTCCCCGTGTCCTCGACCGTGTCCATCGGGAATTGGTCGCCACGTGATGGGCGCCCCGGACGGAGCTCGTCCGCACACCGCACAGCACCGGACCGAACGCGGAGTACGCCCCGCGGCCGTGCCTCGAGAGGTCAGGATGAACAGCGAATACCACTCCGCCACCGGTAACGAGATCGCACTGTTCGAGATGGCGTACCGGCGCCGCATCCCGGTGATGCTCACCGGCCCGACCGGCTGCGGCAAGACCCGGTTCGTCGAGCATATGGGCCGGTCGCTGGACCGCCCGGTGGTCACCGTCAGCTGCCACGACGATCTGACCAGTTCCGATCTGGTGGGCCGGTTCCTGGTCACCGGCGGCGATGTGGTCTGGCACGACGGGCCGCTCACCCGCGCCGTGAAGGACGGCGCGATCTGCTATCTGGACGAGGTGGTCGAGGCCCGGCACGATTCGCTGTCGATCCTGCACTCGCTCACCGACCACCGCCGCGCGCTCTACCTGGATCGCGCCGCCGAGGTCGTCCCGGCGCCGGACCCGTTCATGCTGGTCTGCTCCTACAACCCCGCCTACCGCAGTTCGCTCAAAGAGCTGAAACCCTCGTTCCGGCAGCGGTTCATGACGCTGGCCATGGACTATCTCGACGCGGATCGCGAAGCGGCGGTGGTGGTCGCCGAGACCGGGATCGAGCCGCCGGTGGCCCGGCAATTGGTCGGCTGCGCACGAGTGATCCGCGAGGCGGACGAGGTGTTCCATTTCGAACCGCCGTCCACCCGGGTCCTGGTGACCACCGGGCATCTGATCGCGGCGGGCGCGGGCGTCCGGGACGCCGCCGAAGCATGCATCCTGGCGCCGCTGAGCAGCAACGGCGCGATCAACGAAGGTCTGCGCGAGATCGCGGTGGCCGCACTGGCCACCACGGAGACCTCTTTCGCGCAGCCGGTTCCAGAAGGAGGACCACGACCGTGAACGAACAGGATCGCCGGCGCCGGCGCGCGCTGATCGCCGTCCAGATCTTCGCCTACGGATTCCTGTTGGCGATGTTCCTCATCCAGCTGCACATGTATTCGGTCCGGGATTGGTAGGAGCCGTCGTGAAACTTTCCGCTGTCTCCCTGCCCTGGCGTACGGCCGCGCCGAAACCCGGCGACGCCTACGACGCCCATCATGACGAATCCCGCCGCGCCCAGCGCGAAGCCGACCGGTGGCTCACCGTGGGCACCCTGCTGATGGGCACACTGGTCCTCGGTATCGTCGGCCTGCCTATCTTCCTGCGCGGCGTCTGGCTACAGCGCAAGGCACAGGAATCCGGGCTCTCGGTGCGGCCGATCATCGTCACGCTGATCGGCTACCTGGTAATCCTGGACGCCGCGCTCAACAGCCTGGGCTGGGCACTGGACCTCATCGCCAACCACACCCTGATCAACCGGGTGATCCTCACCGCCTGGGGCAACTTCTTCGACGCCGGCTACTTCTGGCACTACAACGAGCTGTGGATCGGCGGTTCGGGCGCGCCCGGTGAGAAGGGCTGGGAAGTCGCCCTGATGCTCACCGTGTTCCCGATGCGCATCGCCGCGGCGATCGCGTTCCTGCAGATGAAGCGGTGGGGACACCAGTGGATGATCGTCACCTGCTGGTTCGGGCTGGTCATCTGGATCGGCTACACGTTCAACATGACCATGTACGCCGATGTGCGCTACGACGGGGTCGTGCTGCCGGTGATCGGCTGGTGGCTCTACGACATCTTCTACATCACGCCGTTCCTGGCGATCCCCTATCTGCACACCGTCAACCGCGAGATCTTCTCCGACTGACCATGGCGGCAGTCGGATCCCTCTTCCGAAGGATTCCGCATGAGCAAGAAACTCTCCCCCGCAGGCGATCCGGAGAACGACGAACTGCCGCTGGGCACCACCGCGCCGTACGCGCGGATGCACCGCTGGCTGCGGCGCGGTATCTTCGTCTGCTTGTTCGCGCTGGTCATCGAGGGCGCGTTCACGGTGCCGGCGCTGGCGCTGTGGTACGGCTGGCCGACCCTGTCGTTCACCGAGATCTGCAGTGAACTGATGAAGGTCAGGTATTCCGACGACACCCTCGAATGCGAGCATCCGTATCCGCTGTCGGGTCCGCCCTTCGGCGGCCCGCCCGAGGCGGCCGGTCAGCGGACCGCGCAGGACGAATGGAGTATCCAGCCGAAGCCCGGCTGGGACCGGATCGGTTTCCGCGAACTGGTCCGGATACACGAAGCCCGGCTCGCCCGGGAAGCCGCCGAAGCGCCGCCGCCTCGCTGAGAGAGGCATCCAGAACCGGCGGCCCCGGATCATCCGGGCTGCCGGCTCGTGGGTTCAGGAGTATCTGTAGAACCCTTCCCCGGTGGCCACTCCGAGCTTGCCCCGGTCGATGTAGTTCTCCTTCAACCAGCGGGCGAGACCTTCGGTTTCGGCAGTACTGCTCAGGATGTTGTAGGGCGTGGTGAGACCGATGACGTCGAGGATCTGGAACGGGCCCATGGGCGCCCCGGTGGCGATGCGCCAAGTCTTGTCGACCGCCGCGGGTTCGGCGTAGTCACCGGCGGCGAGTTCGACGGCGGCGTTCAGGAACGGCACCAGCAGCGAGTTCAGGACATAGCCGGCCTTCTCCTTGTGCACTTCGATCGGCACCATACCGATGGCGGCGGCGAACTCGGCGACCGCGCGGAACACCGCGGGATCGGTCCGGTCGGTGCCCATGACCTCGGCGGTGTTGAACTTCCACACCTGGTTGGCGAAGTGCAGTGCCAGGAATTTGTCCGGGCGGCCGGTGAAGTCCGCCATATCGCTGGGTAGCAGGGTGGAGGAGTTGGTCGCGAAGATCGTCCGCTCCGGCGCCAGCTCGCCCAGCTTCCGGTAGGTCTGCCGTTTGATGTCGAGCACTTCGGGGACGGCTTCGATCACCAGATCGGCCTCGGCGACCGCGGCGCCGAGATCGGTGGTCAGGCCGATCCCCGCGCGGGTCCGCTCGGTGAGCTCGTCGGTCGCGCCCATCACCTCGTCGCGATAAGTGGCGGCGAGCCCGGCGAAGCGTTCGCGCGCCGCGTCGAGTGCCTTGGCGTCGATGTCGTAGGCCTGGACGCGGAATCCGTGGTAGGCGGTCTGGAAGGCGATCTGGGAACCGAGCACCCCGGTGCCCAGCACTGTTACCGCGCGGATCTCGAGGGCCATCGTCTTCTCCTTGTCGGTCGATCGAGGGCATATCGGACAACCGGAGCCGACTACCGGAACCAGTAGAACAGGACCGGCCCGCTGCGGTGGGTACGTGGCCCGCGCAGCCGTTTGCGATCGGATAACGACTGCCTCCGGGCACGCCACCAGTGTTTTCAAACAGTATTTCAATCAATGATTGAAAAACGGCGGGCACAGTGGTTCACTGGCCGCATGCCCCAGCGAGTTTCGGCCGCGACCCGGGAACGCCTGCTCACGGCCGCCGAACGCCTGCTGCTCACCGAGCGCTACGACGACGTCTCGGTACGCCGCATCTGCACCGAGGCCGGAGCGAACCCCGCCGCCGTCCACTACCACTTCGGATCCAAGGAAGCCCTGGTGGCGGCCCTGCTCGAAGAACGGCTCGGGGCGCTGTGGGCCGACCGCCTCACCGAGGTCACCGCCGTTGCCGCACCTGTGGCCGATCTCGTCGACGCGGTCCTGACCCCGTTCACCGACCTGGTCGCCGATCCGCTGGGCCGGCTGCACCTGCGGCTGCTCGCGCAATGCGTGATCGACCGGCAAGTGGGCCCGTGGCAGCAGCAGTGGTTCCGGATCGACTCGTGGACCGGCCTGCTGCCCGAGGTGGGCGAACGCGAGAGCCGGCGCCGCTGGATGCTCGCGTTCGACCTCATCATCATGCGATTCGGCCGCGCCGCCGCCGAGGACCGGGCGCTGAGCCCGCAGGCCGTGGCCACCCTGCGCACTTTCGTCGTGGCCGGTCTGACCGCACCGACAGGAGACATATCGTGACCGACGTATTCGCCCCCGCCCCGCTGGGGCCGCTCACCCTCCGGAACCGGGTGATCAAAGCCGCGACCTTCGAGGGACGCACCCCGGATGCGCTGGTCACCGACGACCTGGTCGAATTCCACCGGGAGGTCGCCGCGGGCGGAGTCGGGATGACCACCGTCGCCTACTGCGCGGTCGCACCCGGCGGCCGCACCGACCGCCACCAGATCTATCTGCGCGCCGAGGCGGTGCCGGGCCTGCGCCGGCTCACCGACGCCGTCCACGCCGAAGGCGCGGCGGCCAGTGCGCAGATCGGCCATGCGGGGCCGGTGGCCAATTCCGCGTCCAATCGCCTGCCCGCGCTGGCGCCGAGCCGGATGTTCAGCCCCCTCGGGATGAGCCCGATGAAGGTGCCCGACGCGGCCGAGATCCACGACCTCGTCACCGCCCATGCCGACGCGGCACTGTTGGCGATCGAATCCGGATTCGACGCGGTGGAAATACATTTCGGGCACAACTATCTGGTGAGTTCGTTTCTGAGCCCGCTGCTGAACCGGCGCAAGGATCGCTACGGCGGCCCACTCGAGAACCGCGCCCGGCTGGCTCGCGATATCGCCCGCCGGGTGCGCGAGGCGGTCGGCGACCGGATCGCGGTCACCGCGAAGCTGAATATGGAGGACGGCGTCCGCGGCGGCCTCACCCTGCCGGAATCATTGCAGGTTGCCGCGTGGCTGGAGGCCGACGGCGCGCTCGACGCGCTGGAGCTGACGGCGGGCAGTTCCCTGCTGAACCCGATGCTGCTGTTCCACGGCGCGGCACCGCGCCGCGAGTTCGCGAAAACGCTGCCGGGGCCCGCCCGCTGGGGTTTCCGGCTGATCGGGAAGGCCTTCCTGCGCGAATACCCGTACGAGAAGGCGTATCTGCTCGAACGCGCGCGGCAGTTCCGCCGGGAGCTGGCCATGCCGCTGGTGCTGCTGGGCGGTATCACCGACCGGGAGTCGATGGATCTGGCGATGGCGGAGGGGTTCGATTTCGTCGCCATGGGCCGGGCCCTGTTGCGCGAGCCGGACCTGCTGCACCGCATCCGATCCGATGCGAGCACCGAATCCGCCTGCGTGCACTGCAACGAATGTATGCCGACCATCTACAGCCGCACCCGGTGTGTGCTCCGGCTCGATCAACTCGCCGCCACGGTCCCGGATACCTCGACCGCAGGCGAATAGGCCGCGCGCGGGAGCCCGGGAACTACCTGTTCACGGAATTCGTCGACCCCGATTAACGAACACCTATTGAATGCGCCGTTGTTTAACGGTACGGTCTAGGCATCAGAGCAAAGCCGCACTCCCACAGTGCAACCGCTTCCGCCACCGCCCCCGGGCGGCGCTACGACCGAGGACGAATCATGCATCGAACCGCACGCACCCGCCGACTCGCCGTCCGGATCGCGGCCACCGCCGCGATCGCCCTGGCCCCGCTGGCCCTCACCGCCGCACCCGCGCTCGCCGACAACGGCGCCCCGGTGGTCACCGAGAACGCCGACACCGAGGTCCAGGATGTGAGCCGCCCCGGCCGCCACGGTCACGGGTACGGCGATCGCGGGCGGCACGGTCGCCACGACCACAGCTGGAACGGCCGGCACGACGACCAGGTCGACTGGAACCGCGGCCGCAACCGCCACGACCGGGACTGGGACCGCGGCCGCAACCGCCACGACCGGGACTGGGACCGCGGCCGGCACCACAACCACGGCTGGGACCACGGCCACCACCGTCCCGGTTTCGGTCTGCCCTTCCCGCGGATCTTCCTGCCCGGCAGCGGTAGCGCCTTCTGAGACCTGAACAACGGCACATCAGTCATGTGTCGATAGGCCTCGGGCAGGCCCGGCCCGAGACAGCGAACCGGCCGGCCACGGCGACTGTGCCGGCCGGTTCCGCTCACCCATCCGCCGACCGCACACCCGCTCGGTGCGGCCGGATATCGGCGCCGTGGGAGAAGGCCGCCGCCTCGGCGCCGCGCTGCGGCGCCTGCTGGGCGCGCAACCGCGGCAGCGCGCGCTGCAACGCCTCGATCAGCAGGTCGGCGAGGTCGTGGCTGAAACCGTTGCGCACCACCACGCGCAGCACCGCCAAATCCTCCCGGTCGGCCGGGAAGGTGTAGGCGGGCACCAGCCAGCCCTGTTCCCGCAGTGCCGCCGAGACGTCGAAGACCGAATACCCGGTCTCGCCCTCGGCCAGCGTGAAGGCGAAGACGGGCAACTGCCGGCCGTCCGTGATCAGCCGGAACGGACCCAGCTGCGCGATCCGGTCGGCCAGTGCGGACGCGACCTCCCGGCAGTAGCCCTGCACCCGCGCGTAGCCGCGGTGCCCGAGCCGCAGGAAGGTGTAGTACTGGGCCACCACCTGCGCGCCGGGCCGGGAGAAGTTCAGCGCGAAGGTCGGCATCTCCCCGCCGAGGTAGTTCACGCGGAAGACCAGGGCGTCCGGTAGGGCGTCGGCGTCGCGCCACAGCACCCAGCCCACCCCCGGATAGATCAACCCGTATTTGTGGCCCGAGGTGTTGATCGAGGCGACCCGGGGTTGCCGGAAATCCCATTCGAGTTCGGGATCGCAGAACGGCGCGATCATGGCGCCCGACGCCCCATCCACATGCACGGGAATATCCCAGCCGTGCTCGGCCTGCACCCGGTCCAGCGCCGCGCAGATCTCGGCGACCGGTTCGTAGCTGCCGTCGAACGTGGACCCCAGGATCGCCACCACACCGATCGTATTCTCGTCGCAGCGAGCCGCCGCCTCCGCGGCGGTGAGATGGAACCGGTCCCCCGACATCGGCACCACGCGCGGTTCGACGTCCCAGTACTCGGCGAACTTCTCCCAGCACACCTGGACATTGATCCCCATCACCAGGTTCGGTCGCTCGGTGGACTGTCCGGCAGCCCGGCGCCGCAGCTGCCACCGGCGCTTCATGGCCAGTCCGGCCAGCATGCACGCCTCACTGGAGCCGGTGGTCGAACACCCGACGGCATGGCCGGGGTCGGCGGCATGCCACAGATCGGCCAGGATCCGCACACACCGCTGCTCCAGTTCGGCGGTGCGCGGGTACTCGTCCTTGTCGATCATGTTCTTGTCGAAGCATTCGCTCATCAGTACCTGCGCCGCGGGTTCCATCCAGGTGGTGACGAAGGTGGCGAGGTTGAGCCGGGCGTTGCCGTCGAGCAACAGTTCGTCGTGCACGATCTGGTAGGCGGTATCGCTGTCCAGCTCCCCGGCGGGCAACCGGTTGCGGGGCACCTCGACCGGCTCCCGGGTGAACACCGGATTCACCGCGATATCGTCCCGGCCGGAGCCGCCGGGCCGAGACGGATGAGTCAATGCCATGGAGACCTCCACCAGCATCGGGGCCGGATGTGGCACCGCCCGGGCGGACGGCAACCCGAGTATCACCTGGCGACCGCCTGTTCCGGCGCACGGCGGGCCGCCCGGCGGGTCGGGTGCCCCGCTCCCCTGTTCCCGCGAGACCGGGCGATTACCCGGTACCGAACCACCCCTCATCTGGACGGGATCTCCCCCGAAGCCGGTCGGCGCGGGCTACGCTCGGCCGATCGGTCCACGCACCGGGCAGCGCGCCCGGCGTCGCCGGATCGTGGCATTCCCCCTGGTCGTATATCCGCACATCCGCATCACCAGAGGAGGAGACCGGTGAAATCCGTCAACGCGTATCTCATGTTCAACGGCAACGCCGAAGAGGCGTTCACCTTCTACCAGTCGGTGTTCGGTGGCGAACTCCAGCTGATCCGGTTCGGCGATATGGGCGAGGGCGCGAACCTGCCGGACGAGGCGAAGAGCCTGGTGGCGCATACGGCACTGCCGCTGGCCGGGACCGGCCAGATACTGATGGGCTCGGACTGCCCGCCCGGGCAGACCGTGGAGGTTCCGCAGCGGCCGAACTTCACCGTCTGCCTCGAGGTCGGCGACCGCGACGAAGCGGAGCGGGTGTTCGGTGCGTTGAGCGCGGGCGGCTCGGTGGATATGCATCTCGCCGAGACCGAGTGGACCGAACTGTTCGGCATGCTCACCGACAAGTTCTCCATCCCCTGGATGATCGACTTCAACTCGTCGCAGTAGCGGCCGGCCGACGGCGAATCGGGGAGCCGGCGGCGCACTCGGGCAACCGCCGTGCGCCAACCGCTGTTCCCGGGCAGGGAGGCCGAGACCCCGCTGAGCCGGGCCCGCTCAGCGGAGACGGAATACGTCGGGTAACCACGGAGCCCGGCGGTGATGCGGCCGGCTGCGGTTGGCCCAGAGCGGATTCGATTCGTCACGCCGGTACACCGTGAGCTGACCCGCCACCGAGAAGCGCAGGTGGGTGGCGCTGCCGAACACTTCACCGTCGGCCGCGAGCGATTCGGGCCGGGGCAGGTACACGAACAGCTCCGACAGTTGCCGTTCCCCGTAGACCCGGCTGTGCCCGATGGCGGCCAACAGCAGCGACACCACCGCGCGAGTGCGGGACCAGCGCAGATCGGCGCGCAACCAGCGCACGTCGAGCAGTCCGGAATCGAGCCTGTCCCGGAACGCCGGTACGGCGCCGTGCGGATGGTAGGGCCCGTTGCCGACGAAGAGGAACCACACCCGCTGCCAGTGGTCGTCGAGGTAGATCTCGATCGGTTCGGCCCGGCGCAGGGTGACCACGAGCGCCGCCGCGAACGCGGGCCACTTACCCCACCGCGGCTGCCATTGCTCGCGCAACCGGACCAGATCCGGGTAGGAGCCGAGGCTGAAGGTGTTGATCAGGTGCCGGGTCCCCATCTCGGTCGCGTCACCGTACTGGACACCGGCGATATCGACCGCGACGGCCTCCCCGACACCGGTCGCGTCGACGACCTCGAGCAAATCGTAGACACCGAGGTCGCGGGCGAAATGATTGAGCGTGCCGGTCGGGATCACCACCAGCGGCAACCCGCGGCGCAGGGCGACCGCGGCCACCGCGGCGACGGTCCCGTCACCCCCGGCCACTCCGAGGGCCGCGACCGGCTCCGACTGTTCGGCAATGGCCTGCTCGAGGAGTTCCGCGCAGTCGGCATCGGGCCGGGTGCGCAGCACGACCGCGGCAGGCAGGGCCGCGGCGATATCGTCGGTGGGGTCGTAATTGGCGTCGCCGGACACCGGGTTCACCATGACGACGAGCCCTTTGCCCTCGGCGAGCACCGGCGCCTCACGCACCAGCCGGGCCCGCGCCTCATCGGATTCGCGCACCGGCCACCAGCGCCGGGTGGCCAGCGCGATCCCGGAACCCACGGCGGCCCCGACAAGGACATCCGAACCCCAGTGCACTCCCGTGTGGACCCGGGAGTAGGCGACCGCCGCGGCCAGCGGCGCCACCGCCAGCGCGGTGCGGGGGCTCTCCATCGCGACCGCCGTCGCGAAGGCCGCCGCGCTGGCACTGTGCCCGGACGGGAACGACGACGAGGACGGGGCCGGGGAGAGCCGCCGGGACGTCGGCATCAGTTCCGCGGCCGGGCGGCGGCGCGCGAACACCGGCTTGAGCGCGATATTGGCCACGAAGCTGGCGCCGGCCACCGAAACCACCCCGCGCAACGCCGCCCGCCGAGTGGCCCCTCGACGCACCGCGAGCAGCCCCGCGCAGGCCATCCACAGGACACTGTGGTCGGCGCTGCCGGTCAGTCGCAGCAAGCCCGCGTCCAGCCGGGAGGCGGGCAGTTCTGCCACCGCGCCGCCCACCGCACGATCGAATCGTCCTATTCTCTGGAACCTACGACGCGCCCAACCACTCACCCGCCCGACACTACTCATCACCGCGGCCGGGCCGCGAACCGAAGCGGCGCGGGGACCGGCGCCGGCCGCTCCGGTACCCGTGCCTACCGGGCGGTGGTCTGCCGTCGCGGCAGCTTCCAGCCGGGCCGCGGGAAGTGGCAGGTGTAGCCGTTCGGGAAGTGCTGCAGATAGTCCTGGTGTTCGGGTTCGGCCTCCCAGAACTCCGGAGCGGGCGTCACCTCGGTGACAACCTTGCCCGGCCACAGGCCCGAATCCTCGACGTCGACGATGGTGGCCAGCGCCTCCCGCTTCTGCTCGTCGTCGACGTAGAAGATCTCCGAGCGATAGCTGCTGCCGATATCGTTGCCCTGGCGATCCTTGGTGGTCGGATCGTGGATCTGGAAGAAGAACTCCAGCAGCGCCCGGTAGTCGGTCTGCGCCGGGTCGTAGACGATCTCCACGGCCTCCGCATGCCCCGGATGGTTGCGGTATGTGGGGTGATCGTTGCGCCCGCCGGTGTAGCCGACGCGCGTCGATACGACCCCCGGCTGCTTGCGGATCAACTCCTCCATACCCCAGAAGCACCCACCGGCCAGGATCGCCTTGCGCGTTTCGGTCACGCTTCCTCCTCAGTCCTCCGCTTTCCTGCCCCGGGTACAACCCGCAACCGGGGCCGGAAAGTCCCGTTTCCTGTCCGACCGGTCGTGCGGTCAAGCCCGATGCGCGGTCACCAGCAGATACTCCCACTCCATCCGGCCGTTGCCCAGATCGTGCGCGGCGCCGAGCTCGGCCAGTTCCCGATCCAGCCGCGCGGCCCGGTCCGGCTCGTCGGCGAGCGTTTTGTACACGGTGACCAGGGGACCGTAGTTGGCCTTGAAGAAGTCGCGGAAGGCGGCGCCGTCGGCGAAGCAGTCGACCACAGCGTGGTCCCGGCGCAGCTCCAGATCGGTCACCCGATCCCCGAGCAGCTCCGTGACATGCGCTTCGTCGCCCCACAGCGGCGGCGGCTGCGCACCGGGCGGCGGGATGGGGGCGTACGGCTTCATGACGGCGAACATCCGGCCGATGAACCCCTCCGGCGTCCAGTTGATCAGGCCGATGCTCCCGCGCGTCCGGGTGACCCGGACCAGCTCGTCGGCGGCGGTCCGATGGGACGGCGCGAACATCACCCC
Organism: Nocardia sp. NPDC050799; assembly: GCF_040654015.1. NCBI lineage: Bacteria > Bacillati > Actinomycetota > Actinomycetes > Mycobacteriales > Nocardiaceae > Nocardia > Nocardia sp. NPDC050799. Next base: position 46,279 of record NZ_JBFAHF010000010.1, read on the forward strand.
GACGCAGGAGAGTACGGCGTCGAAGGCACCGGCGTCGTAGGGCAGATCTTCGGCGTCGGCCTGTTCCCAGGTGAGCTCGACACCCGCGGCGGCGGCGTTGCGGCGGCCGGCCTCGAAGAGTTCGGGGGTGAGGTCACTCGCGACGACCTCGGCGCCCGCCTCGGCCGCCGGTATCGCCGCGTTCCCGGCACCGGCAGCGATATCCAGTACCCGCTGCCCGGGTCCGATACCGCAGGCGGCGACCAGCCTCCTGCCGAGTCCGGGAATCACATCGGCGGCCACCCGGGGGTAGTCGCCGGAGGCCCACATCGCTCTGTGCTTGCCCTTGAGGTCGGGCGCGAACTGCGTCATCGTCTGCTCCTCGGAGTCGATCGGAACCTGGAACCGCTCACGGCAGGTCGCGCCCTCCGGACAACTTCGCGGCCGCCCTCTGTAGTCGTTTCGCCAGCTCAACGGCGTGCCGAGCTCGTCCTATTGTCGGCCCCGGCGGCTCGCGCCGCAAACCCCGATTTTCGATCCACCCCCGCGACCGTCACGGAACCGTGTAGCCCGAACGCACCGTCACCGGTTACGCGCCGGCCCGGTCGGATGCGGCCACCGCGGCCGATGCGGATTCCTCGTACCGGATGTCGTAGCGGGCCGCGATCGGGTTGATCTTGACCGGGTCCAGTGCCCCATCGGTGAGCACCGACGGTCCCGCTTCGAGGAGATCCTCCAGATAGCGCTCCCAGCCACCCGGCGAGGAGATCTGCAGCAACCGGGGTGGCGGTACGGAGACCGCACACAGCGCGTGCGGGATCCCGTGCGGCAGCAGTACGAACATGCCCGTGGTCACGGTGAGCGACCGGTCGGCGAAGTCGACCCCGAGTTCCCCCTCCAGCACGAAGATACATTCGTCGGCGACATGATCGGGTTGCGCCCGTAGGACGATCGCGGGCTCGCGTGGCAGACCGCGCACAACAACCGTAGAGTTCTCCGGGGCAACCGGCGGGCGCTTTCGGTCCGCCACCGAGCGCACATACCTCCGGCCCGCCCGCATTACCCCGCGGTCACTATTACCAAAAACAATGTGCCGCAAGGTAATTCATGTTCACCTCCAGTAGGGTGCTACATCGTGCCGAGATGACGGGCCGACCGCTCGGAAGATCTCGGCGTATCGCGACCAGTCTGGAGTCATCCTTGAGCACGCCACCACCCGATACCCACACACCACCCCGCGCGGTCCACGGCTCGCCCTTCGCCGACGGCGGCCCGCGTATCCCGCTCTACGCACCTGAATTCGCCGAGGACCCCCATCGGGTGTTCCGGCAGATGCGCCGTGAACACCGGGCGCTGGTGCCGGTGGATCTGGCTCCCAACGTCCCCGCGACCCTGGTCATCGACCACCAGAGCGCGGTCCGCATCCTCAACGACCACGAGCACTTCCCCGCCGACCCACGCGCCTGGCAGCAGAGCATGCCCGCCGACTGCCCCGTACTGCCGATCATGGAATGGCGGCCGATCGCGGCGCGCAGCACCGGAATCGACCAGCAGCGGTACCGGGAAGCGAATGTCACAGCGCTGGCCGAGGTGGATCTGCACGCCATCCGCGCCGCGGTCGAAGAGATCGCGGTACCGCTGATCAGCTCCTTCTGCCAGACCGGGCGAGCCGATCTGCTGATGCAGTACGCCTTCCCGCTGGCCTTCGGGGTCTGCAACACCCTGCTCGGCTGCCCACCCGAGATCGGCCGGCAGGTCGCGGCCGGTATGGCCGCGATGTTCGAAGGTGTGGACGCGGACGAGGGCAACCGGATGATCGGCGCGGCCCTGGCCGAACTGGTGGCGCTCAAGCGCACCGAGCCGGGCAACGATGTCACCTCGATCCTGCTGGGCCATCCCGCCGAACTGGACGAGGTGGAGATGATCCACCAGGTAACGAGCCATTACGGCGCGGGCATCGAACTACAGCAGAATCTCATCGCCAACACGCTGCTGCTCATCCTCACCGACGAACGTTTCGGTGGACATGTCCTCGGCGGCAGCCTCTCCACCCGCGATGCCCTGGACGAGGTGCTGTTCGACAACCCTCCCATGGCCAACTTCCTCATCACCTACCCACGCCAGCCGATCCTCATCGACGACGTCTGGCTCCCCGCCCACCAACCCGTCGTGATCAGCATCGCCGCCTGCAACCACGACCCCTCCATCCGCTCCGACGACCACCGCGGCAACCGCTCCCACCTCTCCTGGGGCCTGGGCCAGCGCAACTGCCCGGCGCAGACACTGGCCTATCTGGTCGCCCAGGACGCCATCGACCAACTGCTGGACGCGCTTCCCGAACTCGAAGCCGATCTGCCACCCGAGGGCCCCACCTGGCGCCCCGGCCCGTTCCACCGTTCCCTGACGGGGCTCCCGGTGAAATTCCCGCCGTCACCGCCGTTCACATTCCGCTGACATCCCGGCCGCCCGCCCGGGCGACCCGACGGTCACCGCCGGACGCACCGGCATCGACCAGGCCCGATCAGCACCACCGGAAGTGGCCGGGTAGCCCGCGAACACCGCCCCACCGGGCGATGTCGCGCAGGCTCAAAAAGAATCGGCCGCAACATATTCGGCGACCCGTTCGCGTATCGTGCCCGAGCGGGTCGCCATGACGGGACCACGCGACATCCGCTCCGACGACCACCGCGGCAACCGCTCCCACCTCTCCTGGGGCCTGGGCCAGCGCAACTGCCCGGCGCAGACCCCGGCCTCTCTGGTCGCCCAGGACGCCATCGACCTGCTGCTCGATGCGCTTCCCGAACTGGAGCTGGACGCCCCCGAGGGGCCCGTCCGGCGACCGGGCCCCTTCCACCGGTCACTCACCGCGCTGCCGGTGAAATTCCCGCCGTCACCGCCGATTTTCGTCGGGTGACGCGGACGCGTCCCCGCTCCGGCCGCCGCGATGCGGACCTTCGATGGTCCGCGCGGCGCGCACCCAGACGCTCTCGATATCGAACCGGCCGGCCTGCCACGAGTCGGTGGCCACCCGGACCCGGCCACGCCAGGCCCGCATGATCCGAGCATGTACCGGCCACCGCACGAAGCGCCGCATATCCTGCTCGCTGTCCCATACGGAGATGGAACCGCCGCGCAACTGCGCGGGCCGGCCCCACAGCCACACTCCGACCGCGCCCTGCAGCACCGGCCAGGTTTCGCCCAGTTCGAGTCCCTCCTGGTAGATCTGCCGGACATCTTTCTCCGATGTCGCCAGGAAATCGGTCACGCTGACGAATACCGCCCCGGCGGGGTCGGCACCGGGGCCCGGCTTCCACGGCATGAGCACCGTGCCCTCCGAGAACGGCGGCGCGGCGGTCATGAACCGGCTCGCACGGTGATGAGGTCAACGAAAGTAGTATCGGTAAACATGCGCCTACAATAGGCACATGTTTACTATTTCGCCAAGGCCTCGTCACGCACGACCGGACGGTCACCGGCGCCGCGGGCCGGCGGGCCGGGCGCACGACCGAAACCCGGGTGGACGCGCTCGATCCGGCCCGTTCCACCCGGCCTGCTCCGGCCCACCCGACCGAACTCGAAAAGCGGTTGCGCGGGCACACTTTGGGACACCCGGCTAACACGGACGCGATCGCGGCGATACCAGAGGCAATGGGTTTCCGAACCCGCACACCGAAGGAGAGCGTTGTGAAATCGACTGTCCGATACCTGCTCACCGGCGCGGCAGCGGTCGCCGCCCTGACCTTCACCGGCGCGCCGCAGGCCGTGGCCTATCCGGTCGGACCGTGGGGAGTGGAGGGTCCGTGTACCGGACTGCAGCCGAACCAGTGCCCGTGGAGCCCCTCCCAGGATGGCCTCACCTGGTCGTACAAGGGCCATTCCTCGCACTACGACAAGATGGGCAACTACGTCTGCAACACCAACCAGTGGGAACCCCTGCGCACCGCGTACTGCACCGCGGTGATGACGCTGGTCCGCGCGCTGCCACCGGTCCCGATCGGCGAGGTGCTCGGCGGGCAGAGCTGACCCGCCGGGTTCGCGGGGCGGGAGCCCGAGGCCGACCGATCACCGAATCCCTTGCCGCCGGGCTCCTCGGCGACCCGCGAAGCACCGCGGCCAGTGCGCCGCGAGCACTGATCGGCCGGGCGAAGCGGCTGCGCCCGCCGGCGGAACTGCAGTCGTTCGACCTGGCCCCGCGACATTTGTCGCTGCTGGCGCTGCTCCTGCTCGACGGCCCGCAGACCGTCTCACAACTGGCCGGCCGGCTCGGTGTCGCGCCCACGACGGTGAGCCTCATCGTGAGCGACCTGAGCCGCAAAGGAGTCCTGGTCCGCCGTGAGGACGACGCCGATCGCCGGCGCCGCATCATCGATATCGGCCCGGCGAGCAGACCGGCCATCTCCGAGTGGCTCTCTCCCGGCGCATACGCGTGGCGCGCGGCCCTGGCACCGTTGACTGCCATGCAGCGCCGCACGGTCGTCGACACCCTGCTCGCCTACGAGGCCGCGGTCGCGGAGGCCACCGGTGAACCGGCGAACGACCGGCCTCCGCCCGGGCCGCGCCCGCCCGCTTGACGGGAGCCGAGGCCCCGGGCGACACTCGGCCGTCGGAAGGATGACACATGGGGTCAACGCTTTTCGCGATCGCCCTGCCACTGGCATTGGGAATCGTCATGTTCGGCCTGGGACTGACCCTGACCGTCGACGACTTCGCCCGGGTGGCACGCTTTCCCAAGGCGGCGCTGATCGCGTTGACCTGTCAGCTGATCGTGCTGCCCGCCCTCTGCTTCGGCCTGGTGCGGCTATTCGGCCTCGACGGCGCGCTGGCGGTGGGCATGATGCTGCTGGCCGCCTCGCCCGGCGGGACGTCGGCGAATCTGTTCAGCCATATCGCCGGCGGCAATGTCGCCCTGAACATCACGCTGACGGCGGTGAACTCCGTGCTCGCCGTTTTCACGCTGCCGATCGTGGTGGGGCTGTCCTATTCGGTGTTCCTGGACGACGGCACGGGTATCGGCCTGCAACCCGGCAAGTTCCTCCAGGTCTTCGCCCTGGTCCTGGTCCCGGTGGTGCTCGGCATGACGGTGCGGCGCCTCTTCGCCGCCTGGGCCCTGCGGATGCACACCACCGTCAAGATCGCCGCCGCGGTGGTGCTGGCGCTGGTGGTCGTCGCGGCCCTGGTCTCGGAGTTCGACGCCTTCACCGAGCATGTCGGGCAACTCGGCGCCATCGCCCTGCTGCTGTGCGTGTGCAGCCTGCTCATCGGCTACGCGGTACCGCGCGCGTTCGGAGTGGAGCGGGCGGACGCGATCGCCGCGGGTATGGAGATCGGCGTGCACAACGCGGCCCTCGCCATCACCATCGCGGTGACCGTACTGGGCAACGAGACCATGGCGGTTTCCGGCGCGGTGTACGGCTTCCTCATGAACATCCCCGCAGCCCTCGCCACCTTCCTGTTCGCCCGCTCCCGGCGCACTCGACCGGATCCGGCCCCGGTCTGACCGCAGCGACCGGCAACCTCACTCCGGTTCGGGCGAACCCGCCTCGTCCGGCCGGCCCGGAAACGACGTGACAGCCGAATCGAGCGCATCCAGCAATTCGGCGAACCGCGCCCGGCCGTCGACGCCGAGGGCGTCGAGAACGAGACCGTTGAGGACCCCGTAGGTCTCCTGGGCCCGGCCGATCGTCTCTCGCCCGCGGGCGGTGAGGAACAGGGCGACCGCCCGGGGATCCTGATCGCTTATCCGCCGCTCGACCAGGCCGGCCCCGCGCAGGCGACCCATCGCGGCGACCACGGCGGATTCGCCGAGCCGCAGACGCCGGGCGATATCACGCTGGGAGCAGCCCGGATCGTCGGCAATGACGGAAAGGATCCCGGCCTGGGCCGTGGTGACGCCGGCACTGTCGATCAGTAGGTGGTCGGACTTCTTGCGCAGCGAATGCGTCACCTGCTGGATCCGGCCGATCAATCGGTACGGGTCTCTTGCCATCCTGTCCGCCTCTCAATACTTTGATAGTGAAGTATATGTCCCGGAAGGAGCCCGCCCATGGGCGCGATCGACGTCTGGGCCCAGCAGGTGGGCCCGCGAATGGCCCGTGAGCCCTGGCTGGCCACCCTGCTGCGCTGGACCGCTAAGGACGCCGCGGACATGGCCCCCGGTATCGACCTGACGCTCGCGCGGATGGACGCCGCCGGAGTGGATCTCGCGCTGCTGTCGGCCTGGTACGGGCCCGGCGGCCCGCTGATCACCAACGACGAGGTACGGGCCGCCGTCGAGCACGCGCCCACCAGATTCCGCGGCCTGCTCGGAGTCGACCTCCGCGATCCCGTGCACGCCGCCCGGACCGTGCGCGAATTGGCCGGCGACGTCTTCGTGGGCGTCCGGGTCGTGCCCTGGCTGTGGGAGCTACCGCCGGATCATCGGCTCTACTACCCCGTCTACACCGCGTGCGTCGAGGCGGGCGTACCGCTGTGCACCCAGATCGGGCACACCGGACCGTTGAAGACCTCGGAAACCGGCCGGCCCATCCCGTACCTGGAGCGGGTCCTGCTCGATTTCCCGGATCTGGTGGTGGTGGGTGGTCATGTGGGATTCCCGTGGCTGGACGAAGTCGTCACGCTCACCGTCAAATTCCCGAACTTCTACGTCGACACCTCCGCCTACGCACTCGACCGGCTGCCCGCGGCGTTCCTCGACTACGCCCGGACGCTTGGCCGCCGCCGCATCATGTTCGGGACGAACTGGCCGATGATCGACCCGGTCCGGGCACTACGCGACCTGGCGGGGCTGAGCTGGGACGAGGAACTGCGCGCCGATTTCCTCGCGGGCACCGCCCGACGGGTGTTCCGCCTGCCCGATCCCCCGGACACGGCGGTCCGGGCGTGAACACTGTCGGCCCGCGGATGCGCGCACACATCACGGACAGCTTCGGACGTCAGGGGCTGATGGCACACCTGGGCGCCCGCCTGACCACGATCGAGCCGGGCCACGTCGAGATCACCCTCGAGCACGCACCCACGCTCACCCAGCAGCACGGCTACTTCCACGCCGGCGTCACCGGCGCGATCGCCGATACCGCCGGCGGCTACGCGGCCCTGTCGACCTTCGATACCGCCGACTCGATCCTGACCGTGGACTACAGCATCAATTTGCTCGCTCCCGCGCTCGGCGAGCGGCTGGTCGCGCGGGGGCGGGTGGTGCGCAGCGGGCGGACCATCGCGGTGTGCTCGCTGGATGTCCACGCGCTGGTCGGCGAGCGGTCGACCCATGTGGCGACCGGCCGCCAGACCCTGATCCGCCTGGCGAACCGTCCCGATCGCTGAGCACCGGTCGGATACCGATACAGGTCCGCCCGGCCCAGGATCTCCGCCGGTTCATTCCCGGGACGTGAACGGCCCCGCGACGATCCGGCTCCCGGTGATCGACAGGTCGGCATCGAAATCGCATTCGATCACCGCGCTGGTGAACCGGGCCGATCGCTCGTAGATCTCGGATACATGGCCGGTCAGCCAATGGGCGATGCCCAGGGATCCAACGCCCGTCACACCGGCGATATGAACGATGACCCGGCCGTCGGCCACCTGCCGGGCGAGATAGCCGATATCGATCCGGTTCGTACTGTCGGCACGGAACGGAGAGCCGTATCGGCGCCCGGAAGCTCGGTCGACGAGATACCAGGTGCCGTCGATGTTCTCGAAGCTCAGGGCCTTGTCGGCGGCGGGCAGTCGCTGCGCCACCGGAGCCGCCTCCGGCTCGCAGATCACCACGGCGTCACCGGCCGGGACGTCCTCGGTGTCGGGCTCGATCTCGAATCGCGTGGACGCCATCGACAGGCGGGCCAGGTCGACTTCCACACGCTGCCGGGTCGCCTGGTAACTCACGTCGAAGTGCACATGTTCGCGCTCGTCCTCGTTTTCGACCGGCCGGGGAATCCCGACCGCAACCGGGCCGACCCCGAAGAACGCGCGTTCGGCCGGCGGAGCGCTCGTCCTGATCTGGCTGATTCGGCCTTTCGTCACCCCGAGTAGCCCCGCTATCTCGGTGAAACTGAGGCCGGCCCGATGCGCTTCTTCGATCGCCTCCTTGCGAAGTCTCGCCAGCTCGGCGGCCCGCTGCTGGTAGAGCGTGATCAGTTCAGTGGCCCGCTGACCACGGCGCACCGGGTCCGGCTCGCTACGGACCTCGTCGAACTCGCCGGCTCCATCCACACCGTGCAGTTTAGAGGCACTTGACGGCAAACCCCCAGCGGCCGTATGGTCGTGTTTACACCCCCTTAACCACAATCGGCCCCGCGCGCGGCTGTTGTTTATAAGGGGTAAACAATTGTTTTGAACATGCTCCGCTCTCCCGGCCCGAGATAGACGTCCGCGTTCACTCCATCGAACCTGCGAGGTCAGACCATGCCCGAACAGCGCCCGCCTCTACCCATCCGGACCACCAACCGCGCCATGGCCGCAACTCTGCGACTGTGGCAGATCACCCGATGCACAGACCCCACGGTCCTGGAACGGGTCGCCGCCGGACTGCGTGAGCTACCCGACGAGTGCCCGCGAAACCGTCCCGCACCCGACGCTCTCCCGGCCGAGCTACACCCCGGCGCGACTGCGCCACCCGGGGTCCGGCAGTACCCGGATGCCACCGACGCCTGACAACCACCCAGTGCAGAAAGGCGGATATGCCACAGCAAGGCGAACCGGTGTGCGGCTGCCGCATCGCGCCCTGGATCCACACCGGAATGCTCGTACCGAAATCCGCCCCCGGGCTCTACTACTGCCCGGAGAAGTTGTACTGCCTCCACGGCACCCGGCTCGAGAACGGCCGGGTCGCGGACCATTGGCGCAACGTGCCGGGCGAATGTCCCTGGATAGGAATCGAAGTCGTCGACAGACCGACGTGCGGGTGCGGGCGCGGACCCTGGATCAACCTCCGGTACCTGCGTATTTTCCTCCGCAAGAACCTCATCGGCCCCGTCACCGCCCTCAGCTGTCCGGGCCTGTGCCCGGGGACTCTGGTATCGGTCGACGAGGGACGAATAGTCGACCATCCGCGCGACAACCGCACCCGGTGCCCCTGGTCCGGCACGCGGATCATCCCCATCGGCACTCCCCCGCCGCTGTTCCCGTCGACCCGCTGAGCCCACGCACGCCGGTGCAGCCACGGGGCGGCCGATCGGTCCGACGCCGGTCGCAGATCACTCCCGGCCAGGCGCGGTGGAGGTCACCGCCGCCGTGGTGCCGGCACCGATGGTCGCGGCTTCGGTCGGGAGTTCGAGCTCGGCTCCTGCGCCGGCGATCACCTCGGTATCGGCACACCGCCGGTCGGCCCCGTCACAGGAATATCCACAACCGTTCGACCGAAAGCGCGCGCCCTCGGCGCCGCTTTGTACATACGAGCTGTACGGACCGCGCGGTACGAGCTCAACTAGCATCGGTCGACAGTCGATCGAAGGAGAACGACCTCGTGCGCCGACAGATCCTCAACCAGCCCGAGACAGCTCCCGAGGAAGCACTCGAGGGGCTCGCGCTCACCCATCCGACACTCGTCGGCTACGACCGCACGCGCGGCATCGTCACCCGGGCCACCCCGGCACGCGACAAGGTCGGCCTCGTCGCCGGCGGCGGATCCGGCCACGAACCCTTACACGCCGGCTTCGTCGGCTACGGCATGCTCGACGTGGCCGTACCCGGCGCGGTGTTCGCCAGCCCCACGGCACTGCAGGTGCACGAGGGCACCGTGGCCGCCGACTCCGGGCGGGGCGTCGTGCAGATCGTGAAGAACTACACCGGCGACGTGCTCAACTTCCAGATCGCCGGCGAACTGGCCGGCGACGACAACGCCGTCGCGACCGAAACCGTGCTCGTCGACGACGATCTGGCCACTCAGAGCGCGGACGACGGCGGTCCGGGCCGCCGCGGCACCGCGGCCGTACTCGGGGTCGAGAAACTCTGCGGCGCGAGCGCGGAGGCCGGCGCCGATCTGCACACCGTCGCCGAAGTCGGGCGCCGCGTCGCGCGTAACGCCCGGACGCTCGGCTTCGCGCTCGGCGCCGGTACGCACCCCGGCGAAACCGCGCCCGCGTTCACGCTCAAGCCCGGCGAGGTCGAACTGGGTGTCGGCATCCACGGCGAACGCGGCACCGGCCGGGTGCCGTTCGCCGACGCCGATACGCTGGTATCGCTGCTGGTCGACCCGCTGGTCGCCGAACTAGGACTGTCGCGCGGAGCCACGGTGATCGCCATCGTCAACGGTCTCGGCGGCGCCTATCCCCTCGAACTGTCCATCGCGGCGCGCGCGGTGCACCGGCAGCTCACCGGACGCGGTATCACCGTCGCCCGCTCACTGGCCGGTAGCTATGTCACCTCGCTCGATATGGTCGGGGTCTCGCTCACCCTGCTGCCCGCCGACGCCGATCTGCTTCCGCTCTGGGACGCGCCCGTGCGCACCCCGGCCTTGACCTGGTGAAGGAGCCTTCATGAACAACGAAGCACTACCCGCGGGATTCGGGCAGCGTTGGGTGCACACCATGTTCGACGCCTTCCTCGACCGCACCGAAGCGCTCGCCGATCTCGACCGCCGCGCCGGTGACGGCGATTTCGGCGCCAATATCGCCGCCGCCCTCCGCCGCGCCCGTGAGAACATCGACACCGCCGGCCCCACCTCCTACGCGGACTGGCTGACCGCGGTATCCCGCGGTTTCCTCGGCACCGGTGGCACCAGCGGGCCGCTCTTCGGCATGTTCTTCCGCGAACTCGCCCGGTGCACAACCGGTTCCGAACCCACCCTGGCGGACTTCTCCCAGGGCCTGACCGCGGGTGTGTCCACCGTGCAGCGATACGGGAAAGCCGAAGTCGGGCACAAGACCATGGTCGACGCGCTCGCACCGGCCGCCGAAACCCTCGCCGCCCTCGTCGCCGACAGCAACCCCGCCGCGGCCCTCATCGCCACCGCCGACGCCGCGGTGACGGGCGCGGCCGGCACCGTATCCCTGGTGGCCAAACGCGGCCGGGCCAGCTACGTCGGCGAGGTCGCGCGTGGCGTGCTCGACCCGGGCGCGGCCGCCGCCGCCCTGATCCTGCAGGCCGCCGCCGCGGCCTGCGAAGAGCCGCCGGGCGATATCGATACCGAGTGGCTCAACAGCGCGACCGCCTGAACCATCCGGACGATACGGACGATCGGACTCGGCGCCGAAGGAATACCCGGGCGAGCAGGAGCGCCGCCCTGGATGGGTACGCGTCGGGAAAGTAGTCGGAAAATGGTGGATTCTGCCTGCTCAGCCAGGGAAATTAATAATCCCTCTACCGGTCGATACCGGTAGAGGGATTATTTATGCTCCCCCAACTGGACTCGAACCAGTAACCTGCCGTTACGAGCCCCGCCGATGTCCTGGTCGACCCCGAATACCGGTGAGCATTTCCGCTTATGGGGTCGAGTAGGAACACACACAACGTATCGATGCACCCTGCGGGTTCGCCTACGAAGCATCGAAACCGCCGAACTCGCCGCGGCCTCAGGTCCCACACCCCAAGCCGTCATACATGGTCCCCGAGCCGACCGAACGCCGGCGTCCCGAGCGGCAGGGCACCACCCGAGCCCGGCGAGAAGCCGAGCAGCGCAACGACACGCGCGCCGGTCACGGCGGCGCCGGCCAGGACAACTTGGGCTCCGCAAGGACTCGTAGCCCGTCGATCTCGTCCACCAGTGGCGTCCAGCGGGCAGGGTCCTGATCTACCCTCCAGTCCACGAGCTCACTCAACCTGGCGATTCGGTCCTCGAATGCCCGGCACTCTTCTCTGGTCCACTCCCGATTTCTTTCGTCTTCCAATGTCGCCCGAGCACGCGGCGGGTCGTGCCACTGCCCATCCGAGGTCCGATGGTTTTCGTAGAGGAGGTCGGTGCGGGTACGAATTCGCAATGAATCAACCGAAATCGGCATTTCCGATTCGACCAGTCGGACCAGCTCCGAAGAGCCGAGATACAGACGGTCGTGAGTCCGACGTGTGACATAGCGGCCGAATCCATCGGTTTCACGACCGTTCACAAAGCGTTCCAACCGAGCCAGGTCACTCTGCTCCCTCGGTAGAGCTATTACTTCCATAATTGTCCGGCTGCGGCTTTCTCCTATATGTTGAATTCGAGCGAGCGTACCCCGGGGATCGGAATTACCACCTTCCATTATGAGATTGTACGGCCGCGGTACAAGAAAACCCTCGAGCATGTCGCGAAATTTCCGAGCCGTCGGATACAGGTAATCGTGCGCCGTGAAATCATTTTCCTGATATAGGCGTGAATATGCCGGATGAAATTTTTCCAGCTCGTCGGCTTGGATCAATGCCGCACCACCCTGTTCGGACAGTTCTTCGCGAATCCTGTCCACCAGTGTCGATTTTCCGGCACCGGGCTGCCCGCCGACCACATACAGTACAGGCTCTTCCATCTGTTTCAGGGAGCGCATCGGCCGGTCGGTAAGGAGCGCCGGCGCTATTTTCTCGTCGAAAATCGACTGGATTCGCCGATCACGTAGCTCGAACTCTTCGACGGAGGGCAGCAGCTCGGGCTCCGTCATCGCATAGTGAGCACGGCTGTGCGAGTGCGGACCCCGTCCCGGATCGCCGGTACCGTTGTTCGCCGGGCGGGAAGCATTTGCTGCTGTATTCGCGACCGCCCCCGGACGGTCGGATGGATGAACTTCCCCGCCGGCCGCGGGGCCCTCGCGTGGTTCGGGCAGTTTCTCACCGATATTTCCAGCGGAAAGCGGAGCGGCTCGCGCCGGACCTTCCGGCGCGGGGATGCCGAACAGGTCGAAAACCGCTTCATACAGATCTGCGACCGTACTGTCCGGTGCCCGGAAGACCGCCGCGTCCACCACTGACATTCCGACCATCTGCATTCCCCACACGGTTTCGTAGAGAGAATGATGTTGTGGTAGCAGGAGCGACAGAATTGCTCCGGCGAGATCGTGTTGCGAAACGCCCGGCGGCATGATCCAGTCGAATCGCGCCGCTATTCTCGCCGCAGTTCCCGAAACCCCGGACCCCACGGGAACTCCACGCTCGACCGCGGTCTGCCGGAACCACTCGCTGTCCTTCTCGAAGTCGAACCGTGCCGCACCCGGCCGCCACGGCAGCGGAACTGCGAACTGGTGCGGGTCGAGTCGCAATGCGGTGGCGGCGTCCACTGTTCCGTCCTCGTGGTATGCCAAAACGCCGTCCACTACAGCGTGGCCTGATTCATCTCGCATCCGGCGACCGTGCTCGTCGTACCGGTAGAGCGGGAGGACGTAACGAAATGCGCGGTCCTCGGCGGCAAGCCGCGCTTCGAGCGATTTCACATCGACTCGGCCCCGATTGTCACGCGGTAACGGCAGCTGTGGGTCGAGCCGGGTCTTCCGGAGCACGACCAGGTCGCCGGGAATCGCTTCCAATTCCCGGATGGACAACGGCATACCGAGCAGACTCCAGTCCTGGACGGTCAGGCTCCGGCGTACTTGATCCGGTATTTCACGTGGCGTTCTGATCGCGCCGCTGCGGACGATCTCCTCCCGGAGCATGTGATACCCGGGATCGCTCATGGCATGGCCTGACGTGCGGAGTTCTCGTGCGAAGATCGCCGCGCCCGGGTCGCCGCCGGTGATCGATTCACGCACTCGGCCCAGCGCTTCGACGTTCAGTCCTAGCCGCTGTGCTTGTTGCGCCCAGTCCGGCTGGTTGAGCAATCCGGCCAGACCGTCGTCCAGAGTCGTGCCCGAAGGGTCGGCGATTTCCCGGCTTCGCCACATCGCATTCTGCACAGCGGACATCAGCTCACGCAGGTTGCCGTCTCGCCGCAACTCGTCCAACGGCACCGAACGTAAGACCATTCCTCCCGAAATCGTCTCCTCGGGCGTGTAGAAGGCATTGTCGATCTGCTCCCGAGTCGCTTGCGGATGGAGGGCGGAAAGGACCGCGCGCAACCGATCTATCACGGCGATTACGGCTTGCCTGGTCTCCGGCCGGTGATAGAGCACTCGGGCCAATTCGGACTCGTCCTGGACCCGCCGCTGCCGCCACCCTCGCCCGGCCGCCGGTGCGGAGGATCCCGGTTCCAGTGGGTTGCGCGGCGATCGCCAGGGTGAGGGGCTGTGTTCCGGCGTGGGGAGCGCTGGTGGGGTGAGGTGTTCGGTGGTGCGTGTCCACGGAATGTTCTTTTGTGGTTCGGACCGGTTGTGGGCGTCAGCGGAAAACGGTGTGGCCGAGGTTTCGACGGGTGGATCGGATGAGGTGGGAACGGTGAGGCGGCCGGGGTCGGCGGCAGTCACCGCGATGTCGGCCTCGACCGGTATGTGGATGCCGGCGACGTTGCCGGTGGTGTGGGTTGCCGAGTCGGTGACAGGGGCCGGTGGGTCCGTGGCCGAGCCGTCGGATACCGGAACCGCGGTGATGAAGGATGCGGCGTCGTCGTCGCCGACGGGGCCGGTCGAGTACCGACTGCCGGTGGCGGAGAGCTCCGCCGGAGCATCGTGCGTGGTGGGGCGGGGGTGTGAGTCGATTCCGGTATAGGCGGTGGTGCCGGCTTCCGCCGTGACGTCGAGGTCAGCGGGGTCCGGGCGCGGAGCTGTTGCTGCTCTGTCGCTGGGTGGAAGGTCATCGGTTGGTGCCGCAGCCGGATCAAGATCGGTCGCGGGTTCCGTTACCCCGACGAACGGTTCGGCAACAGGCTTCACCGAACGCGCCGGACCGGCCGACGACCTGTCGGCGAGAGGGGATGAAGAGTGCGCAGAAGTGGTCGTGGCAGCACCGGGCGGGTGGGCGCGACCGGACGGATCCGACGCGCGCGAGTTCATGTCACGAGTGAATATCTCTGCCAGGTCGATCGGTTTCGGAGACCCGGCGGGGCTGCCGAGCAATCCGGCCGATGGATGCGTTGGGACAACCGAATGGCCGACAGTGTGTACACCCCCGGACAGCAAACCCTCCAAAGCGCCGCTGACCGCACCCAGATAGAACTCCGACCCATCGGGCATCGTGAGGTTTCCGCTGTACCCACTCGCGGCGACCGCGCCCCCCAGCGTGCCCGTCACCCCACCGGCTACCCCGGCCGCACCACCGGCCAACAGCATCGCCACCGCCCCGGCGCCCCGGGTCCCGGTCGCCTGCAATCGCGCCAACGCCCCCGCCAACGGCCGCGTGTACAGCACTCCCGCACCCAGACCGCCGGCCGCGCCCCCGGCGCCGGACACCGTGACTGTTTCCCAGTCGATCCTGTCCCGATCCCCTCGGTGCCGCTGCCACACCTGCGCACCCCAGGTGACGCCACCGCCGAGTACCCCACCCACCACGATTCCCTGGCCGATCAATGCCGCACGCGATGCCGACAACCGGGCACACAGCGCCATCACCGACTCGATCAACTGCACCCACGCCAGTTGCCACCCTTTCCGCGCGGCCGCCCGCACCCCGGCGGCCGCGACCATCCCGCCCGCGGGCATCGCCAGCGACGCCAGCAACTCCACCACCAGCGCCGAACCCATGACAATCCAGGTGAACTGACCCAGTTCGATAGCGTTGGCCGTCTCGCGGCACTCCACTGCCTTGCTCTCGCAATACACAGCCAAATCCCGTTTCCGGGCCGCTGACCCGTCCAGAACCCGCTGCGCCTCGACCGCCGTGTCACCGGTCAAACACCGCGGCACCGACGATGCCACGCTTTCGAGCCCCTCGGCCTCCGACAGACACCTTCGTGCCGCCCGCTCCCAGGCATCGCCCCCCGTTCGTAACGCCTCCGGGTCACCTCGCGGAAACGGGCCCAGTACCGGCTCGCACACCCCCAACGGAAAGCCATCCGGCAGAGCGACCAACAAACTCACCTCGACATGACCATCGACCCGACAACAGACTCGACACCGGTAGGGCACAAGGTCTCACATCTCACCCCGGCCACCTGTCACCGAGAAACCCCCGGTCCCTCCCGAAAGCGGCGGCTGCATGTCCCGCTCACAGACTCGGGGTCCCCGGAAAGAGCTCGGATAAATCGGGCATACCGCCGGCAAGGCCGGCCAGCGGCGCCGCCACGGCAGCAGCCTGTTCCTTCGCCAGCCGGGCGGCCTCACGCGCGGTATCGGTGAGCAGCCCACTCAGCTGTCCGGCAGTACCGCGCATAGCCGCCGGGGTCACGCAGACCTCGAGTACCGCCCCGGTGGAATCCACGGTCACCTGCACCGAGCCGTCGGATGTGGTGGCCCGAACCCGCAGGTCGACCAACTGCTGGTGCACCTCGCCGACCTGTGTCTGCTGCTGCTCGTAGGCATCCAGCAATTCGTGCATCCGCGAGCGCATATCACGCGTGGCCGAGCCGAAGTCTTCGAAGTGGTTCCGGTCCATATCTACATCCATTCGAGCCGGATCGGCATCGGCGCGTCGTCCCGGAAAGACATACGCCGCTGAGGATTCCCGGGCCCATCCGTACGAGACACGATCTACTTCCACCTATAAGAGGTATTAGAGGTTAATGAAGGGGCGCGGATGACGAAATGTCCCGACACACCATAATTCGGACGGCCGTTGGTGCTTTGTGCACACCCCGGTGTCCGAGGTGTGGCGATCGACGACCGGACGAATCGACTCTTCCGCTCAGGCGATGTCGAATCGCACCGGTGGCCCCATGTCAGGTTCCCCGCCGCGCGGTGTCCGTCAGCAGCCGGTGCAGTGCTACAGCCGGCGCGCTTGCCCGGTCCGCGCACAACTCGACCTCCGTGAACGCCTCGACCAATGCGGCGGCCGGGTCGAAGCGTGTGGCAGGGGAACATCCACTGAGCTGGTCGCGCCAGTGCCGGTAGCCACTCGCTATCCGGCCGAGCCGATCGCGAGCGTGCTCAGGGCCGGCGATTCGCAGGTATTCGGCGATCAGCGTGCGCTGAGCCAGCGGTTGTGCCGCGTAGTGGCCCTCGGCAGCCAACGCGCGGCCGAGTTCCCGGACCAGGTTCGCGTAGAGCGGGCGTTCCGTGGAACCGGGCGCCGGTCGGCGGCCGCTGGTCGCCACCTCGACGGATGCGACCCGGGTGCCGGGGTCGGTGGTCGCGGCCCGGTCGAGCACTATATGCGCCGCTCTGATTTCCGGTTGATCGGCTGTGGTGACGACCGGCCATTCCAGCCGGGCGGGCAGCGCACCGCCCAAATCGGCGATTTCCAGCCCCCGCAGGTCGATGTTGTGATGCCGTTCCAGCACCCGGTCGACGGCTGCGGCGATCTCACGTGCGGTCGGTTCGTCCAGTCCAGCGGTGTCGAATCCGATGATCCGGAGTCCATACCGGGCCCCCAACTCGTCGATTATGCGCATCACGGCCGCACCTGTGACCGGTTGTGGAGCCACTTGCTCCTGCGGGGGGCTCGCCTTGCGCGGCTTCGGTGTGACGGCCACGAGCCGCTGATCGGGCTTGCGCCCGTCCCCGCGTCCCGGTGAGGCACCGCGAGGCGCGCCGCCCGGGCGGTCGGGTGGATCGGCCCGAGGTGTGCTGCCCTGCTGATTCGGTGCGGAAATATTCGGTCGGGAAGCCGGGGCACGGCGGCCTTCGATAGGTGCCTGCGCGACCGGCGTGTGCCCGGACCACGGGGAGCGGGCAGAACTGCGGGCTCCGGGTGCGGACCGCTCGGCACCGCGGAGTGTCTGTCCCGGCAGGGTTTCCGTGCGGACGGGGCCGGTCGCGGATCGGGTGGGAACCGCCGGTCCGGTTGGTGGGCGGCTCCCGTCGGGGCGGTCGTCTACCGGCCCGGGTGAAGTATCGATCGCGGATTCACGCGCGCCGGTCGCGGGTCGCGTCCAGGGGTCGGACGTACTGGATTCCACCGCATCATCGACCCCGGGTGTCGCGGCGGTAGCCGCTGTCGGCGTCCCCCGGTCCAGGTCGTACCCGCTGGTCCGGGCAGGAGTACGCGTGGGACGAATACGTGCTGGAGGGCCGACCTGGTTGGTGGGCGGCCACGCGCCGGTGTCCGGGAAAGGGGGCTCCGACAGCGCGGCCGCGTCGCGCACGAATCCCGCACCGGCATTGTCCAGGTCTTCGAAAGCCGAGAGGGCTTCGGTGAACAGGGCACCCATCTCGCGGAGGGCGCCGGCACTGTTCTCCAGTGCGCCGACACCCTCGTCGGCGCTCGGCAGGTAGTACTCCGCGAACGCCCGGCCCATCTCGTCATCGCCCCAACTTGCGGTGGTTTCGTTCATTCCGGCGGCGGCGAGCGCGTCCTGAAGGTCGCGAGCGGTGCGGGCCGCCCTCTCGGCGATACCACGCAGTTCTCCGGTCAAGGCGCGCACACCGTCCGGATCGATATGAAACGACTCGCTCACATTCGCCTCCGCCGGAATTCACGACGTGTCCGTCACATCTTGCCCCGCCGCTCTCAGACAGGAAAACGGGCGCCGTGACCGTGGCGGCGTGTTCGCGCGACGGCGAATTTCCCTTCGCCGCTGCGGGTCCGGAAGGTCGCGCCGATCAACTGGATCCGGTCGTGGCGAGCAGCATCTCTGGGTTCTCCGCTCTCCGGAGCGGGAGCCCTCAGCGAGATAACACGCGTGGGCCGAATCTGTGGTGACGGCGGATTCGACGCGGAAACTTCGGTGTATTTTTGGTGATCAGTCGAAAAGAACAGCAGGTCAAGCTTGACTATTGGGCTCGACCTGCTGTTTATGCTCCCCCAACTGGACTCGAACCAGTAACCTGCCGATTAACAGTCGGCTGCTCTGCCAATTGAGCTATAGGGGAATGCTGGGTGGCCTCGCCCGTACCGGGCTGACCGAGAGGAAACTTTAGCGTATGGGTGGGTGCGCGCCCAAATCGCCGGGTCGAGCCGGGTTGAGAGCCGAAACCGGGCCCGACCGGCCGTGGGGACCGGATCGACAGGTGTCGGTGCCGTCGGGCAGGATGGGTCGGCACGGACTACTGGGAGGAGCTCCACCCACAATGTTGCGGTTGATCATCGGTATCGCTGCCGGTTATGTGCTGGGCAGTAAGGCCGGGCGGGCACGCTATGAGCAGATCAGCGCGAGTGCCCGCGCGGTCGCGGGGAGCCCGGTGACGCGCAAGCTGGTGCAGGTGAGCAGACAGAGGCTGTCGGACAAGTTGAGCACCCAGCCGAAACTGGAGCCGATGGAGCCGCTGGACGAGCGCACCACCGTGCTGGTTCCGCACGATCAGTTACGGCGGCGATAGCCGGCTCAGGCGGCGCCGAATTCGCTGGTGCCCATGGCCTGTTCCAGCAGACTCTTCCGGTACTGCTCGAGGGCGACGAGGTCGGCGAACAGCGCCATATAGGTCTCCGGTTCGTCGACGGAGGAGACACGGTGCAGCCGTGACTTGAGTTCGGCGATCTGCCGTCCGACCAGGGCGGCCTGGGCGTTGGCGAGAACCCCGGTGATGAACCGGGGGATATCGCCGGTGGTCTTCACCGGCAGCGGTTCGCTGGCGAGTTCGGAGACCAGGGCGCGCAGCGTGAGGTCGTCGGTGCGGTCGCTGATCACGCTCACCCAGTCCGCACCCGAGAGGCCCGCCGACACTCCCCCGGCTTCGGCCATGAGCGTGCGGACGGCGATATAGGCGGGGTGGGTGAAGGCGTCGGCTTCGAGGGCATCGAACGCCGGACCGGCGATCTCGGGGTACTGCAGGCCGGCGGTGAGGGCCTGACGCTGGGAACGCAGTGCCGGGTCCCGGGGGTCGGGGCGGGCGGCGGGCGGCGTGGAACCGGATTGCTCGCCCCGGGGCGCACGAGTGGGCTGAGCGGCCGCCGCGCCGCGCAACTTGCGGGCCTCCTCGTCGACCCGGCGGTACACCAGCTGCGGGTCCTGCCAGCCGGTCCATTCGGCGAGCTGGGTCGCATAGCGTTTGCGCAGGCCGTGGTCCTTGATTTGAGCGACGATGGGGACCGCCCAGCGCATCACCTCGACCTGGCTGTCATAGGTGAGGGCCCGGGTGCGGCTGTCCTCGCGTTTGGCGATCTCCTGGCGCAGCGCGAAATCGAATAGCGGTTCGCGGCGGGCGACCATATCGCGCAGGGCGGCGTCACCGGAATGCTGACGCATCTCACAGGGGTCCTGGCCGTCGGGCGAGACCACGACGTAGGTCTGTCCGGCCACTTTATGGTCACCCAGGAACGCCTTGAGGGCGGCGGCCTGACCGGCGGCGTCGCCGTCGAAGGTGAAGATGATCTCCCCGCGCCAGAAATTGTCGTCCATGAGCAGGCGGCGCAGGATCGCGAGGTGATCGTCGCCGAAGGCGGTGCCGCAGGCGGCGACGGCGGTTTTCACCCCGGCCAGATGCATGGCCATCACATCGGTGTAGCCCTCGACGACCACGGCCTGATGGCCCTTGGCGATCTCGCGTTTGGCGTGGTCGAGACCGAACAGCACCTGGGATTTCTTGTACAGCAGGGTTTCCGGCGTATTGACGTATTTGCCGGGCATGGTGTCGTCTTCGAAGAGCTTGCGGGCGCCGAACCCGATCACATCGCCACCGAGATTGCGGATCGGCCACAGCAGCCGCCGATGGAACCGGTCGATCGGGCCGCGCCGGCCCTGCCGGGACAGACCGGCCGCCTCGAGTTCCTTGAAATCGAAGCCCCGGTTCAGCAGGTGCTTGGTGAGGGTGTCCCAGCCGTCGGGGGCGTAGCCGCAGCCGAACTGGGTCCAGGCGGCCTCGTCGAAGTTACGGTCGGTGAGGTACTTGCGGGCGACCGTGGCGTCGGGGCCGCGCAGCCGTTCAGCATAGAACTCGTGGGCGGCGGCGTTGGCGGCCACCAGCCGGGACCGGGTGCCGCGGTCGCGCTGGACCGATGTCCCGCCGCCCTCGTAGTTGATCCGGTAGCCGATCCGGTCGGCCATCTGCTCGACGGCTTCCACGAAACCGATGTGCTCGATCTTCTGCACGAAGGCATACACATCGCCGCCCTCATTGCATCCGAAACAGTGGAAGAGGCCATGGTTGGGCCGTACATGGAACGACGGGGACTTCTCGTCGTGGAACGGGCACAGCCCCTTCATCGAGTCCGCGCCGCCCCGTTTGAGCGCCACGTACTCGCCCACCACATCCTCGATCCGGACGCGCTCCCGAATGGCGGTGATATCGCGAGCAGGTATTCGTCCGGTCACGGAGTCGAGTCTAGGTGAGCGGGTACATGCCGGAACCCGAGCACCCCGACCGCGCGTGCGCCCTGGCTTCGGGGCGGCCGGGAGGAGGAGCCGCAGCGACCGGCCGGCGGGAGGCCCGGGGCGGGGGCAGCGGTGAGCACCGTCTCAATCCAGGGTGGCGGCGATCCGCTCCAGGCGGCTCTCGGTGTAGGAGGCGATCTGGTCGACGATCACCCGGACCCGGGCACTGTGGTCGGCGGCGGTCTCCCACCAGGGCAGCAGCAGCGGATCGAGCGCGGCGGGGCCGGTGGCGAGCAGGTGTTCGGCGACGGCGGTGAGGCGGGCGCGCTGCTCGGCCTGGCGCAACTTGTGGTCGGGATCGGACATGACGTAGCGCAGCGCGACGGTCTTGAGGACGGCGACCTCGGCGGCGGCCACCGGCGGCACCACCAGATCGGCGGAGTAGCGGGCGAGCGGTCCGGGATGGGCCGCGCGTGTCGCCACGACCGCCGCGTTGGCGAATCGGCCGACGAGTTCACTGGTGAGCCGTTTCAAGGCGACCGAACTGGTGAGGGTGCCGTCGTAGACGAACACATCCGCGACGACCGGCAGTTCGGACAGCCGCTGCGCGGCGGCCACCAGATCGTCGACCGAGAGGTCGCGATGCTGCACATGTCCCAGCTCGGCCAGCGCGACCCGCTCCACCGGATCGGCCAGGGCGCGCAGGTCGATCCGGCCGGCGATGATGCCGTCCTCCACGTCGTGCACCGAGTAGGCCACATCATCGGACCAGTCCATCACCTGGCATTCCAGCGCCGGTCGCCGATCCGGGGCGCCCTTGCGGACCCAGGACAACCGGTCGGCGTCCGCCTCGTAGGCGCCGAATTTGCCGCCCGCCTCGGTACGATGCCACGGATATTTGATCGCGGCGTCGAGCGCGGCGCGGGTGAGGTTGAGCCCGACACTGCCACCGTAGGAGTCGAGGACCTTCGGTTCGAGCCGGGTGAGGATCCGCAGATTCTGGGCGTTGCCCTCGAATCCGCCGAAATCGGTGGCGAATATATCCAGCGCTTTCTCGCCGTTGTGACCGTAGGGCGGGTGGCCGATATCGTGCGCCAGACCCGCGAGCTCGGCCAGGTCGGGGTCGCAGCCGAGACCGTCGGCGATACCGCGGCCGATCTGCGCGACCTCCAGCGAATGCGTGAGCCGGGTGCGCGGCGTGTCACCGTCGCGGGGACCCATCACCTGGGTCTTGTCGGCGAGGCGGCGCAGCGCGGCCGAATGCAGCACGCGCGCGCGGTCGCGCGCGAATTCGGTGCGGTGCCCGTTTCCGTGGGCTCCGGCACCGGCGAGGCCGGCCGTTTTGGGCGCCTCACCGACCAGGCGTTCGCGGTCGTGCTCGGTGTAGATCACCGCACCCAGTCTGCCATCGGGCAGTGACCGGCCGGGAGGCCCGGCGGCACCGGCGGGTGAGGTTTCACTGCCCGGCGGTGTAGTTGAAATCCGCCGAGAAATGGGTGAGCTGATACCAGAGCAGGGCGGCGGTCTCCCGGGCGATACCGTGCGCCTGCGATTCCCGGGTGTACACCGCGGGACCGGTGCGGGTGGGTGCGGTCCAGGCGTCGAGCCCGGCGTCGCGGGCCATGGTGCGGGTCCGCAGCGAATGCCACGGATCGCTGACCAGCACCGCGGAACCGAGTCCGCGTTCCTGCATCGTGGCGGCCACGGCCTCCACACTGCGCAGCGTGTCCGAACCGGTCTCCACGGCGAGGATGGCGCTCTCCGGGACGCCCGCATCCATCAGGTACATCTTTCCCGAGGCGGCCTCGGTGTACAGATCACCCTCCTGTTTGCCACCGACCGTGATGACCAGGTCCGACACCCCCTGCTCGTACAGGCTCGCCGCCTGGTAGAGGCGCGCCTCGAACACCGACGACGGTGTCCCGGAATACTGCGCGGCGCCCAGCACCACAATGGCGTCGGCAGGTGTGTAGTCCTCGATCCGCGCCACCTGCCACACCCGCACGGCGGTACCGCCCACCAGGATCATTCCCACCACCAAGGCACCGCCGAGCAGCCGCCCGGCCCAGCGCAATATCCCGGCACCGATCCCGCGCGCAGCACCGGAATCGGCACGCGAATCCGGTCGTGTACGCACTGGCGTCCAAGTCACGCCTCAAGTCTGCCAGGCAGGTTCCGGGCCCCGGACACCGCGCGAGCACAGGCCCCCACCCCGCCGTAACGCAAGAATTCGAGGTTTGTGCTGGTCACGGAGTTACGAAAGGGGAGGCGCCGCCGCCGGGGACGTGAGATGGAGCGCGTGGGCATCTGTTCCCCGGCCGGACGGGCCCTTCTTGTGGCCCGAATCGTTATCAGCGACCCTCCCGCCGCGGGAAGAAACCCGTTTCACAGTGCCGCACCCGGCCGCGCGCAGTGACTCCGCCACGGCCCGGAAACCGTAGTCGAGCATCGCTTCCCCGTACGCACGCACCGCCTCGCGCAGTTCCCCGGGCCGCTCGGTGAGCCGGCGGCACAACTCGGCGGCATCCCGCAACGCGACCGCGGCACTGTTGCCCACCGGGATCATGGTGTGGATCGCGTCCCCCAGCAGGGTGACCGGGCCGGTTTCCCGGTGTGGTAGGGGTTTCGCGGTCCGGACCGTCGTACTGTGCTGGTCTCCATCATCGACGAGTTGGAAAGACACGGCCTGGCCGGGCGCCGCCGCGGCGAACGTGACCGCCGCAGCTACGCCGTGCACCTCACCCCCAGCGGCCGCGAACGGCTCGCCGACGCGGAGACCACCACCGACCGGGTTAGGCCGGCGGCCGGCTCGATCACGTACGGGATCGCCGGAACCTGCACGACCTACTCGTTCGATTCCTCGAGCACACCGCGGCTACGGAGAGCGCGGCACACCGGCCGGAGCACCGAAACCGCCGTGAGCGGGCGAATTTCGCGGTACCGCGCCGCCACACAGTGAATATCCCGTTGATCAGGGCCGAACACCGGTAGATTCAACTTTCGGAACGGGCGCCGATGTGCTTGGCTGTCCCTCGGCGAGATCTGAAGTGCCTCTGATCCATCCATGGGGGTCGACGAACTCGCACCACACGTCACGCCACAACGGCGTGGCATGCCCGTCGACTGTTTTGGGAATCCTGGGAACAGGTGAACGGCCCGTGGCCGTCTCGGTGAGCACATGGAGCACACGATGTTTTCTCGTTGGAAGAGCGCCACCGCCGGTATGGCGGTAACCCTCGCGTCGGTCCTCGCGCCCGCTGTGGCCACGACCGCCCAGGCGGCGCCCGCGAACTGCCCCGACCTGTACGTGGTCGCGATCCCGGGCACCTGGGAGACGTCGAAGGACGACCCCGGCAAGGGAATGCTCGCCCTGGCCGCCGACGGACTGCCGGGCAACGCCCACACCGATTACGTCGCCTACACCGCCACCGCCTTCCCCTGGGAAGGCGAGGTCTACGGTCGCTCCAAGAACGAGGCGATCTCCGGAGCCCGCGGACTGATCTCCGATGTGGCACGACGCTGCGGCAACACCCGATTCGCGCTGCTCGGCTACAGCCAGGGCGCCGACGCCGCCGGTGACCTCGCCTCCGAGATCGGCACCGGACTCGGAGTGGTCCCGCCGGACCGGGTGGGCCTGGTCGGCCTGATCGCCGACCCGCGCCGCTCCCCCCTCGACAATCTCATCGGCCCACCGGTCCAGGGCGCCGGCGCCGGCGGCCCCCGGTTGACCGGTTTCGGCTGGTTGAGCAACCGCACCTACACCTTCTGCGCCGTCGGCGACCTGTACTGCTCGACCCCCGACGGCGATTTCGCCGCCCGGATCGCCGGATTCTTCGCCCAGGTCTCCAACGCCGACCCCACCCAGCTCGGCAACTACCAGACCCTCGGCATGCAGCTGCTCAACGACGCCCTCGCCGCCGGCGGTCTGGGCCTGCTGCACGACCAGCTCAACGGCACCGCCTACGAGGAGCGCAAAAAGCAGGTCGACGACTTCGTGCAATCCGGTATTCACCAGAGCTACCCGAGCTACCAGGTGGCCGGCGGGGTCACCACGCTGAACTGGCTGCGGCAGAAGCTGGTCGAACTGTCCTGAGTCGAACCGCTCCCGGCGCCGTCGCTCGGGTCGCGGTTGCCGGGAGCGGTGCGGGTCCGATTCGAACCTCCCTCCGGACGAGTGATCACCATCTGTCGGTGACCGCTTCGGTCATCGAGTAGGCACGAGGCGACTCGGGCCCGCAGTCCGGCGCTCGCCGACTCGCGACGTCCCGCACTCTCAGCCGCCGGGAGGGTCGAAGCGGACCATTCCCAACAGCGCGTCTTTCAATTCCAGCCCGTCGATAGGCTTCTTGGCATACATGTACATACGCTTCCCGCCGGGGTCCTTCTTTTCTTCCTCGGTCGGCGGTCTGAGCTTGTCGCCGTCGTAGATGAACAGGACACCGGGATCGCGATCTCGCGCCATGAAATCCTGTACGACGCTGCCCCCTATATGCGTCCAGGGTCTGTTCGGTTCCGATCCTCCGTGCACGCGTGCGTCCGCCACGAGCTTCGGAACTCCGAGACCTGGCTCCGCCGAGACCCAGCGGAACTCCAGATTCATTTTGATCAGTTTCCCGCCTTGCTCCGCCTGCATTTTGTCCAAGAGACCGATAAGCCTGTTCTCCTCCGCTGAGAACTTCTTTCCGCGTATTTCCGCGAATGTCGCAAGAAGCTTGGCGTCGCCGACCATATTCTGCAGAGAGAGCTTGTCGGCGAGGCCGGCGAAGGCAGCTCTGTCCGCTTGGGTCAGTCTCAGAACGAAATGTTGTGCGCGATCGGATCCCGGCCCGTCGTCGCGGGATGCGGTGACCGGCGAGGGAGCTTCCGTTTCCAGTGGCGGGGATGCCTGTGGCGGGCGTTCCGCTGGCCCTCGCCCGGAGTCCGCCGGTGACCGCTCCGGCCCACCCGTCGGGATCTGCTGTCTGCCGTGTTCGTCGGCGCCTCGATGGGTAACCGCCGCCCGGCCGGCGCCATTCGAGATGCCGTCCACGTTGCCGTGAAGGTGGCCGCCGGCCCGTCTGCTGAGCAGCTCTATCAAGTCGTCCCGCAACCGCCGGACCAGCTCCTTGGCAGAGCCGTCAAGAAAGTCTTTCACCGCGCAAGACCCCCCGGTCGCCGCGCCGACGGAGTTCGCGCGCGGATCTCATAGCGTACCGGCGACAGTTCCTGCCGTCAGACCGCGTGGATAGTTCCGCGGTAGATACCACACTCCGCCGCCGGGCCGGCTGCCGGTGCTTCCGTCAGCGCGACCGACCGGTGCCGGCAGCGCCCGGACCCGTCCCATCGACTCCCCTCCCACGCACTACCGCGGACAGCTCCCCGGGTCGCCCCCGCGCCGAGGCGGTATCACGCCAAGATCTACCAGCCGCGGCTTTTCCACTCCGCCAGCTGCGGCCGCTCGGCACCGAGGGTGGTGTCGTCACCGTGGCCCGGGTACACGACCGTATCGTCGCCGTAGCGCTCGAAGAGCTTGGTGGCCACCCCGTCGAGCAAGGTGGCGAAATCCTCGGGACGCCAGGTTTTCCCGATGCCTCCAGGAAATACGAGCGGTTCTTAGGGGGTAACATAGCCATCATGGCAGGTAGGGCGGCTGTTTACTGTCGAATCTCCGAGGATCCGCGGAGCACAGAGAAGGGCATCGCACGCCAGCGCGAAGACTCCGTACGACTCGCCGAATCGCGCGGATGGGAAGTAGTGCGGGTGTTCACCGACAACGACATCTCTGCGTTGAAGGACAAGCACCGTAAGGATTATGAGGCCATGCTCGAGGCGGCGACCCGCGGCGAGTTCGACCACATCGTCGCTTACGGCCTGTCGCGCCTCTGGCGGAACCGACGCGAACGTGCACACGCGATCGACGTCCTGTCGCAGGCTCGGGTAGGCATCGCTCTCGTCAAGGGCTCCGACATCGATCTAACGTCCGCGGCCGGCCGCATGTACGCCGGAGTGCTGGGAGAATTCGACACCGCAGAATCGGAGATCAAGGGCGAGCGCATCGCCCGTGCGGCACAGCAGCGCGCCGAGGAAGGGCGGGCCAACGGCCATGTCGCGTACGGATGGCAGCGCGTCTATCACCGAGATGCCGCGGGAAACGTTCTGAGCTGGGAAGACATCGAAGATACTCAAGCCGCAGACGTAGTCCGCGGGATAGTGGCCGACTTACTGGCCGGCCTGTCGGTGAAGGCCATCGTCAAGCGATTGAACGAGGGAGGCGTACCGACTCCCAAAGGAAAGGGGCCCTGGCTGGCGTCAACTGTCCGGAAGTTGGCGTTACGCCGGATGAACGTTTCCGTCAGGACTCACCGCGGTCAGGAATACCCGGCCGCGTGGCCGGCGATAGTGGATCGTGCCGACCACGACCGCGTGACAGCATTACTCACAGCTCCTGGACGTGCGACAACGAAGGGCGGAGCTCGGCGACACCTTCTGTCTTTTGGGGTCGGTCGATGCGGCGTGTGTGGCTCCACACTGCGAGTCGTCAACCGCGGAGGACCCCACGTGCTATACGCATGCCCCACAGGTCGCGGATGTGTAGGCCGACGAGTTGAGTGGGTCGATGAGTTCGTTGCAAAGGTCGTGTGCACGAGGCTGACGCAACCTGACGCACGCGACTTGTTCGCCCGAGACGACACGGCCGGCCAAGAAGCGCGCTCCCGGGCAGATGCCATCCGGTCTCGACTGGACAGCGCGGCGGACGCCTTCGCCGACGGGGCCATCGACGCCCAGCAACTCGCGCGCATCACCGCGAAGCTCAAGCCGGAACTCGCCGCAGCGGAAGCTGACGCAACTCGGACGGCAGCCGGGTTGGATGGCGCACTGCTGTCACAAATTACTACCAGCGATGCTCGCCAGGTCTGGGATAGTCTCGTCGTCACCCAGCAGATTGCGGTGCTGAGCGCTCTGGGTATACGAGTCACAATTCTCCCAGCCCGCGGAGGACCTGGCTTCAAACCCGAAGGAGTACGCATCGACTGGAACGAGTACGACTCGGTATTCGAATTCAAAGGACCGCGCTAACCAAGAGTTCGCGCCGACACTTCGTAGCTGGACTGCGCCCACTCCCAGCGAACGAACTAGCCTGCCGATTCTGGCAGGCTCCCTCTACGCAGAAGTGCCCTCCCGACAGCCAGCACAGAGTGGATACTGGCGACTGAATTGGGTATACCCTCGTCATCTAGCCGCTCGACAATGGACACAAACGTGTTATTTACGCGTCCATCAATAATAGCTCCATGCACGAGAAAAGGCTTGAGTTCTTCTGGTTGCGCCGGTATCTCAATCAGAGTGATATCGCCGTCCGCCCCATTTAACACCTCCACCCTTAGTCCATCCGGCGGTGGATAAATCCTGTTCTGAATCGTTTGCACATATCGTCGACGCATGTTCGGGTCGCGAGGCGTCGGCGTGACTCCGCCGATAAGGTCTTTACCTGCCACCTTCTTGGTAGCGAGCCCGATGACGACCAGACCACCGTTCCGAGCATTAGCAAACTGCGAGACTGCTCGAGCCAGCTTTATTTGCCCAGCCTCATCCCTGAGTGAATAGTGTTCACGCTTCACCTCAAGCCAGTCTCCCTCGGGTTGACCAATGAGAGATTCAGCAAACCCACTGCGCAGCAAGTCTATTACGTTCTGCCTTTCTAGATTGCCCGCAGTCGCTTCCAACAGGGCGATAACCTCAAGCCCGTCACGGCTAAGCGACTGGCCGGTCCTGCCACGTATAGGCACGCCGAGTCTGAGAGTGATCGACCACAGTTGCCCGTCATCGCTCAAATCCTGCTCATCTTTAAGTAGCGAAAAGCGCTTTCGATCCAGAAGAGGCGAGAGGCGTTCCACTACAGGGAGGTTCGTCTCATCGTCAGGAACTTCGTCGAAGTAGATCTGAAGGTCCATGACAAGTTGGTTCGCGACAAGAGTGAACGAAACTCCCGACCGTGGAAGGTATTCGAGATCACTGTCAGGATTCCCCTCGACGATGACATGTATCTTTGGTGTTTCGTAATCCTCGATGGCGATGTATCGGCGCAAAGCGGCTTGGATGTCAGCGGCAGGGACCTGACCTAGGTCATCAAGGTGAGCGACGGCGTCGTCATAGTCGTCAGCCTCTCTCTCGACCCCGTCAAACTCCCAGTATCGCCCGTCGTCGAGGACCGACACGCTGCCACGCCTGAGCATTACCCGCTTTCGCACACTACCCATCCTTCCGCATCCGAGGGTTCACGGGGCAACTGCGCCTTCTCAATCCACGACGCCGACGTGTTTCCCATGCTGCGGGTGGTACCAACCTCATGGGGGCGGCCTAGCTAGACCGGCATGGCAGCCTGCCGTGTATCAGCTCGCACAGGGTGGCCGATACACAGCAGGACACCCCGCGGATCCGGAGGGAAAATTGTACCTGCACGAGCTGATAATCAGAAATAATGGACCAATTGAGAAATTGGGCTTAAATTTCGCATTCACCGAATCAACAGGCCCCATTCCGCATATTTTCGTTGGTCGCAACGGCACAGGCAAGACGAATCTACTATCACTAATCGGGGACGCCTTAATGGAAGGGGCCAATAACGCATATCAAGATGTCCTGAGGCGAACAGCTAGGGGCCGCGACTATTTTCGGGTACTGGGCGGAAAGACAATAACCTACGGCGCTGATGGCAGTTACTCGATCTTCAGATTTGAGCATAAGGAAAACGAATATTTTTACCATGAGGCAACCGCGGAAATAGACCGAGAGCTGGCCCGCTCCGAAGTATCCGAAACTCTACTCAAAGGAGCGAACTGGAAAGAGGGTGAGCCGAGTAAACGGTTCAGGATTGCAACCAAAGAGGCTCGTGAGATATACGGGAGTGGCGTATATGCACTCTTTCCTTCTAGCAGATCGGAAGATCCGTTCTGGTTGAACAAGGGAAGCCTGGTCGAAGAATCGTACGAAGACAGGGACCGGTTTTCTTCGAACCTAGACAGGCCCTTGTTTGTCGAACAGGGAGTTGAGTCGTTTACCCAGTGGCTACTCGGCGTAATTACAGAGTCCAGGCTGGACGTGACTAATGTCGACTACGTACCTGACGACAAAACTCGAGTTACGGTCGAGATGGATACATCCTCTTACATGGCAACTCAGGACGCCCTAATTTCAGCTAATAGAATTATACAAATAATTTTGGACGATCCGGACGCAAAGTTCAGTTGGGCCGGTAGAAGGAGCTCACGAAAGATCGCAATTACGTCAAAGGGCAGGATTGTGGCCGCCAGCCTCGACAGCCTATCCGGCGGCCAAGCCACTCTCTTGGCGATCTTCGGCACCATACTCCGATATGGGGATGACGCGCGAAGCATGAATGGAATCGTGATCATCGACGAGCTCGACGCCCACATGCACATCGATCTACAGATGACAGCCTTACCAAAATTGATCAGGTTTTTTCCTGATATTCAGTTCATCGTATCAAGCCACTCCCCTCTATTCGCACTTGGCATGGAAAGACATTTTTCACTCGGCGGCGTCCGCATTATCGAAATGCCGTCAGGCCAAACTATGCACGCCGAAGGTTACCAAGAGTTTGAACACGCATTAGTTGCACTAAAGGAAACTCAAGCGTTCGCGAATACGGTAAAGGCGCAGGTTACGGCGAGCGAGACTCCGATCATCTTACTCGCCGGGCAGACGGACTTGCCGTACTTTCAGGCAGCCGCACGCCTACTTGGATACAGCCACCTCGTCGAATTCTTTACATGGATCGGACACCCAGATGGAGGCAAAGGGGGAAAGAATACGGGGGATAATTCCCTCACATCCGCGCTAAATTTCCTCGAAGCCAATCCAGAAATAACCGCCAGGACAATAATTGCAATCTTCGACTGCGACGCCAACAAAGCAGACAAACAGATCGACAACATCCACATCATCGCCCTACCGCAGTTGACCGAAAAAAGGGTGACAAAAGGAATCGAAAACCTTCTTCCGAATAATGTCTTCACTGACGAATTCTACGACGATAAGCCAATCGATGACGGTTACGGTCGCCCCACAACAAAACCAGTGTTGAATAAAATGAGATTGTGCAATCATCTGTGCGGCAGCGACGCGATAGCTGAGACATTTCTCGACTTCCGACCGATTCTAGAACGTATAGACTCCACCATCGTCAGTACCAACGCAATTGAACAGCCAGTTAAAGACGGCACGCCCTGATCCACGGCAGTACAAGGGGTGAATTCCCAACCAGCCCGGGCCGGTAGGAAATTCACCGTTTCGTCGGCTGTCACTCTGGGAGCGCCTGCCTCCGCGGCGAGCGGCGGGGGTCCGTGGGGCAGAGCCCCCGAGCGCAGCCGCCAGGCTGCGGACACTGGCAGTGGAGCGCGGGTTTCCGGCGTGGTGGGTGTGTCTCTCCGGTCGGCCTGGGGCTGCCCGATCACACGGGCGCCGGGCATCAAGGGTGGCCGCCAGGCCATCGGCGCAGCCGACGCGTAGCGCCCTTGATGTTCGGTGGTCGTGTGATAGCCCCGTTCTTGGCCGACCGGAGAGGCACGCCCGCCACGGCTACATGAGCGGAACGAACGCGAGAGCGTCAGCTCTCGGTCGAGTGCGCCCTGTGCGCGCTCGCCTCACCGCAACATCACATGCCAACCCTGCCACTGGAAGCGACGCCTCCGGCGTCGAACGTATGCCAACGCAACCACCCACCCAACGCACCGATACCCACCCAACGCAACCAATGTCTTTTGTCTTTTCACCCCTGCCTGCTCCCCCTACCTCCTGAACTGAATTCTTTTGGATCTCCTCACCCCCTCAGTCCCACATCTCATGCGCACGAAGTGGGTATGAGATGTGGGACTGAGGGGGTGAGGAGATCCGACGGCGCGAAGCGTCGTCTATGCAGGTCAGGGAGCGGTAGGGGGAGCAGGCAGGGGTGAGAATTGTGGACACAAGTTGTGTCCACAATTCCCTGTGTTTTCGCCGCTTTTTCTCACCTTCCGAGCATGCCGGTCTAGCCGATTTCGGCGCCTGGCGGCGCCGTGCGCGGCCTTCGGCCGCGTGCTCCTGGTGAGGCGCCGGCATTGTGTTCACGCGCCCCTCCAGCGTCAAGGGCGCTGCGCGTCGGCTGCGCCGATGGCCTGCGGCCACCCTTGACCCCGGAGCCTCTACGCGCGAAGGGCACGGCTTTGCCGGGCAGGCCAGGGCCTGCCCGGGGTGGTGCGCCAGCGCCCCACCAGGAGCAGAAGAACCCGTGTCCGCTGCGGTTCCGGTGTGGCGGGACAATAGGATGTGTCCGGCCGGATACGTCCGGTTCCGGACATGCGAAGGCCCCTGCCGACTGGGACTCGGCAGGGGCCTTCTTTCCGGTCAGGGACCTATTCGGTTACTCGTCGTCCTGGCCGAGGTAGGCCGCGACTTCGGCGAGGCTGTCGTCGTTGGGCGGTTCGTACTTGGCCCGATACAGCTTCGGTGGCGCGTAGTCGGCGCTGAACGCGGTACCGGTGCCGGTGAACTGGACGGTGATCCGGGACCCATTGCGCAGATCGTCGTCACCGGCGGCAAGGATGGCCTTCTTGATCGCCTTCTGAAGGTTGCCGCGCACGAACAGTTTCCGGGCGCCGTCGTCGTCCGGGTCGGTCTTCTCCTGAGTCAGGATGACCACCTCCAGCTGCGGGACAGTCTTGCCGCCGCGCAGCTTGGGTTTGCCGGTCTTCGGGTCCTTCTGGGTGGTCAGCTCTTGGGAGATCACCAGGCCGGCCACGGTGGTTCCGGGTTCGTCGTTCTTGCCGAACGCCGAACGGATCACCTTGGGCTCATCGGACATAATCCACGAGGTCATGACAGTTACTCCTTAGTTACTTGTTGGGTGGGGTTATCCGGCCAGCGGCCGGACGTTGGTGGGAGCGGCCGGGAGTGCCAGCGGCTCGATGGTGGTGGTGTCGCGCTCGGCGCGGAGTCGGGCGACGATCTTGCCGACGGTGCCGAAGTGCAACCCGACGAGTGGACCGATTTCGCGGTATGACAGGCCCTGCTGGTGTAGCCGCCAGATCTCGCTGTCGCGGTCCGGTGTTGCGTCGGCAACGGTCGGCGTCGCCTCCGGCTCATGGCGTGTTGCCTCGATATCGGCCGATGTCGCCTCTCCTCGCCCGGGTGTCGCCGTGCTGTCGCCTCCTGTCGCCCCGGTGATGGCGGGGGCGGCCTGCGGGGCCGGGGTCCGCGGGACTTCCATCAGCGCGGTCAGCGCGTGAGTGACCGCCAGGGCGGCGACCGGGGCGGCTCCCGCAACCGCGGCGGCGGCCAACTGCGGGAGTTTCAGTCCGTCGGAAGTCCAGGCGTGGACACCGTTTCCGAGCAAAGACAGCAGCTCAGC
Source organism: Nocardia sp. NPDC050799 (assembly GCF_040654015.1). NCBI lineage: Bacteria > Bacillati > Actinomycetota > Actinomycetes > Mycobacteriales > Nocardiaceae > Nocardia > Nocardia sp. NPDC050799. Next base: position 79,749 of record NZ_JBFAHF010000010.1, read on the forward strand.
GGCAGCGAGTTCTGCCCAGAAGAACCGGCGGGTGGCCTTCGGGATCTTTACCCCGGCTTGCTCGCGCCGGTTGAGCGCGACCAACGCGAACGCGGCTTGCAGGATCGGCCCATCCACGATCACCGGGGCGCCCCAGGCCAGTTTGGAGTCGATGCCGGCCATGACCGCGACGCCGTGCAGAGCAATCGCCGACCATGCGAACGCTGCGATCGACACCGCCGCAAGCGACAGCAAGGCGACAACCTCGGCGACGTTCCACGCCGTGCCCGCCGGTTGAGGCGACACCGGAGGGAGCGCCCCGGCCCGCTTGGCGACAGTGGGCGACGCGTCGACCTCGGTGGGCGACACAGTGTTGTTCATCGCTGCATACCTCCTCGGGTGTAGCTGAATGCGTTGGCCGACAGACCAGCGAGCGCGTTGTCGCAGTAGCGCGGCGACGGTGCCAGCCGCTCGTGATCGGCATCCAGGGCGTGTTCGGACGCCAGATCCAGCGCGTCATCAAGATCACTGGCAAGCTCCCGGTTACGGTCCTCCAGCACCGCGGCCCGATGCTCAGCGGCATCGAGTGCGGCGGTCACGGCCGCCAGTTTCTCCTCCAGCTCGGCCGCCCGCTGGTTGGCCGCGACCAACCGGGCCTCCACATCACCGCCCGCGCTGGTCTGGCCGTAGGCGCGCAGTCGGGTGAACCCGTCAGCCTGGGACTGCTGACGGATCTCTCGCTCCGTGGTGGTCATCGAGCCAGCCCCTTGCGCTCCGAGGTCGCGAAGGCGTTGGCCGACAGACCGGAGAACGCATTGCCGTGGGCGAGTTCGGCAGTGCGGGCCGCAGCGAACGCGGAAGACACCGGCATCTCGCCGCGTGGCTGGGCGGCGGTCGACCGGCGCGGGCGAACGATTCCCGTCAGCTCGCCAACCTGGTTCGCGCTGCGCGTGAACAGAGGGTTGTCCTCTCGGCGGTACTGCTCGATTCGTTCGACCGCATCGGCGTATTCGCCGCGGCTGCCGTAACTACCGGAGGAGAGCCAGCGCATATCGCGCCAGGTTTCCCCGAGCTCATCGCTGCGGGTCACCCACGGCTCGGAGATATCGTGCATCTGCTCGGTGAGCCGCACGTACTCGCTGTCGGTGTAGGTCTGGTTCCGCTCCCGGTCCAGCCGATACACCTGGGCGAAGTCCGCCCGCATCACCTGCTCCGTCCAATCCGCCGCATCGGTGTAGTGGTTCGGATTCGCCGGATCCGCCGCGCTGGTCGGCCGGGACCGAATCGCCTCGGCGCTGTAGGGGCCCCGCATCTCCGGCCAGGCCCCGTGGCCGGCCATCTCGCGGGCCTGACGCTGAGACCGCCATTCGGCCGGGCTCATTCCGTCGGTGACGCCGTCGACGCGGTCGATGATCACTTGCTCATACAGGCGCTCCATCGCGCCAGGGGTGCGCTGCCAATCTTCGAGGGCGTCGGTCAGGTATTCCCAGTCCGCCCGCACGATGGCCGAATCGTGGTGTTCCCACCTGCTGCATATCTTTTCTGCCTGACCGTAACTATTACGGAATTCGGTTTCCGACTCGGAGTTGCGGCCGTGTTCCCGCAACTTTGCAGCACGCACGGCGTCTGCGCGCATGTACTGCTCGGTCTTGCTTGTCACCCCGCGGGCCGCGTAGTACGCGGAGTAGGTCGGATGTTCCGGGTGAGTATCTGTGTCGTTGTGGTCGGTGCTGGTCATCGGCTCATTCCTTTCCGGTTGGTGGTGGAGGCGAACGCGTTGGTCGACAGACCGGCGAACGCATTGCCGTTGGTGTGCTGCGACTCGCCCGCCGCGGCCGTTCGGTGTTCGGCGGCTTGGCGTTCCGGGCTACCAAGCCGATCTGGTGCCGGCGTAAGCTGCGCGAGTTTCTGCACCGACTCGTCGCGCTCGGTCTTGTACCGATTCCGCTCCGTGACCAGCTCGTCGCGCTCAGCGCGTAGCGCGGTCAACCGCTGGGTCAACGTGGCGTTCTGGTCCGCCAGGTCGGCGTTGTGCTCGATCGACAGACGGTGCCGCTGCCGCAGCGACTCCAACTCGTCGTTTCCGCGGTCCTGTGTCTGCTGCGTCGCCTGTTCGGGCCGGGCCCACTCGACGGTGCGGGCGGTGACGTGCTCTATTCCGCCGTCGGCGAGCCGAAGCGGGGCCTGTTTGCCGTGTTCTCGGATCGTGGCCTTGAGCTGCACATCCGGCAGCCAGTCCCCGGTGCGGGCATTGTGGGCCGCCCACCGTGTCGCCTCGGCCTCGGTCGGGCTATAGGTCCGCCATGTGGTGATACTGCCGTTGCACAGTGCAGAGACCTCGCTGATGTACTTCGAGTTCTGCTCCGCGTTCTGTATCTCCCAGTTGATGCGCTGGGGGGATAACCCGGCCTGGTCAGCGGCTCGACCCGCCTCGCGCCACTGTTCGGCCAGCTGCTGCCGCTGGAAATCGCTGGCTTGCGGTGCCGCAGTGTTCCAGGAAATCTGTGCGTGGCGGATCTTCTGAATCGCATCTTCCTGGGCGACGGTCAGTTCTCCGGTTGGCCGCGCAATCTCCTGCCCGACATGCTGCGACTCGCTCAGTTGAACAGCGCTGACCTGGTGCTGTGCTCCATACCGCTCGGCGGTGCCGAGATCGCGCTGGGCGGGGTCGCGTTCGATCCGGCGCCGCTGGATCCATTCCGTTTCCCGGGCAAGCCGGGCCCTGTATCGCAGGGCGTCCAGGCCGCGGACCTTCGGCGCGCGAGCCAGCATCTCCGGGGTGCGGTCCTTCTTGTAGGGCCACATCCGCGCCGATTCCAGGCAATCCAGCGCGATTCCGCGCTCGACCTCGGTCAGGTGGGTATTGCCCGCGATCCGCTCGCGCAGGTCGTCGATATGCCGGGCCGCGGCCTCGTCGTCGCGGCGGTGCTGCTCGATGGTGGTGCGAGGGTCGATCCATCGCTCATACCGGGCCTGGGCCGCGATCTGGTAGCGGTGGATCATCTGCGCCGTCCACACCTTGTGGTGCACTCGCTCGGCCTGCTCGGTACGGCGCTGCTGCCGCAGAGTCAGGTTGATCTGGCGGCGTACCTTGTGCTTCTCCAGCCACCCATTGGCTTGGGCGTGCATGCGCATCAACTGCGCCATCGAGTGCCCGAATCGTCGGGTCTCGTCCATAATCTCGTCCTCAACAGGGCGTTCAGACACTTTCAGTGCTCCTTTTACGTCTGGTTTTCTCGGGGAATTCGCGGGGAATTTCAGGGGGAATCAGTCCGTGGTGGGGCCCTCCTTCCGGCCGGTGCGGCGGTCCTCGTGCGCGGCGCGTCGGGCGGTCAACCGAGCGACCCAGGCTCGGATGCGGGCCAAGGCGTCGGCGCCGGTGTAGAAGAGCATCTGGATCGACTCGACCGGTCCGGGTCGGCCGGCGGAATGCCACCAGCCGAACCCGACCAAGGCGACCCCGTAGACCGCGAGCGGGCCGGTCACCGGCAGCACGACCACCGCGACCCCGAATGCGCCGGTCGCACCGATCGCGGGTGCCCAGATCCGCAGCCGATCACGGGTTTTCGTGGCCTTCTTGACGTGCGGGGTGAGCTGGCGGCCGATCGCGCCGCCGTCCGGGACGACGGGCACCAACTGCTGGGCGAGTTTGGCGGCGGTCGTGCCTTCCAGGTCCGCGGTCATCGCGGCGAGCACATCGGCCTCGTGCGCCCGGCGGGCGGCGGAGGCGGCGGTGATCTCTTCGCCGTGGTCTTCGGGGTTGAAATTCGGCATGGCCATGACGGTTTTCTCCTTTCGTGTCACGCCGGGCGGCGTTTGACCAGGTCGATAACGGGTGCGACCTGTTCGGGTTCGGATTCTTTGAATCGGTTCAGGCCGGGAAGGGGACGCAGGGCGTCGTAGGTGGCCTGGTCGAGTGGGGAGACCTGGCCCCAGCGGGCGCGGCCGTTGGCGACGTGCACGATCTCGCCCTTGCCCATGCGCCGGACCTTGTTCGGGTCGATCAGGTGCTTGTCGTGGGCCTGGATATTTCCCTCGTCCCCTGCGACGGAGCCGCCGACGAGCTTGCGGGACAGGTCGAAACCCTTCTTCGTCCCGAACGCTTGACTGATGCGTTCGCTGAACTGGTGCCCACCGATGACCGCACCACCGGAACCGGCGCCGACCAGCGATTCGCGCTGCTCGTCGTCGTAGCCGAGACCGTTCCAGTCCTGGGCGAACCACCAGGTGCCGATCTTGGCCTTACGCAGCCGCATCACCCACTTGTCCGCCCGGGTCTTGCCGTCGGACACCGCGGAGAACTCGTCGACAGCGAGCAGGGATTCGCGGCCGTGGTCCTTGTCGGCCAACTGCTCGAACAGGCACCCCAGCGCACCGAACTGTGAGCGGGCCCGGTCCGGTGCGGTCACACCGTCGAGCACGACATACAGGCAGTCGTAGTCGGTGAGCTGCTTGTCGCCGTCGAAGGCGTCACCGAGGAGCCGATACAGGTTGGAGAACTCCGACAACGTCGACGGCAGCACCGGCTGCTCGCCCATCATGGTGGCCGCGATCTTCTTGTCCGCGCCCACTACACCGGTCCAGGCCGGCGCACCGTTCTTGGCCGGGTCGAACACCCCGCCCCACAACTGCGCCAGAACCTGCGGGTCGAACCGGGACAAGAACTCCATCCACGACCGGGGCGGATTCGCCCCCACCGGTTCCCGGTTGACCACCTTCGCCGGAGCATCCACCACCAGGTGAATCAGGTTCTCCCGGCCCTCGTGGAAATACTTCTCCGTCGACGTCGTCGGGGTCGCGCCGCCGGAGACCATCGCCGAGAGCACCGACCGCATATCGTCGCGGTTCATCCGCCACAGATCGAACTGGCAGTTGTGCGGGAAGATCCCGATCCGCTCCTGGCGCACCCCGAGCTTGAGCATCCACCGCTCCAGCTCCTTGGCCGCTTTCACGCTCTCCGGCCCGCCGTTGCAGTCGATCACCATCGCCAACGGCCGCCCCGGACGATCCAGGCGCCACCACTGCCGATGCCGCAGCCACGCGGTTACATACCAGGACAGGATCGCCCGGAACATCAACGTGGTCTTGCCCTTACCCGAGGACGCGACGGTCACCATGTGCTCACGCATGTTGATCCACGGCACGATCAACCGCGTCTCGGTGCGAGCGGTCAGTGCCTTGAACCGGCTACTCGGCGGGGCCTGGGTCTCCTCGATCGCCAACCGGCCGAACACCGGATGCGGATCCAGTCCGCCGGTCGTGAACGGCAGCCGGTAGCGCGAGAGCCTGGCCGCGGCCCGCTGCTCACGCTGGGCCTGCGCCCACAACACCCGCTCGGTCCGGGCCGGGGACTGGAACCCGTTCGTGGCCGCCTTGACCCGCCGATTCGTAATGGCCGCGGTAGCCGCGATCCACGATGCCGGCACCAACAGGACCGCCATCAACAACAGCCCGTGCACCGGCGAACCGGCCAGCAACTCGGCCGCGCCGTCACTGAACTGCTCGATCGGGGCCATCGGGTCCAGACCGGCGAACACGATCGCCCCGCCCGGCAGCGCAACCAGCGAGGCCAGCGTCCAATTGCGGGCTTTGGCCGGTGTCCACGCCAACTGGATACCGGGCACCAGCAGCAACACCGTCAACACCAGCACGAACACCAAACCGGCAGCAGTCACCACCCCGCCGTCGACCACGCCGTCCCACGTCCAGTCCGGCAGGTTCAACCACGAGAACCACTCGCCATCCGGGTCGATACCGGGCAGCGACGGACTGATCTCGGGCATCGGATCACCCTGCGGCTGGGACTGTCCCGCAGGGTCGACCGGCACCGTCGGCAAGGACCTGGCGTGCGGGCCGCAATCACCGGGAGTGAGGATCGGGGCGCACTCCGGCTCCGGGGCCTGTGCATAAAACTCGGTGCTCACCACGACACCGCCTTTCCGTTGGTGGCCTGGCCGCGGTGATCAGAGGCTCCGCCCTCGATCACGGTCAGACCGGGCCGCGAAACGGCCGAACTGGTGTCGCCTTTCTTCGGCAGGACCTCCGACAGCCCCGCCACCCGCACTTTCAGCCCGTGCTCCGGGCCCGACAGCGCATGCGTGACCGCCGAGCGAACGACATTGCGGATCTCGTCGCTGCGCCGGTCGGTCTCGGTGCCGGACTTGCTCACGATCACCGGGTCCGCGCAGATGTAGAGCACACCCGCGCACTCCGCCGATGCGGCTTCCGCGATCGCTTTCGCCACCGCCACCCGCGCCGCAGCCTGGTTCTTCGCGGTCATCTCGACCTCGACCGCCCACCACCGGCCCTCACCGTCGAGGAACCGGCCATCGTGGACATGCGGACGGGAAACACCGGGCTTGGTCGAGCCCAACTGCGCCCGCAACTCCCGCTCGGAAGTCCACCGGTCCAAATCCAGCCCGACCAGCGCCAACCGCACCTCAAGCACGGCACGCACGTGCGCGGCCATCTTCGGGCTGGGGGTCCAGTACTTGGCGTAGAACGGCAACAGCGCCTCAGTCGCCGAACGGGTCGGAAACACCCACATCGGGCCGGGGACCGGCCGGATACGCAGGTTCGAAACCATATGCGCGGCACGCCATCGCGCCGTCTTGTGGTAGACGTTCTTCATCGACGTGCCCAACATGCGGGCCACCAGATCCAGCGGAGCGCCGTACTGCTCAGCAAGGACCGTCAAGACCGTCATATCCAGCGGGCCCAAACGGTGACCTGTCATCGGCTCATTCCTTTCTGCTCACGCCCAGCCGCGAACGCGTTGGTCGACAGACCCGCGAACGCGTTGCTGGACTCCGATTTCTGCTTCGCCTGCTCGGCGGCGGCGATATCGGCCTCGGTGAGGTACTGCGGCGGAACCGGCGGCAACGCCTTGCCCGACCCCAGCCACATGCCCACCGACCCACCTGAGGTCCGGACCTGCTGCGGCGCCGGCAGATCGACCAGCACCTTTCGATCCGGCCCGCCACGCCGCGCGGCGGCCTCGGCCAAGTGCGGCAACTCGCTGACCGGCACCATCCGCTGCCCGTGAGCCTGGGACTGCTCCTCACGGACCGGATTGACCTTCGGTCGACGGCGGCTCACCGGCTCAGCCCCCTACGCTTCTGACCTGCCGCGAACGCATTCGCCGACAGGCCCGCCAACGCATTGCCCGCACTCGTCCACGCCGGGCCCGGATCGAACTCGGACTCCAACTCCGACCGGTCGATACCGCGGCGCTCCGCCGCACGCATCTGCCGCTCCCGCGTCGCACGCTGCAACGCTTCGAGCTGGGCCGGAGACGCTTCCCGCTTCGCCGCAGCAAGGCGAATGTCGTAGAGATAGGCCGTCAACGGCTCACCCCGACGACGCGGACGCTCGACCACACCCGCGATCTCCTGCCCATTCGGCCGCAGACCTTCCGCGGTCAGCTGACGGCGAGTCCGCAGATACGACGGAGCACACCGCCACGCGAACACCGGAATCCCGTCTCGCTGCTGCTCGGATGTGGTCATCGGTCCGCCACCATTCGGGAAAGGGTCGACCGAACCTCTTCGCGTGGCGTCGACCACAGGTCCAAGCAATTCGCCCGCTCCGGCAGCGCAGCCAGGAACGACCAAAACGCAATCGTTTTCGCCGCGCCCGTGTTGGCGACAACGGCGATATGCTCGCCCGGCTTCACCGGGCCACCTCCACCGGCTGAACTGTCGGCGCCGACCGCTCAGGCTGCACGCAATCGGTGCGGGCCGTCTCATGGGCCCGGCAGATATTCGGCGAGGGCACATAAGACTGCTGATCAACCCACGCAATCGAGCACCCACCGACCCCGATCAGAACCAGCACCGCCCACACAATCAGCTGCGGGCCAATCGGCAGGGCCCGGACCGGGGCGAACACCGCGCCCGTACCCATGAACTCCGGCCCGGCCATGCTGTGAAACGCCTGATGACCACGCACCCGCTCGAAATGCGACGGACCGTCCTGCACCCGGCCGTTCCCGTACCCGCTCACAGCGACCGCCCCCGCGCGAACTCCGACCGGTCAGCGTGTCCACGCTGCGGGTACACGCGAACCTTCTCGGCCAGCTGCCGAGCCGGACGAAGCGCGTACTTCAGCAGTCCCTCAACGTCCTTGACCGCGCTGTCGAGGTACTTGCCCGCAAACTCCGCGTTGATCCGGCCGTACTCCTCTGGGAACGGATCGCCCGGCTTATCGAACCGGTCGCCGAACTGCTCCAACTCCCGATACCGCGCCGCCAGCGAACGCAGCCGCAACGCCTCCTGCTCCGCGATAAGCGTGTCCAATTCGTCCAGCAACTCCACAGGGTCGTTGAACGGCTCTCGCTCCTGCTCGACGCTCACCGCCGCACCCCCTTCCGGGGACGCATCCGCCAGAGCGCGATAGCGCCCAGCAGCATCACCGTGAACCCCACAACCCCAGGGGCCGTCAACACCAGAAACCCGACCGAAACTGCCGCAATCGCAAGGCCGAATGTGCGAATCCTCATCACGCGGCCTTCCGGTTCACACTGCTGAACACAGCAGCCAGCCGCGCCCGAGCCACAGCCGAAATAGGGGGTGCTTGAGCGACAACCTGCGCCACGTACTCCTCCAGCCGGTCCGCCTCAGGCTTACGCAGCCTGGAAACCTGCCGCTGCTTCGTCATCACGCGTCCTCCCCAATCGAGGCGGGGACGGGCTGCACCAGCGCCAGAAGTTCGGCATGGTTAACCCGCAGCAGGTGGCCGTTCACGCGAAATCCCCGAAGCTGCCCGGCATGGATCCAGTTCCGGATCGTCTTCGCGTCAACATCGACCAGGGAGGCCGCTGTCTTGAGACTGATCAGTCGGCGGGCATCGGAACCGCCGACGTTGGACTTGTGCGACACGTTCTGTCTCCTTCGAAAAGTGGGAAATAGCTTGTAAGCCGTTACTTTTCGGGAAAACAGGCGCCGCAATGACCGCATAGCTGGACGACTGAGGACGTCTCGCATACACTTAAGTCGTCCCTAGTCGTCCCTTGGGAGTTGAGATGCCGAACGATCGGTTGCGAGAGGCGCTTCTGCGCAATGGCCTGGACGTCTCCGACGTCGCGGCCGAGGTCGGAGTCGAAGAGAAGACAGTCGAGCGATGGATCACCAAGGGTCGAACGCCGTATCCACGACATCGGCACAAGCTGGCCGCGATGGTGCGCGAAACCGAGAACTACCTCTGGCCCGATGCGCTCGCACCGGAACGCCGCACCGAGATTGCGCAGTCAGAAGTCATCAACGTTTACCCTCATCGGAGCGCGATTCCGCATGATCTGTGGATGCGCCTGCTGTCGCAGGCAACCGAGCAGGTCGACGTCCTGGTTCTCGCCGGGCTGTTCCTCACCGAAGAGCCGTTGTTCGCGCGGACGATCAAGCAGAAAACGCGTGAGGGCATGAAGGTCCGGATGCTCTTCGGGGATCCAGACGAAGGCGAAGCGACCAAGAGGAGCGCGGAAGAGCGGCTGGCGGCGGCGACCGTGCCAGCGCGGATCCGGAACGCGCTCGCGCTGATCGAACCTCTCGCCGCAATTGACGGGGTCGACATCCGGTACCACAAGACGACGCTCTACAACTCGATCTTCAGATTCGACGACGAGATGATCGTCAACATGCACGTCTACGGGCAGCCCGGGGCCTACGCGCCGGCACTTCATTTGCGGCAGCTCCCGGCGGCCGATCTCTTCGAGACGTATACGACCAGCTTCGAGCAGGTCTGGACGGAGAGCTACGAAGCCGATTTCGGGCACCGAGCATGAGCAGAACGGACTACTTCCACGATCCGGCCGCGCCGGCACCCAACAGCATCAAGGTGGCGGTGAGCGCTCTCGTTCAGGATGACCAAGGCCGAATCCTGCTGATCCGACGCTCCGACAACGGCAAGTACTCAGTGCCCGGGGGCGGTCTCGAGGCTGGCGAGACGGTTGTTCAGGCTGTGGTTCGAGAAGTTCGCGAAGAGACCGGTATCGAGGTCGACGTGACCGAGCTGGTGGGCGTCTTTTCGAACCCTGAGCATGTCATCGCCTACGACGACGGCGAGGTACGTCAAGAGTTCTCCATCTGCTTCCGCGCACAACCGATCGGCGGCAAGCTGCGGACGAGCGAGGAGTCATCGGAGGTCGAATGGGTCCGGCCGGCGGAGTTGTCCGAGCGGGATATCCACCCATCCATCCTGCTCAGGATTCAGAAAGGGCTCGAGGGCTCCGACAGCCCATACTTCACTTGATCGATCGGGCTCCGAGCCTGGCTTCCGTCCGATCGGATGCTCCGAGCAGGTACGGCGCGGCCTCCGCCACCGACTGAGCGACAACGTGCTCGGGTCCGTACCGGGCCTGGACCTCGGCAATCCGCTCACGGACCGCAGTAGCGCCGCCGGTCGGCGTCGTGGTCATATCGGCCCACCACAGAGCATCTCGGAGCTCTGTTTCCTCATCGGGCCACTCGATCTGCACTCCGCGGCGTCGGGCCTCGACGCACGCGCAAGAGTGATTCGCGACCAGGGCGCACAATCGATCGCTGACTCCGCGGTCACGCAGAAACTCGGCACCGTCGACCGGGTGAAACCCGAGTCGCTCGATATCCGGCGCATAGCCGATATCGTGCAGCCACGCCGCGGCGACCAGCAGTGCTGGATCGTCCACTACTTCTTCAGCGCGAGCAGCCTGTCGGGCCACCCCTTCCACATGGGCCAACCGTCGGGGCAGCGGCGCCAGGTGCTTACGGGCCAGCCCTTCGGCCCATTCCGGAGTCTCACCGCCGCTCATAATGCGACCGTATCGACCTGCGGCGACAGACGACACCGTGAACGGGCCAGCCAAGCTGGCCGGCCCGCCGGAATCCGTTCTCCGCTCACCATCCGCGACTCTGCCACTCCGCCAGATGTGGCCGTTCAGCGCCGAGTGTGGTGTCATCTCCGTGCCCGGGATACACAGCGGTGTCATCGCCGAACCGGTCGAAAACCTTGCTGGTCAAGCCAGTGAACAGCGAATTGAAGTCCTCCGGATTTGTTGTCCGCCCAGGACCCCCCGGAAAGAGACAGTCGCCGGTGAACAAATGCGTCCGGCCCGCCCCGTCGGTCAGCGCGAGAGTTACCGAACCCGGCGTATGCCCGACCAGATGGATCACTTCGAGGGAAAGGTCGCCGACGGTGACGGTGTCTCCTTCGGCCAGGATCCGCTGCGGCGGTATCGGAAGCGGGTCGGCGTCCAGGGAGTGGGCCGCCGTCGGAGCGCCCGTGGCGGCGGCGACGGCTTCGAGGGCCTGCCAGTGGTCGCCGTGCTGGTGGGTGGTGATGATCAGGCCGACCCCGCCGGTGGTCTCCTGCTCGATCAGCTCGAGGATTCGGTCGGCTTCGTTGGCGGCGTCGATGAGCAGGGCGGCCCCGGTGGCGGCGCACTGGACAAGGTAGGTGTTGTTGTCCATCGGGCCGACCGACATCTTGGTCACCCGGGCGCCCGGGACCTCGCGGCGCTGCGGCGCCGAACCCGGTGAGACATGGCCGGTGTAGGAGGTGTCGATGGTGATCACACCCCCGATGCTAGCGATGTGCGCGGCAGCCGTCGGGAACCCGACCGCCGGACGAGGCGGCAGCCAATTGTTCCGCGTGCGGTTTGGCGCGACCGGGGCCGGGTAATGCGGCGTCGCCCGACGAGGAAAAGGAGACATACATGCGCAAGACCATTGCAGTTGCTCTGTCGTCCCTCGTTTTGACCTTCGGCGGAGTCGGCGTTGTCGCCGCCGAGCCACTGGAACAGCCACAGCCGACGGTGATCGCGCAGAACGACGTGGACGCCGACCATGAGAAGGAGAGCGATAAGACCGGCTTGTGGGGCCTGCTCGGCCTGCTCGGCCTACTCGGGCTGGGCGGCCTGGCGAAGCGGAACAAAGACACGACGCGCTACGACAACACCACAACCCCACGACGCCCGACCTGATCCGACCGGCCTGAGCACGGATGCCGGCGCGGGAGCGGTCCGCAGGACGGTCCGCGTCTCGCGCCGGCGTTCCCGGCCTTCAGCGCCACGCCACCGGAATCAGCAGCCGATCAGTCGTTGCGCCAGATATCCCTCGACCTGGTCCAGGGCGATCCGCTCTTGGGTCATGGTGTCGCGTTCGCGCACCGTGACGGCCTGGTCGTCGAGGGTGTCGAAATCGACGGTGATGCAGAACGGGGTGCCGATCTCGTCCTGGCGGCGGTAGCGGCGGCCGATGGCGCCGGCGTCGTCGAACTCGACGTTCCAGTGCTGGCGCAGCCGGGCGGCGAGGTCCTTGGCCTTGGGGGTGAGGTCGGCGTTGCGCGACAGCGGCAGCACCGCGGCCTTGACCGGAGAGAGGCGACGGTCGAGGCGCAGTACCGTGCGGGTGTCCACGCCGCCCTTCGCGTTCGGGGCCTGGTCCTCGGCGTAGGCGTCGACGAGGAATGCCATCAGCGACCGGGTGAGGCCGGCGGCCGGCTCGATCACGTACGGGACGTAGCGTTCCTCGGTGGTCTGGTCGTAGTAGCTCAGTTCCGCGCCGGAATGCTCGGCGTGTGTGGACAGGTCGTAGTCGGTGCGGTTGGCGACACCTTCCAGCTCGCCCCATTCACCGCCCTGGAAACCGAAGCGGTACTCGATATCGGTGGTACCGGCCGAGTAGTGCGAAAGCTTCTCTTTCGGGTGCTCGTACAGGCGCAGGTTCTCCGGGGCGATACCCAGGCCGGTGTACCAGGAGAAGCGGGTGTCGATCCAGTACTTGTGCCATTCGGCGTCTTCGCCCGGCTTGACGAAGAACTCCATCTCCATCTGCTCGAACTCGCGGGTGCGGAAAATGAAGTTGCCGGGGGTGATCTCGTTGCGGAAGCTCTTGCCGATCTGAGCGATACCGAAGGGCGGCTTTTTGCGCGCGGTGGTCATCACATTCGCGAAGTTCACGAAGATGCCCTGGGCGGTCTCGGGGCGCAGGTAGTGCAGGCCCTCTTCGTCGTCCACCGGGCCGAGGAAGGTTTTCAGCAGGCCGGAGAAGTTCTTCGGCTCGGTCCAACTGCCGGGCTGGCCGGTTTCCGGGTCGTTGATATCGGCGAGTCCGTTGACCGGCGGGTGGCCGTGTTTGGCTTCGTATGCCTCGAGCAGATGGTCGGCCCGATAGCGCTTGTGGGTGTGCAGGGATTCGACGAGCGGATCGGAGAAGGTTTCGACGTGGCCGGAGGCCACCCAGACCTGGCGCGGCAGAATCACCGACGAGTCGAGGCCGACCACATCCTCGCGGCTGGTGACCATGGACCGCCACCACTGCTTCTTGATGTTCTCCTTGAGCTCGACGCCCAGCGGACCGTAGTCCCACGCCGATTTGGTACCGCCGTAGATCTCACCGCACGGGAACACCAGGCCCCGGCGCTTGGCGAGGTTGGCAACGGTGTCCACCTTCGACTTGGGTGCCACGCGAGAATTCTCCATCCACTACGAATCGCCAGTAGTTACGCTGCCCGGATCGGGCTACGTGATCGCAGTTGGCCACGGTAGCTGCACTGCCGTGCACGGCTGATCGGGTACAGCCTAATAGGTGACCGCGAGCCCGGCCCATCCGCAGCCCGCGCGCGCCCGGAGGGCCGCCACCGGGTCCGCGCGAGCACGATTCGCGGGCGTATCGGCATGGATATTTGACATGCATACCCATGCATATCAAAATGGGACCGGTTTCCAATAAGGAGTGGATGATGACAACCGACACTGCCGCCGCCGGGCAGCACAATCCCTACCGCTCCCCCGCACCGGTCCCCATACCCACCCGGACCGTGCTGGAGAACGCCGGAGAACTGCTGCGCGCACTCGCGGCACCCGTCCGCATCGCCATCGTGCTACAACTGCGGGAGTCGCCGCGCTGTGTGCACGAGCTGGTGGATGCCCTCGGCGTTACACAACCGCTGGTCAGCCAGCATCTGCGGATTCTCAAATCGGCCGGGGTGGTACACGGTGAGCGTTCGGGCCGGGAGGTCCTCTACGAACTCGTCGACGACCATCTCGCGCATATCGTGGTCGACGCAGTAGCGCACGCCGAAGAAGAAGGGTAATTCGTGTCCGAGAACCTGGTCACCGGCAAAGGGACCGCCACACAGAGAGCAGTCGGCATTCGCACCACGCGGCAACGCAACGCGATCGCCTCGCTACTGGAGGACATCGACAGGTTCCGGTCGGCTCAGGAGCTACACGACGAGCTACGCCGGCGCGGCGAGGGGATCGGACTGACCACCGTCTACCGCACATTGCAATCACTGGCCGACGCCGGAATGGTCGATGTCCTGCGCACCGACAATGGCGAATCCGTCTACCGGCAGTGTTCGACCGGTCATCACCACCACCTGGTGTGCCGCCACTGCGGCCGCACGGTCGAGGTCGCCGGACCGACCGTGGAGGCGTGGGCGGCCAGCACCGCCTCCAGTCACGGGTTCACCGAGGTCAGCCATACGCTGGAGATCTTCGGCACCTGCCACTCCTGCTCCGCGGTCGGCCGGGGCTAGCACCCCCGGAGAACCTCCGAACCACGGCGAAGGCCGCTACCACCCGGTGGTAGCGGCCTTCGCCGTATTCCGTCCGCGACTCACGCGGTGACCGGTACCGGCGCCGGCTCGACGGGCTGCGCCGGCTCGACCCGGGCCCGATCGCGGATCGCTCCGATACCGAACAGGACGAGGGCGAATCCCGCCCATGCCAGCAGGACCAGTACCGGACGCTGCGCGCCCGCGCCGTCGAAGAACGCCACCGAGCGGAGCAGCGAGGCCGCGGCACCCGGGGGCAGCAACTGCCCGATCGCGCCCCACGGCTGTGGCAGCAGTTCGGGAGCGGCGGTGGCGGCGGAGAACGGGTTGCCGATGAGCAGCATGGTCAGGGCGGCGATGCCGATACCGGCCCGGCCGATCACGGTGGCCAGTCCGGCGACCGTCCCGGCCACCGCGAACGAGACCAGCCCGGCCACCACCGACAGGGCGAGGTAGCTACCGGGGACGATGGACAGCCACGTCTGGGTGACGAGCATGCTCAGCAGACCACCGGTGATACCGAACACGAATGCCCCGAGCGCACGACCCCCGGCGGCGGGAATCAGCAGGGTCAGCAGCACACCGCCCGCGATACCGGCCATGACCAGCGGGAGCGCCATGGCGCCGAATCCCGCTCCGCGGGGATCGTCGGGGTCGGCGGGGACGACGTCCTCGACCGGCGCGGCCGGCGCACCGGACATCTGCCGGCCGATCTGGGTGAGCTGCTGGGCGACCGCGGGGGCCGCGCCGGAAGCGACCAGCACCCGCGGCGCGCCGCTACCGGTCACGATCGCGCCGTACACCTCACGGTCGCCGATGGCCGCGCGGGCCGCCGCTTCGTCGGGTACGACGGTGAGCTCGAACGCGCCGGGATTCTGGCCGGTCAGCCGGGCCTCGACCATCGCGGCCTGCGGACCGGCGACGGCGAGCGGTAGGTCGCGGGGTGCGATATTGGTCGCCGGCCACGCAAAAGCGATCAGCATCAACGCTTGCAGCAGGGCTGCGCCCACCCCGAGTGCCACGGCGCGCTGGATGACGTTCATGACGTTCTCCCCAGAAAATCGAAGGCTCGTTCTTTTTAGGTGCATTCACCGTCCCACCGCCCCCACACCTTGTCAAGAACGAACATTCGTTTTAGTTTGGAGGTATGCCCCGAGTCAGTGACGAGCACCTGGAACGCCGCCGGCAACAGATCCTGGACGCCGCCCGTATCTGCTTCGTCCGCAAGGGCTTCCACCAGACCTCCATGCAGGACGTCTTCACCGAATCGGGCCTGTCCGCGGGCGCTGTCTACCGTTATTTCAAGAGCAAGGACGAACTGGTCATCGCGCTCGCGTCGACCGCCGCCGGGGATATCCGCGCGCAGATGACGGCCGCCATCCACAGCGACCCACTCCCCACCCCGGCGCAACTGGTCGCGCGGATGACGGAATGGATCGACGCCCAGAGCGGGCCGGAGGGCCGGATACGCCTGGCGCCGCAGGCATGGTCACTGGCCCTCGTCGACGAAGAGGCGGCCGAGCCCGTACGCCGGACCATGGCGGGCGTCCGGGAGATGTGGCGCGAATACGCCGAACGGATGCGCGCGGCCGGATGGCTACCGCCCGATGCCGACGTGGACGCGGTCGCCGCCGCGCTCTTCGGACTGCTCCCCGGCTTCGTGCTGCAGCACCTGCTGCTGGGCGACCTAGTGCGTGACCAGTACCTACGCGGCGTGGACACACTGTTCCCCTACGGCGACCCGGAAACCCGCCGCACCTGGTCGGCGGCCGGATCCGCGACAGTCGCCGACCCGGCCTGACCGGGTCAGGGCAGCAGGCCCTTGCGCGCCTCACCGGCGCCACCGAGCACCAGCAGCAGCATCGTCGTCAACGCCATATCGTCCAGGCCGGCCGCGGGGAAGGTGTAGCGGAGGATCACATCGGCGAGCTTGTCGTGCGCGATCAACACGATCGAACCGAACTGCAACGACGCATTCCGTTCGGCCACCCGCTTGTGCAACTGCGGTTTGAGCGGCCGATCCCAGGCCAGCACACACGTCAGCGACAGCACATCCAGGCCCGGTGTCAACGTGAACGCGCTCAGCGAACACAATGCGCCCTGGAAATCGAAACGCAGCGAACCGTCGTTGTCGACCCGGACGTCGATATCGTAGAGCCCCAGCCCGGCACCGGCCCGGGCCTGCAACTCCAGATCCGGTGCCAGCGCGCCCGATTCGGCCTCGCCACTCATTTGGCACCCCCGAACCGGCGATCCCGCCGCGCATACTCGAGACAGGCTTCCCACAGATTGCGCCGATCGAAATCCGGGAACAGCGTCGCCTGATAGACGAACTCGGCGTACGCCGACTGCCAGATCAGGAAATTCGAACTACGGAACTCCCCCGACGGCCGCAGGAACAGATCCACATCCGGCATATCCGGCTCGTCCAGGAACCGGGCGATCGTATCCTCACCGACCTTCTCCGGATCGATCTCCCCCGCCGCCACCCGGCGCGCGATCTCCCGTGCCGCATCGGCGATCTCGGCACGGCCACCGTAGTTGACACACATGGTCAACGTCATCACGGTGTTGTCCTTGGTCAGCTCCTGCGCCGTCTCCAGCTCCCGGATCACGCTGCGCCACAGACGCGGCCGCCGCCCGGCCCAGCGCACCCGCACCCCCATCTCGTGCATCTCGTCCCGCCGCCGCCGGATCACATCCCGGTTGAACCCCATGAGAAACCGCACCTCGTCGGGACTGCGCCGCCAGTTCTCGGTGGAGAACGCGTATGCCGACAACCACTTCACACCGATCTCGATACAACCCTCGACGGTGTCCATGAGCACGGCCTCGCCCTTTTCGTGGCCCGCGGTACGCGGCAGCCCACGCTCCTGCGCCCAGCGCCCGTTACCGTCCATCACCAACGCGACATGCCGAGGAACCAGTTCCGCCGGAATCTCCGGCGGGCGGGCCCCGGAAGGGTGCGGTGACGGCGGTCGGATGGTACGGACGGTATGGGACGCGGGCACGTCCGAACCGGTGGTGTCACGACGCAGGATCACGCTCCGAAGCCTAGCTCTGCCGACGGTCCGGCTCCAGACGGGGCAGCCGGGGACAGCGTGAACCCGGGCGCCCTTCGGCTCGCTCCAGAAACCGGCAGGTCGTCGGCGAGACGAGAGCGGGTTCGGCCAGAAGGGCGGGGCTGATCAGTGAGCGACTGTCGACTCACCGCGCCGGATATGGGATGAGCCCGCCCGCCGTGAAGGTGCAGACGTGGGCTTACCCGCAGACCTGCGCACGTGGGGTTACTCGCAAACGTGAGGACGTGGGCTTACTCGCGGAGGTGCTGTGTTTTTGGCGGCGACTCCGGCGCCGCGGGGTCGAGGCCCCCTTCAGTATTTTCGACGAGTGCGCCGGCCCCCTCGGAGCGAGCCGGGTCGATTCATCGCTACCCTGGGCCCGCCGCACCGGCGACCTGATCTACCACGCGCAGTGCTTCGCCGGTGTTCACCGATGCTCCGATGCGAGGTGCGCTACTGCTGCGCTCCACCAGCGGCAGGGTGCGGAGTTTGTGTTCCAGATGCCATTGCAGGTGGGCCGCGATCAGTCCGCTGGCCTGCCGGCGCGCCGATTCGGGGATTGTCTCGACCCGTTCCCAGCGGCCGTGACGTAGCGCCAGCAGCTGGTCGAAGACCGCGGGAGCGGGGGTGACGGCGCCGGGTGGGCGGCAGTGGACGCAGACCGCTCCGCCGGCGCCCACATGGAACGCGCGATGCGGGCCGGGGGTGGCGCAGCGGGCGCATTCGTCGACGGCGGGGGCCCAGCCGGCGTAGTCCATGGCACGCAGCAGGAAGGCGTCGAGGACCAGTTCATGCGGGCGCTGCCCTTCGGCGATCGCGTGCAGGGCACCCGCGGTGAGGGTGTGCAGGCGGGGAACGGGGGCGCGCTCCTCACCGGCCAATCGTTCGGCGGTCTCCAGTACGGCGCAGGCGGTGGTGTAGCGGCCGTAGTCGGCGATGATGGCGGAGGCGTTGGCTTCGACGGTATGAACCTGGGTCACGATATCGAGGCTGCGGCCGGGATGGAGCTGCACGTCGATATAGGCGAACGGCTCGAGCCGGGCCCCGAATTTCGACTTGGTGCGGCGCACTCCTTTGGCCACGGCGCGCACGAGACCGTACTGCCGGGTGAGCAACGTGACGATACGGTCGGCCTCGCCCAGCTTGTGCTGGCGCAGCACGACGGCATGGTCACGATACAAACGCACGCGACCAGTCTTGCACGTGTTCGTTCTCGTCGCCTCGAGCCATCCGGCGTTCGGCCTTGGGATACGCCGCGAAGTCGGCGCGGCCCGGTTACGCAGGCGCGTCGGCCGGGCGGCGCCAGGCCGACGCGGGCAGGAAGTGGACGTCGTAGCGCTGTTGTTCCGGTAGCAGGCTGTCCGAGTCCGCGTGTCCGCGCTGGATCCGGCCGAGGTGACGGAAGTACTCGAACCGCTGGATACCGGGGGTGAGGACGATGAGGAGGTCGACCGGCGATCCGGGTGCGGCGCCGAAGGCGTGCGGCACTCCCGGCGGCACCACGACGAGACTCCCCGCGGGAGCAGTTGCCGAAGTGCCGTCGAGAAGGAATTCCGCGGTACCGGTGAGCACGTAGAACAGTTCCGTGGACCGCCCGTGGTAGTGCGGCGCGGCCCCGTCCGCACCGGCGCCGAGAGTGAGCCGGTTCGCGCCCAGTGCACCGCCGGTGTCGACGGCATCGGCGAGCAGATGGAAGGCCCCGCCATGGGGTAGGTCCACGATTTCCGCGGTCGCCACAGGTACGACCAGGGCTTCGGGGGTGCGGTCCGGCATGATGTCTCCTTCGTTCACTGTTGCTCTCAGTGCACACCGGGAAGACAGCACGAACCAGACGCAGCTGTGCCGGGCAGTGATCACAGATCGAGATCAATTGGAGGCGCAGTGGAACTGCGGCAGCTCGAGTACTTCGTGGCCGTCGCCGAGGAGGGCGGCTTCGGCCGGGCGGCCCGGCGCATGAATATCGTCCAGTCGGCGGTGAGCCAGCAGATCGCGCGGCTGGAGCGAGAATTCGGGATTCTCCTGTTCGACCGATCGACCCGGCATGTCCGGCTCACCGGGGCAGGCGAACGATTGCTGGACGAGGCGCGGCTCGTACTCGTGGCCTCGCGGCGGATGCGTCGCATCGCCGGGGATATCGCGGCGGGCGACGACGGCACGCTGCGATTGGGCACTCTGCACGCACCGGGCGATCGACTGTATCGGGCGTTGAACACGCTGGCCGCGATCGCGCCGCGCCTGCAGGTCCGGCCCCGGCGACTGGCACCGGCCGAGCGACTCGCCGCAGTGCGGTCCGGGGAATTGGACGCCGCTCTGGTGCGCGCGCTACGCCCCTCGGCCGGCCTCGAAGCACTCGAGGTGTGGACGGATCCGCTGTACGTCGCACTCCCGGCCGACCATCCGCTCGCCGGCGCACCCGGGCTGCGGCTCGACCAGCTCGGGCACCTCCCGCTGCGCCTGGCCGCCCGGGAGGCCAACCCGCCTTTCCACGATCTGGTCACCGAAGCATGCGGGACCGCGGGTATCGACCCGCCGGTGGGCCCGCCGTTCACCACCCTGCAGCAGACTCTCGCCGATATCGCCGTGGGCCCGCCGTCGTGGACGGTGTTCTACGAGGTGGCTTCGCTGCCCACTGTCCATCGGATAGCGATCCGGCCCCTCACCGATTTGTCGGTGACGACATCGCTCGCCGTCACGCCCGGGCCGCCGGGTCCGGCCCTGCGCCATCTGCTCGACGCGCTCCACCGAACCGCGAATACCTGACCGAGCCGCATCACGACCGCGGTATAGTCCGCTCGACAGTCGAACGGGTTTCGGCATCGAGGCCCGGTGGCGAACGACCGGCGTTCTAGTTACCCAGCCGGATGGGAAACGCCGCCGGATCGTTCTGGGTGAGAACGGGCAGGTTGCCGATCTCGCTCAGCGGCATCGCGCATTGCAGGTCCGGGAACCGGTCGAACAGCGCGGGCAGGGCGATGGACGCCTCGAGCCGGGCCAGGGCCGCACCGGGGCAGATGTGCGGGCCGTAACCGAAGGAGATGTTGCGGTCGGCGGTGGGGCGGGTGATGTCGTAGGTGTCGGCGTCCGCGCCGTGCAGCGACCGGTCCCGGCCGATCGCGCGATAGGACATGACGACGCCGTCCCCTTTGGCGATGGTGAAGTCGTCGACGGTGATGTCCTCGGTGGCGAAACGCATCAGCAGATGGATGACCGGGCCGTCCCAGCGCAGGGTCTCCTCGATCGCCTCCGCCCAGGTACGGTCGCCGGACCGGATCGCCGCCAGCTGCTCCGGGTGACCGAGCAGGGCACGAACGGTGGTGGTCATCAGGCTGACCGTGGTCTCGTGCCCGGCGGCCACGAGGGCCTTCAGGTTGCCGTGCACCTCCGCCTCGGTGAGCGGGGTTTCGCCGTCGGCGACGTCGTGGATGAAGTCCGAGGTCAGGTCGTCGGCGGGCCGGACGGTTTTCTCCTTGATCAGACCGGTGTAATAGTCGTCGAGTTCGGCATATACCCGCATCCGCTCATCGTGCGGGGTCAGCAGGGAGAAGAATGCCTTGTAGGACTCCAGCAGCATGGTGTGATCGGAGCGCGGCACCCCCATCAGCTCGCTGACCACCCGCATCGGCAGCGGGTAGGCGAAGATCTGCTTGAGATCGACCACCTCGTTCCCGGCACCCGCGGCGGCCAGGTCGTCGAGGAGTTCGGCGGTGAACTGTTCGACCTTCGGTCGCAGCACGCCCAGCCGGCGCGGCGCCAGCGCCCGGGTGGTCTTGATCCGCAGCCGGCGGTGTTCGGCGCCGTCCACGGTGAACATGGAGCGTCCGGCGTCGATCATGCCGATCAACGGCCACTCCCGGGTCACCGCGCCGGACTGCCACAGATTCCACTGCGTGTGGTCCTTCACCAGGCGGGTGTCGGTGAGTAGTTGCCGGGCCAGGTGGTGCCGGGTGACGGTCCAGGCGGGCGCACCGAGCAGTTCGATCCTGGTGAGCGCCGGGCCCTCGGTCAGGGTGCGGGTCTCCCCCGCGAGATCGGCGACCATCGGGTCGATTGTCAGGGCCGCGTTATGCGGACATTGCTGGCTCAAGAGCCACCTCCAACGGCGGGTACCGGAGTGAAATCGACAGGGAGCGCGGTGAATCCGCGCAGGAAGGGCGAGGGCCGCCGGATCAGGGACTCGGCCGGGACCGCGAGATCGAGGTCGGGCAGCCGGTCGAGCAGCACCTCGATCCCGGTCCGCGCGATGATCTCGGCGATCTGTTGCGCCGGATAGGGGCAGCGGTATTCGCCGTGGCCGAAGGCGAAATGCGCGGCATTGCCGGAGTGGGCGGGTTCGGCGCCGGCGCCGGAGTACTGCCGGATATGCGGATCCGCGTTCGCGGCGGCCAGACCGAGCAGCAACATATCGCCGCGGCGCACCAGGGCTTCACCGAGTCGGGTATCGCGCGAAACCCAGCGGCCGGCCAGGATCTGGGTGGGGGTGTCCTCCCACAACACCTCGGTCATCGCCTGCCCGATACTGTGCCGGGCGGCGCCGAACGCGGCGGCGAACCGGTCGTCGACCAGCATGAGGCGGATCGAGTTACCGATCCAGTCGGCGGTCGGCAGATGACCGGCGGCCGTCACCGACTGCATGTTCAGAACGTATTCCTCATCGGCGAACGGTGCGGGATGGGCCAGCATCCGCGACACCAGATCCTGTCCGGGGGCAACCTTTTTCTGCACCAGCAGCTTCTGCATGTACTCGACGAACCGCAGATAGGCGGCGGGCGCTTCCGGCCCGCCGTCGCACAGGGTCTGCATGGTCTGCGCCAGATACGGGCCGTCCGATTCCGGCACGCCCATGATCCACGCCAGCGTCAGCACCGGGAGCAGTTCGGCGAATTCGGTGACCACGTCCGCGTAACCGCGACCGCAGAAACGGTCGATCAGTCCGTCGGCGAGTTGTTCACAGGCGGTGCGCAACGCGAACGGGTCCACCGATTCCAGGGCCGGTTCGACCAGGCTCACATGCCGGGCGTGCGCGGCGCCGGCGGTGAAATAGATTCCGGGCTGCGGCCGGCCGACCATGGGCAGCAGCGGCCAATCCGGTGGGATCACCGGCCACTGGTTCCACAGGCTCGAATCCCGCGGGAACAGCAAGCCGTCCGTGGTGACCTGGTGCAGTTCCCGATAGCCGATCACCAGCCACGCCGGGATACCGCCGATGAGCTCCACCGCGACGACCGGCCCGTACTCGGACCGCATCCGCGTGTAGAGGAGGGCCGGGTCGGAGTGGAAACCGGGACCGTCCAGCGTGACCGCTCCGCTCGGGGTGACCGGGCAACCGCCCGGTGACATCCCGGTGTTGTACTCCAGGCGGGTCACGACCGGGCCTCCACTGTCGCCGCGGGTGGGGCCTGGCGCTCGATGAGGTGTTCGACGAGACCGATCAGCACCTGTTTGCCGGCCGCGCGCGAGCGCGCGTCACAGGCGAACAGCGGTACGTGGGGATCGAGGTCGAGAGCGTCGCGGACCTCGTCCAACGCCGGTGGGATCGGTTCGAAGGAGTTGCAGGCGACCACGAACGGGGTGCCCTGGTATTCCAGCCGGTCGATCGCGTACCAGGAATCACTGATCCGCCGCGGATCGACGAGCACCACCGCGCCCAGCGCCCCGGTGAACAACCGGTCCCACAGGAACCAGAACCGTTCCTGACCGGGCGCGCCGAACACGTACAGCACGTATTCGTCGGTGAGACTGATCCGGCCGAAATCGAAGGCGACGGTGGTGGTCGTTTTCCCGGATACCCCGGCCAGATCGTCTACTCCGACACCGGCGTTGGTCATCACCGCTTCGGTATCCAGCGGCTGGATCTCGCTCACCGCGCGGACCATGGTCGTCTTACCGACCCCGAAGCCGCCGACGACGACGATCTTCAGGGCATGCCGCACCGAACTGCTCAGTGGCGCCCGGGCGCGCGTGGGGCGGTCGTCATAGGCTACGGAGTCCAACTAGCACCTTCTCGAGCATGTCGATATCGAACGTGTCACCGTAAGGGCCCGTATCGAGTTCGGGGTGGCGAACGGTGACTTTGCCTGCGTGCAGCAGGTCCGCGACCAGAACCGTCGCGATGCCGATCGGCAACCGCAGTTCGGCCGCGATCTCCACCACCGCGGTGGGTCGCAGGCACATGGACAGGATCGCCGCGTGTTCGTACTGCATGGCCGCTGTGGGCGCGCATTCACTGACCACCAGGGTCACCGGATCGAACTCGTCGGTGGTGGGGGCGGCGCGACCACCGGTGAGCGTGTAGAAACGGTCGGGTTCGTCGTCGCGGCCGGGGCGGTTCACAGCAGCCTCGCTCGGCTCCCTCGCGGCGGTGCGGACAGATATTCCCCGACCTGCTCGATCAGCGCCGCCATCTGGGCGCCGACCAGACCGGCGTCGGCATCGTCGTCGGCCAGCACCGCGATCTGGGCGCCCGCGCCGGCACCGACGATGAACAGGATGCCGCCGTAGAACTCGGTCATCGACTGGCGGACCCCGCCGCGGCCGTTCCCGAACTCGGCCGAGGCGCTACCCGCCAGCGCCTGCACACCCGAGGCGATCGCGGCGAGCCGGTCGGCCTGGTCCATGGACAGTCCCGCGGTATGGCACATCTGGATACCGTCCGCGGCCAGCAATACCGCGTGCCGCGCGCCGGCGGTTTCGCTCAGCAGCCGCTGCAACAGCCAATCCAGTTGCGCTGGATCCGATGTCATCGTCATCGATGGTTCTCCCAGTCGGTTGTCATGGAATGACGGGACGGTCGCCCGGCGCCGTTGCCGGGCGACCGGATCGGTCCGCCGAACGGCTGGGCGTTGTCCCCGGCACGGCCGGTGACCGCCCGCTGGAAGGCACCCAGCGCCGACGCCGACGACCGGTGTTCCGGAGCCGTATCGTGCGCGGCGGCACCCTCGAAGGAGTCGGGATCGGGCAGACCCCCGGGATGCGCGGCGGCCAGGGTGCTGCCCCGCCGCCGCTTGGGCAGCACGGTGGTGGCGGTCGCTTCGGTCTCGGCCGCGGCCACCGCGGGGAATTCGCCGAAACTGTGCTGCTGGACGCTGTGCCGGCCCGAAACATACTGGGCCGCCGGCCGACTCGTGGAGTTGTACCGAGGACGGTCCGAGTCGGCCGCGGCGGCTTCCGCCGGCGCGGCACGGTACCGCGCGCCGGTTTCCGGTACCACGGCGAACGGACCGGAATCGGGTGCGTCCCCGGCGCCGGGCGGAAGGACGGCATGGCCTGCCGAATGACCGGTCGGCAGTGCGGGGGTGGCGGGCGGCTCGATCCGGGCGGTGAGTTCGCGCGGGATCATCACGACCGCCGCGGTCCCGCCTATCGCGGACGGCCGGTAGCTGACGGTGAGACCGTGTTTGCGCGCCAGCCGCCCCACGACCGCGAGACCGAACCGGGTGCCGTTGAGCGAGGAGAGACCCTCCGCCGCATCCCCCTCGACGCCGGAAACGGTGAGCTGCGCCCGCTGCAGCGACGATTCGCTCATCACCAGGCCGCTGTCCTCGATGGTCACCACCAGGCCGGCCGGGATCTCCGCGGCGTAGATGTGCACCTCGGTGGTGGGCGGGGAGAACCGGCAGGCGTTGTCGACGAGTTCGGACAATGCGTGGATCACGCCCTCGGCCGCGTGCCCGGCAATGGCGATATCGACGATCGCCCGCAGCCGCACCCGCTGGTATCCGCCGACCCGTCCGATCGCGGCCCGCAGAATACGTTCCATGAGGATCGGTTTGGCCCAGCGCCGGCCGGTGCGGGCACCGCTGAGAATGGCGATACTGTCGGCGAGTCGTCCGGCCTGGGCGGTGGCATGGTCCATTTCGAGCAGATCGGTGAGCACCGCCTGATCGGCGTAGCGGTGTTCCAGCTCCTGCAGATTCGCCAGCATGCTGGTGGTCATGGCCTGCATCCGGCCGGCGGCGTTCGCCAGTGACGCGATGGCCGCCAGCCGGCGGCGTTCGCTGGTCGCGCTGACCTCTTTCTCCGCCGCCACCGCCTGTTCGGCGGCCGCGGCCCGCCGCTCGCTGCGGGCGAGCAGGTCCAGCGCTTCGGCGGTGCGGCGCTGCTCGGCGGTGATCAGGCCGCGGAAGTAGACCGCGGTGGCGACGGCGGTACAGGCCGCCACCACGGCGATCGAGACCCATACGGCGGTCACCATCCGGTCCGCCGGCGCGACCGACAGTATGGCGGCGGCCAACAGTCCGATACCGACGGTGACCGAGATTCCCAGGGCCAGCACCGGAGCCAATAATTGCCTCCGGCCCGCCGCCCACGCCGAGGCCGCCGGCACTGATTCGTACATAAGTCGGGTCCCCCCGCTCGCGCTTGGTCCTGCCGACCCAAAGCCGAGCCCGCATGCGGCACCACATCGTGCCGTTACCGAATCGTCGGATCAAAAATGGTTTCGCTCCGGTCAATTCGGGTACGGGCCGAAGCATATCGGCCTAGTCCAACCTCCGCCACTCAAAGAAAGCTGAATCTCAGCTAACTTCCAGTGTCGTGAGCGGGTCGGTATCCGGCGCGCGGACAGCGGCGAAATCACCGCGTTCGCAACGCAATCGGACTCTCGTACCGCGCGATCCCGAAGCCCCGATGCCCCCGCACCCACCCCGGAACCGGGCGTCCGACCAATTGACGAGGGGCCTCAGAACCCCAGTTTGCCCAGTTGTTTGGGGTCACGCTGCCAGTCCTTGGCGACCTTCACATGCAGATGCAGATAGATGCGGCTGCCGAGAATGTGCTCGATCTGCTTGCGCGCATTGGTCCCGACCTCTTTGAGCCGGGCGCCCCCCTTGCCGATGATGATCGCCTTCTGGCTCGGCCGCTCCACGTACAGCAGGGCGTGCACGTCGAGCATGTCCTCGTTATCCTCGCGCGGCAGGGTCTCTTCGATCACCACCGCCAGCGAATGCGGCAGTTCGTCGCGCACCCCCTCCAGCGCCGCCTCCCTGATGAGTTCGGCCATGAGGGTTTCCTCGGGCTCGTCGGTGAGTTCACCGTCGGGATAGAACGCCGGACCCGGCGGCATCCGGGAGGCGATCACATCGACCAGGACCTCGACCTGTTCCCCCTTGGTGGCCGAAACCGGCACCACATCGGTTTCCGGCCCGAGCAGCTCGGAGACCGCCATCAGTTGGCGCGCGATCTGATCCTTACCCACCTTGTCGATCTTGGTGACCACGCCGAGCAGCGTGGTCTTCGGCGCCATCTGCCGCACCTGCTGCACGATCCAGCGGTCCCCCGGACCGACCTTCTCGTCCGCGGGGATGCACAGCGCGATCACGTCGACCTCGGAATAGGTATCGCGCACCAGATCGTTGAGCCGCTGGCCGAGCAGGGTCCGGGGACGATGCAGCCCGGGAGTGTCGACCAGGATCAGCTGGGTGTGCTCGCGGTGCACGATGCCGCGGATGGTGTGCCGGGTGGTCTGCGGCCGCGAACTCGTGATCGCGATCTTCGCGCCCACCAGCGCGTTGGTCAGCGTCGACTTACCGGTATTGGGCCGGCCGACGAAACAGACGAAACCGGAACGGAACTCACCCGCGGTGGGTTCAGGCATCGGAAGCCTCGTAACCCTCGGCGATATCGAACACCGCGCCCGAGGCGTCGGCGAAAACGATCTTCGCTCCGGCGGACACCTCGCGGACCGCGGCCACCCCGGCGTCCGCGAACTTCCCGCCGATCACCACCGCGGCCTCGAACCCCTCCGCACCGCTGGAGATCGCGGCCGCGACCACGGACTGCAAGGCCGTGAGCCGCAACGCCTGCAGCCCGACCTCACCGGCGGCATAGGTGCGCCCGTCGGTATCGCGGATCGCCGCGCCCGCCGCGCCGCCGGTGCGACCGAGCGCGCCCCGGGCGAGCACCAGTAACTTGTTGTCCTCGGCATCCAGTTCACTCATCGGCTGCTCCCTCGTCATGCCGGGCGGACGCGTTCTCCCGCGCCGGTCCCGGATCGGTCTCCGTATTGTGCTCGGACGCCCGGCCCACCACCACGGTGTGCACCCGGACCCGCCCGCGCGCGTCGGCGCCGCCTTCACCGCGCAACTCCAGCCCGTGCGCGACGACCTCGACGCCCGGTAGCGGCACCCGGCCCAGTTCGTGCGCGAGCAGCCCGCCCACGGTATCGACTTCCTCTTCGTCGATCGGCAGCCCGTACAGCTCGCCCAGGTCGGCGATCGGCAGCCGCGCCGACACCCGGAACCGGCCCGGTTCTATCTCCTCGATCGGCGGTGTCTCGTCGGTATCGTATTCGTCGGCGATCTCTCCGACGATCTCCTCCAGCACATCCTCGATGGTCACCAGACCGGCGATACCGCCGTACTCGTCCACCAGCAGCGCCATATGGTTGCGCCGCCGCTGCATCTCATCGAGCAGATCGTCGAGCGGTTTGGAATCGGGCATGAACACCGCGTCCCGCATGACCTCGCGCACCCGGACACTGCGCCCGCGGTCGGCGTAGGGCACCAGGTCCTTCAGGTAGACGACGCCGAGAATATCGTCCACGTTCTCCCCGACCACCGGGATCCGCGAGTGTCCGCTGCGCACTGCCAGCGACATCGCCTGCGCCACCGATTTATCGGCCTCGATCCACACCATCTCGGTCCGCGGCACCATCACGGCGCGCGCCGCGGTATCGCCGAGTTCGAACACCGACTGGATCATCCGGCGCTCATCGTCGGCGACCACACCGCGTTCCCGCGCCATATCGACCACTTCGCGCAATTCGATCTCCGAGGCGAACGGGCCGTTGCGGAAACCCTTACCCGGTGTGATCGCGTTACCGAGCAGGATCAGCAACCGGCTCACCGGGCCCAGCAGGGCGCCGATGAACTGCAGCGGCAGCCCCGCCGCGAGCGAGATGGTGTACGCGTGCTGACGCCCCAGGGTGCGCGGCCCCACCCCGATCACCACATAGGAGACCAGCACCATCACCACCGCGGTCACCAGCAGCGCCCACCCGCTGTCCAGGAAACTGCTCAGCGCGGCGGCGAGCAGCACGGTCGCGGTGATCTCGCACAGAATGCGCAACAGCACCATGAGGTTGACGTAGCGGGGCCGGTCGTCCACGATCCGGCCCAGCCGCACCGCGCCGGGGCGGTCGCTGCGCGCCATATCGTCGAGCCGGGCCGGGGACAGCGTGTTCAGGGCCGAGTCCACCGCGGCGAAGACACCACCCACGGCAGCGAGCAAGACGGCGACCAGCAGCAGGGTCATCTCGTTCACGCGTGCGCGTCACCCGGCCACGAACGGTCGCCCTCCGGGGCCGCGAACCCCGTCTTGCCCAGCAGGCGGGCGTCCCGGGCGGCCAGTTCGGCCCGCCGCTGCGCCTCCCGCAACTCCTCGTACCACTGTTCGAGCAACCGGCCCTGCAGAGCGAACATCTCCTTCTCCTCGGCCGGTTCCGCATGGTCGTAACCGAGCAGATGCAGCACCCCGTGCACCGTGAGCAGGGCGAGTTCGTGCTCGAGGGAATGACCGGCCTTGGCCGCCTGGTCCAGGGCGAATTCCGGGCACAGCACGATATCGCCCAGCATCGACGGGCCCGGCTCGGGACTGTCCGGCCGGCCACCGGGCTCGAGTTCGTCCATGGGAAACGACATCACATCGGTGGGTCCGGGCAAATCCATCCAGCGCATGTGCAGGTCGGCCATGGTGTCGAGATCCACCAGCACCATGGACAGTTCGGCGGCCGGGTGCACATCCATCCGGTCGATCACGAACCGGGCGACGCCCACCAGGTCTTCTTCGGGAACTTCCATCCCCGACTCGTTGGCGATCTCGATACTCACCTGGTCAGCCTAATGGGTGCGGTCGGGCCCAGCCCATTCGCACTCGCGCACGGCCGGGTCACCTCCGGGCCGTACGCCCCGCCGCTCGCCGCTGCGCCCGGTTCCCCGACATATGCGGCGGGCCCACCGGCGGCCGGGTCTCGGCCTCGAACTTCTCGTAGGCATCGACGATATCGGAGACCAACCGGTGCCGCACCACATCACTGCTGGTGAGCAGGGCGAAATGAATGTCCTCGATATCGCCGAGGATTTCGGTGGCCGCCCGCAGACCGGACCGCGCGCCGTGCGGCAGGTCCACCTGGGTCACGTCACCGGTCACCACGATCTTCGACCCGAACCCGAGCCGGGTGAGGAACATCTTCATCTGCTCGGCGGTCGTGTTCTGCGCCTCGTCCAGAATGATGAACGAATCGTTCAGGGTTCTACCCCGCATATACGCCAGGGGCGCGACCTCGATCACGCCGGCCGCCATCAGCTTGGGGATGGCCTCCGGGTCCATCATGTCGTGTAATGCGTCGTAGAGCGGGCGCAGATACGGGTCGATCTTCTCGTTCAAGGTGCCCGGCAGGAAGCCCAGCCGCTCTCCGGCCTCGACCGCCGGACGGGTGAGGATGATGCGGTTGACCTGCTTGGTCTGCAGCGCCTGCACCGCCTTGGCCATGGCCAGGTAGGTCTTACCGGTACCGGCCGGACCGATACCGAAGACGATCGTGCTCTCGTCGATCGCGTCGACATAGCGCTTCTGGTTCAGTGTTTTCGGGCGGATCGTCTTTCCGCGGCGGGACAGGATGTCCAGGCTGAGCACCTCGGCGGGTGATTCGGAACTTCCCTCGGTGAGCATCGAGACCGTATGCCGCACCGCTTCGGGAGTGATCACCCGGTTGCGGCCGGTCAGCGCGACCAGTTGCTCGACGATCCGCTCGGCCAGCGCGACATCGGCCGCCGGACCGGTGAACGTGACCACATTGCCGCGCACATGGATATCCGCGACGAGCAGATCTTCGAGTTCACGGAGGTTTTCGTCCGCGGAGCCGAGGAAGGGGAAAACCGATTCGGGTGCGAGTTCGATACTGGAACGGACGGTGCGTGCCGCGGGCCCCGAGGCACCGTTCTCGCCCGCGGAGGGATTCTGGTCGCCGCTATCGCCTTGTGATCGCACGTAGTCGCTATGGCCTGCTTTCCGGTCTCGGAGCTGCGGTGATGCGCCGCTGGTGGAGCTGGGTGCGAATGCTGTCGCTGGCACGAGTCTAACTCCCGGCCCCGACAGGTCCCAGTGGAATTCCGGCCCATCACGGCGTAGCGGACCGCTACGACCGGCTGTTCACCCGGTGGTCACCCAGCGGGTGGTGAGCGCCCCCAGCGCCCCGAGCGCCACCGCGGCAGCCGTGGACGTGCGCAGCACGGTGGGTCCGAGCCGGACCACCTCGGCTCCCGCCACGCTCAGAGCGGTCAACTCGGCGTCGTCGAGACCGCCCTCCGGGCCGACGATCAGCGTGATCGCCGCGGCGGTGCGCCACGGCAGTTCGGTGAAGATACCCCCGCCCGATTCGTGCAGGGCCGCCACCACCGCGCCCTGTGCCGTCGCCGCGCGCACGGCGTCCACCACCTCCGGTGTCCGGTGCAGGGCCGTGACCTCGGGGATGTAGGCACGGCGGGACTGCCGGGCCGCGGCCTTCGCCGCCGACCGCCATTTGGCCACGCCCTTGTCCGCTTTGGCCTCCCAGTTCGAGACACAGCGCGCGGCCTGCCACGGCACGACCACATCCGCACCGGCCTCGGTCATCAACTCGACGGCCAACTCGGAACGCTCGGATTTCGGCAACGCCTGGACCACGGTGACCGCCGGTGCTGCCGGCGCGGCGCGGCGACGGTCCCGTACCAGCAGTTCGAGCTGGTTCTTCTGCGCGGCGACGACTTCCGAATCCGCCAGTACACCGCGGCCGTCGGACAGCGTGACGGGTTCGCCGGCCCGGATCCGGCGCACCGTCGCCGCGTGCCGGCCCTCCGCGCCGTCGAGCACCGCGACGGCGCCCGGTTCCGGAATCTCGTCCAGGTAGAAGACCGTGGCGGCCATCGGGGTCAGCGTCCGCTGAACGACGCGCGCAACCGGGCGAACAGGCCGCTGTTGTGCTCGGACTGCGCCGACATCACCTCGGCTTTGTCCTTGGCCCGCAAACCCTTGTATTTGCGCAGCAGATCGGTCTGCTTACTGTCCAGCTTGGTCGGCACGACGATATCCAGGTGCGCCATCAGGTCACCGCGGGAGCTGGAACGCAGCCGCGGCATCCCGTGCCCGCGCAGCACCGAGATCTCCCCGGGCTGGGTACCGGGACCGATGGTCAGCTCGGTGGGACCGTCCATGATGGTGTCGATCACCACCGTGGTGCCCAGTGCCGCGTCCACCATCGGAACCCGGACGGTGCAGTGCAGATCGTCACCGTCGCGAACGAACACATCATGCGGCTGTTCCACGATCTCCACGTACAGGTCGCCGGCATGCCCGCCACCGGGGCCGACCTCGCCCTGTGCGGCCAGGCGCACCCGCATCCCGTTGGCCACCCCGGCCGGAATCGGGGCCGCGATCTCCCGCCGCGCCCGCACCCGGCCGTCGCCGCCGCATTTGTGGCAGGGATCCGGGATCGTCTCGCCGGCGCCACGGCAGGTCGGGCACGGACGCGAGGTCAGTACCTGGCCGAGGAACGATCGCTGCACCGACTGCACTTCACCGGCGCCGCCGCAGGTCTCACAGCGCACCGGGCTGGAGTTACCGTTGGTCCCGGCGCCCTGGCACAGATCGCACAGGATCGCGGTATCGACGGTCAGATGTTTGGTGACCCCCACCGCGCATTCGGCCAGGCTCAGCCGGGTCCGCACCAGCGAATCCGCGCCCGGCTGCACCCGCCCACGCGGTTTGCGGGCGCCGGCACCACCGCCGCCGCTCATCCCGCCGAAGAATGCCTCGAACACATCGCCCAGGCCACCGAAACCGGCGCCGCTGAAACCGCCGGCGCCGCCACCGGCGTCGAGCGGGTCACCGCCCATATCGACGATGCGGCGCTTCTCCGGATCCGACAGCACCTCGTACGCCGCGGAGACCTCCTTGAACCGGGTCTGCGCCGCTTCGTCCGGGTTCACATCGGGATGCAGTTCGCGAGCCAGCTTGCGATACGCGCGTTTGAGCTCTTGGTCGGAGGCGTCCCTGCCTACACCGAGCAATCCGTAGTAGTCCCGTGCCACTTGAGTTCTCTTAGTCCTTGGTCGCTGTCCACGGCTCCGGCTTCCCACGGCCGGCCGCGTGGCTCCTGATGGATTGAGCCGCCCGCCCGTGAGCTTAGTCGGGTCGACTCAACTTTATCTCGGCGGAGAACACGAGCCTAACAGCGAACCACGCAAGCCCCCTTCCGCGGCGGGTAAGCCTTCGCTCCCGGCAGTCGAACCACCGGCCGGGCCCCCGTTGCGCAAGCACCCGGTACCGAGTCTTACGAGGCCCTCAAAGGGTCGAGGCCCGTCCCGCCGTTCAGGCCTCGACGTGCATGCGATGTGCGGTGAGCCGCCCATAGAATGCGACCATTGAGCACCTTCGGCCAAGGCTCGAGGCCTGAACGGCGGGACCAAGGGGGCCTCGACCCCGCGACGCCGCAGGCGGCGCAAATAGACACAGCACCTTCGCGGACCGGCCCACCCGAACCCACTCCCTCCGGATGGTCGGCACGTGTCCGCAGCCGCCCACCGCTGAAGCGACAGGGTGCAACCGGGCTCACGGACCCCGATCCGCACCATTGGAGCCGGACCCGGATCCGCCCCACCACAGCACTGGAGCGAAGGCCTACCGTTCGGCGAGAACCTCGCCGATGTAGCGGGCGACCGCCGCTACCGAGGCGATCGTGCCCGGGTAGTCCATCCGGGTCGGGCCCAGGACTCCCATACCGCCGAGGACCGCGCCCGCGGCGCCGTAGCCGGTGGTGACGACGGAGGTACCGCGCATCTCCTCGACCTGGGTCTCCTCGCCGATCCGTACCGTCACCATGCCCGGCTGCTGGGCGGCGGCCAGTAGTTTCAGAACGACGACCTGCTCCTCCAGCGCCTCGAGCACGGTACGCAGGGAGCCGTGGATGCCGAAGTCGCCGGCATTGCGGGTGAGATTGGCGGTGCCACCCAGGACCAGGCGTTCCTCGGGATGTTCGACCAGGGTCTCGACCATGACCGTCGAAACCTTGATCAGCACGTCACGGAGTTTGAGCGGCGCCTGCTCGGGCAGCTCGGCGACGGCGGCGGAGGCCGCGGCGAGGCGTTTGCCGTCCATGGCCGCGCCCAGCATGCCGCGCAGCGCGGCGAGATCCTCATCGTCGACCACCGTGCCGAGTTCGACGATGCGCTGGTCGACGCGGCCGGTGTCGGTGATCACCACCAGCAGCAATCGCGCGGGATTGAGGGCTACCACTTCCAGATGGCGCACGGTGGACGCAGAAACGGTGGGGTACTGGACGACCGCGACCTGGCGGGTCAGCTGAGCGAGCAGGCGTACGCCGCGGCGCAGGACATCGTCGAGGTCGACCCCCGATTCGAGGAACTGCATGATCGCCTTGCGTTCGGCGACCGACAGCGGTTTGACCTCGGCGATCCGGTCCACGAACTGGCGGTAGCCCTTGTCGGTGGGGATGCGGCCGGAACTCGTATGAGGCTGGGTGATGTAACCCTCGGCTTCCAGGACCGCCATATCGTTGCGTACCGTCGCGCTGGAAACGCCCAGATTGTGCCGTTCGACCAGGGTTTTCGAACCGATGGGCTCCTTGGTGGAAACGTAGTCGGCGACGATCGCTCGCAGGACCTCGAAGCGCCGATCCTCGGTGCTCGACATCGACCCCACCTCCTAGCTCCGCTGCGCGTCGAGGTGGTCGCCCGGCGCACCGCTACCTGCGAACCCGGCTCACATACCGCTGGGTTCGTCACCCAGTGTAATTGCGCCCGACGGATTCACCCGGTGCTCGTCACCGAATGCGGGTCTGCGTCGCGGCCGCTCGAACAAGATACACAGCGGACAGCCGATCGATGATCTGCCCGGGATCGGCGCTCAGCCGACCAGATCCCGGACCACCCCGTCGGCCAGCAACCGCCCGCGGTCGGTGAGGATCAGCCGGTCGTCCACGATCGTGACCAGCCCGTCGCCTGCGATGCGCCGGGCGGCGGCGTTCCCGCCCGGGTCGAGATCGGCCAGCGGCAGCCCGGTGCGCAGCCGCAGGGCGAGCATGACGCGCTCGAGGTACCGATCGGCGGCGGTGAGGTCCTCCCAGTCGGCGGCGGGCAGACCGCCGTGGGCGACGCGGTCGGCATAGCGGGCCGGATGCTTCACATTCCACCAGCGCACGCCGCCGAGGTGGCTGTGTGCGCCCGGTCCGGCGCCGAGCCAGTCGCCGCCGTCCCAATAACCGAGGTTGTGCCGGCAGCGCGCGGCGTCGCCGGCCGCCCAGTTCGAGACCTCGTACCAGGTGAGGCCGGCGGCTTCGAGTCGCGCGTCGATCCGCTCGTAGCGGGTGGCCAGCACGTCCTCGTCGGGCGCGGGCAGTTCGCCGTGGCGCACCCGGCGGGCCAGCGCGGTCCCGTCCTCGACGATGAGCGAATACGCCGACACGTGGTCGACTCCGGCGTCCAGTACTGCGTCCAGACTGGCGTCCAGGTCGCTGTCGCGTTCGCCCGGGGTGCCGTAGATGAGGTCGAGGTTCACGTGGTCGAATCCGGCAGCGCGTGCCTCCCGGGCGGCGGCGACCGCCCGGCCCGGCGTATGGGTGCGGTCGAGTACGGCCAGCACATGCGGGGCCGCCGATTGCATCCCGAGTGAGACACGGGTGAACCCGGCCGCCCGGATCTTGTCGAAGAACGCCGGGGAGGTCGATTCCGGATTCGATTCGGTGGTGACCTCGGCGTCCGGGGCGAGGTCGAATTCCGCGCGGATCGCGTCGAGCACGGCCGCGAGACCGTCGCCACCGAGAAGCGAGGGCGTGCCGCCGCCCACGAAGACCGTCGCCACCGGGGGCGTCGCGGTGGGCAGCGCGGCGAACTCCCGGGCGGCAGTGGCCAGTTCCGCGCGCAGCGCCTCCGACCAGGACTGCGTGGACGCCGAAGTGCCCAGTTCACCGGCGGTATAGGTGTTGAAATCGCAGTATCCGCAGCGGGTCGCGCAGAACGGTACGTGCACGTAGATCCCGAAGGGACCGCCGCCGAAATCACGCAACACCGGAGCGGAGGCGTCGGTGTGCGAGGCGGTGGTGGCGGCGGGACTCACCCCTCCAGTGTGACCGGGCGTGGATCAGTCCTCGACGATCGGGGTGTTCTGGTTCGCGGTCAGCAGCCAGCGGCCGTCCTCCTTGGTCATGACGTACATCGGGGTGGTGAAGCCGTCGACGTCTTCGTCGCGCTGGGCGCGCGCCACGGCGGCGACCACGGCGTGGCGGGCGGCGATCTCGGCATCGGTCTCGGCGGGATGGTGACCGGTATGCGCGGTGTCGATCGTCATGACCCGAAGCCTGCAACCTCGAGTGAACTCGAGGTCAACTCCGCCCAGCCCATAGGGGGCATCCCCGGCTACCCCCACCAGAGAAAATATGACGACCGTCACAAATAGACTCGCAGAACCAGGGAATTTCCCGCTTGTTCGCGGGAAATACTGGTAGGGCGGTCGGAACGCGGGGTCCGGCATGGCACAATAGGTCGCATGCGCGCATCCGGAGTACGACTTGTGGCACGTCGCCACGTCGACTACAAGCGCGTCTGCAGCGCCTGTTGTCTGCCCGGTTCTGCCCGGTAGCTCAGCTGCGCCCTCCCCGGATTTCCGGCGATTCCCCTTCGAGGATTTCGGCCCGCTGACACCGCGGGCGCGAGCCAGTCCCTCGCGCCTTCAGCCCGGATGTACGACCACAAGCAGGAGCCACTTCATGACGTCGAGCACCGACGCCGATCCCATCGCGAAGCCCGAGGCCCCCGCCCAGCGGCCCACGCGCGCCCGTACCGGCAAACCGGTGCGCCGCCGCGCCGAGGGGCAGTGGGCGCTCGGTTATCGCGAACCGCTCAATCCCAACGAGCAGTCCAAGAAGGACGACAACCCGCTCAATGTCCGCACCCGGATCGAGAACTTCTACTCGAAGAACGGTTTCGACAGTATCGACAAGGGCGATCTGCGCGGCCGTTTCCGCTGGTGGGGCCTCTACACCCAGCGTGAGCAGGGTTACGACGGCACCTGGACCGGCGACGAGAACGTCGACCTGATCGAAGCCAAATACTTCATGATGCGGATCCGGTGCGACGGTGGCGCGCTGAACGTCGCGCAGCTGCGCACCCTCGGCGGGATCTCCACCGAGTTCGCCCGCGATACCGCCGACCTCTCCGACCGGGAGAACCTCCAGTACCACTGGATCGAGATCGAAAACGTCCCGGAGATCTGGCGGCGGATCGAGAGTGTGGGCCTGCAGACCACCGAGGCCTGCGGCGACTGCCCGCGCGTGGTACTCGGCTCACCGCTGGCCGGGGAAGCGTTGAACGAGGTTCTCGACCCCACGCCCGCGGTCGAGGAGATCGTGCGCCGCTACATCGGCAAGAAGGAATACTCCAACCTGCCGCGTAAGTTCAAGACCGCCATTTCCGGTCAGCAGGACGTGGTGCACGAGATCAACGACGTCGCGTTCATCGGCGTCGAGCATCCCGAGCACGGACCCGGTCTGGACCTCTGGGTCGGTGGCGGACTGTCCACCAACCCGATGCTGGCCCAGCGGGTGGGCGCCTGGGTGCCGCTGGACGAGGTGCCGGAGGTCTGGGAGGCGGTCGTCTCGCTCTTCCGCGACTACGGATATCGCCGGCTACGCACCAAAGCGCGGCTGAAATTCCTGATCAAGGACTGGGGTATCGAGAAGTTCCGCCAGGTGCTCGAGGACGAGTACCTGAAGCGCAAGCTGATCGACGGCCCGGCACCGGAGCAGCCCAGCCGCCCCATCGACCATGTCGGCGTGCAGCGGCTGCGCAACGGACTCAACGCGGTCGGCTTCTCCCCCATCGCGGGACGGGTCTCGGGCAGCGTCCTCACCGCGGTCTCCGACGCGGTCGAGCGCGCCGGGTCGGACCGGATCCGGTTCACGCCGTACCAGAAGCTCATCGTGCTCGATGTGGCCGACGACAAGATCGATCAGCTGATCGCCGAGCTGGAACCGCTGGGCTTGCAGGCGCGTCCCTCGGCCTGGCGGCGCAACCTGCTGGCCTGCAGTGGGATCGAATTCTGCAAACTGTCCTTCGTCGAAACCCGCAAACGCTCCCAGGTGCTGGCGCCGGAGCTGGAACAGCGGCTGGCCGATATCAACGCCGAACTCGACGTCCCGATCACCATCAATATCAACGGCTGCCCGAACTCCTGCGGCCGGTCGCAGATCGCCGATATCGGTTTCAAGGGCCAGCTGGTCGACGACGGCGCCGGGAATCAGGTGGAGGGCTTCCAGGTTCATCTGGGTGGCAGCCTCGGCCTGGACAGCGCCTTCGGACGCAAACTGCGCCAGCACAAGGTGACCAGCGCCGAACTCGGCGACTACATCGAGCGTGTGGTCCGCAATTTCGTCAAACACCGCGAAGGCGGGGAACGGTTCGCGCAGTGGGCCGTTCGTGCCGAGGAAGCCGATCTGCGATGAAACCCGCGAGCGTTGTGACGGGAGAACCCACTGTGACCACCGAGCAGAAACCGCTGCCCACCAAACTGAGCGCCGATGAACTCCGGGCGCTGGCCGAGCGCGGTGCCGCCGAACTCGGCCCGGATGCCACGGCCGACGAGCTGCTGCGCTGGACCGACGAGAATTTCGGCAGCGGCTATATCGTCGCCTCGAATATGCAGGACGGGGTGCTGGTGCAGCTGGCCGCCCAGGTCCGGCCCGGTGTGGACGTCCTGTTCCTGGACACCGGCTACCACTTCGCCGAGACCATCGGCACCCGGGACGCCGTGGAGGCGGTATACGGGGTGAACGTGGTCAACGCCCGCCCCGAGCAGACGGTCGCCGAACAGGACGCGCTGCTGGGCAAGGATCTTTTCGCCCGCGACGCCAACGAATGCTGCCGCCTGCGCAAGGTGGTGCCGCTGACGAATTCGCTGGCGCCCTACAACGCGTGGGTCACCGGAATCCGGCGGGTCGAGGCCCCCACCCGGGCGAACGCCCCGCTCATCTCCTTCGACGAGGGCTTCGGGCTGGTGAAGATCAACCCGATCGCGCCCTGGTCCGACGACGAGATGCAGGCCTATATCGAAAAGCATTCGATTCTCGTCAATCCTCTGGTGGAGGAGGGATATCCGTCCATCGGCTGCGCTCCGTGCACGCGGAAGCCGGAGCCGGGTTCCGATCCGCGAAGCGGCCGCTGGGCCGGCCTCGCCAAGACTGAATGCGGGTTACACGCCTCATGACCGAAGCCATCACCACCGAACGCTCCGTCGGACTCTCGGATTTCGACACCCTGGCCGCGCTGGAATCGGAAGCCATCCATATCTTCCGCGAGGTCGCGGGTGAATTCGAACGCCCGGTGATCCTGTTCTCCGGCGGTAAGGACTCCACCGTCCTGCTGCATCTGGCGTTGAAGGCCTTCTGGCCGGCGCCGCTGCCGTTCGCGCTGCTGCACGTGGACACCGGGCACAATCTGCCCGAAGTGCTCGAGTTCCGCGATCATGTGGTCGAGAAGTACGGCCTGCGCCTGCACGTGGCGAGCGTGGAGGACTATCTCGCCGATGGCCGGCTCACCGAACGCCCGGACGGTATCCGCAACCCGCTGCAGACCGTGCCGCTGCTGGAGGCCATCACCGAGCACCGTTTCGACGCGGTCTTCGGCGGCGGTCGCCGCGACGAGGAACGATCCCGCGCCAAGGAGCGGATCTTCTCGCTGCGCAACTCGTTCGGTCAGTGGGATCCCAAACGCCAGCGACCCGAGCTGTGGAACCTGTACAACGGCCGGCACGCGCCGGGCGAACACGTCCGCGTGTTCCCGCTGTCGAACTGGACCGAACTCGATATCTGGCGCTACATCGCCCGCGAGAACGTGGAACTGGCCACCATCTACTACGCACACCAGCGGCCGGTGTACCAGCGCGACGGTATGTGGATGACCCCCGGTGTCTGGGGTGGTCCGCGCGACGGCGAGGCGCTCGAGACCCGTTCGGTGCGCTACCGCACCGTCGGCGACGGTTCCACCACCGGGGCCATCCTGTCCGACGCCGCCGACAACGAGGCCATCCTGGCCGAGGTCGCCGCCTCCCGGCTGACCGAACGCGGCGCGACCCGTGGCGACGACCGGGTCTCCGAAGCCGCCATGGAAGACCGCAAACGAGAGGGTTACTTCTGATATGTCCGACCTATTGAGGCTGGCCACCGCCGGTTCTGTCGACGACGGCAAGTCCACCCTGGTCGGACGCCTGCTCTACGACACCAAATCCGTGCTCGCCGACCAGATCGACGCGGTGACCCGGGCGTCGGTGGACAAGGGCCTGTCCACCCCCGACCTGTCGCTGCTGGTGGACGGTCTGCGGGCCGAACGTGAGCAGGGCATCACCATCGATGTCGCCTACCGGTACTTCGCGACCCCGCAGCGGTCGTTCGTGCTGGCCGACACCCCCGGTCATGTGCAGTACACCCGCAACACCGTGTCCGGCGCGTCGACCGCCCAGCTGGTGATCCTGCTGGTGGACGCCCGCAAGGGCGTGATCGAGCAGACCCGGCGGCACGCGGCGGTCCTGGCGCTGCTGGGTGTGCCCAAGCTGGTGCTGGCGGTGAACAAGATCGACCTCATCGGCGGGGACGAGCCCAGCGAACAGGGCCGGCAGGCCGCGGCCGCCAAGGTCTTCGCGGAGATCTCCGCGGAGTTCTCCCACCTCACCCGGACCCTCGGCTGGTCGGAGGAGGATGTACTCGAGATCCCGGTGTCGGCGCTGCACGGCGACAATATCGCCGCCCGTTCCGACAAGACTCCGTACTACAGCGGCCCGTCGCTGATCGATCATCTCGAATCGGTACCGGTGGACGCGGACAACACCGGCGAACACGCGGTGGGCCTGCGCTTCCCGGTCCAATACGTCATCCGGCCGCGCACGCCGGAATACCCGGACTACCGCGGTTACGCGGGTCAGATCGCGGCGGGTTCGGTGGCCCCCGGCGACGAGGTGGTGGTGCTGCCCTCCGGTATCCGCACGACCGTCGAACGGATCGACACCCCCGACGGCGAACTGGCCGTCGCCCAGGCCGGCCGCAGTGTCACGCTGGTGCTGACCGACGAGGTCGATATCTCGCGCGGTGACACCATCGCCTCACCCGGCGACGCCCCGCAACCCGTCGATACTTTCGACGCCACCGTGTGCTGGCTCGGTGACAAACCGCTGCGCCCCGGTGCCCGGCTGCTGCTCAAGCACGGCACCCGGACTACGCAGGCGATCGTGGGCGCGCTCACCGAACGTTTCGACGAGCAGCGCCTGGCCGCCGACCCGAACCCGGAAACGCTGGCGCTCAACGATATCGGCCGGATCTCGGTGCGAGTCGCGGAGGCGATCGCGGCCGACGACTACCGGACCAACCGGCACACCGGCAGTTTCCTGCTCATCGACCCGGCAGGCGGGAACACGCTGGCGGCGGGCCTGGTCGGGGATGTGCTCACCGCGGTCGAGGTCGGAACCGAGGTCTGATGCCGGGCAGTCCCACGCTGGTAGCGGTGGCACACGGCAGCCGGGATCCCCGGTCGGCCGCCACCGTCGCCGCGCTCGTGGAGCGGGTGCGGACCGCGCGCCCCGGGACGCCGGCCCACCTCGCCTTCCTCGACCTGAACGCGCCCTCGGTCGGGCAGGTACTCGACTCGGTGGCGGCCACCGGCGAAACCGACGCGGTGGTGGTCCCGCTACTGCTGGGCAGCGCCTTCCACGCCCGCGTGGACCTGCCCGCACTGTTGGCCGGGGCCGCCGCCCGCAACCCGGGGTTGCGGCTCACCCAGGCCGAAGTGTTCGGCGCCGACCCGCGGCTGATCGAGGTGCTGTACGAGCGGGTGCGGACGGTGCGCGAGCGGCACGGCTGGGACGGCCCGCCCGCGCGGCTCGGTATCGCCCTGGCCGCCGTCGGCTCGTCCGCGGCGGCGGCGAACCGCCGGACCGCCCGGCTGGCCCGCCGTTTCGCGGACCGGACCGGCCATCCCACCGAAGTATGTTTCGCCACTGCGGAACCCACGCTCGGGCAGGCGGCGGCACGACTCCGGGCCCGCGGCGCCGACCGCGTGCTCGTCGCTCCCTGGTTCCTGGCGCCGGGCCTGCTCACCGACCGGCTGCGCGACCAGGATCCGCTGCTACCGCACGCCGAGGTCCTCGGCCCGGACCCGGCGCTCGCCGAGATCGTCTGGGACCGCTATGACGCCGCGCTCGCAGGCGCACTGCCACTGTCGGCCTGAGGTCGGCCACTACTACCGGGCCTGTGCACACCGCCGCCGTGCGTGGCCGGCCGATGCACAACACGGCCGGCCTCCCGGATCACCTGCGGAACCGTCACATCGCCGGCCGACCCCGAGGGACCGAGTTCAGAACCAGCGCTCCAGCACCGCGGCCACCCCGTCGGCCGCGACATCATCGGTGACCTCGTCGACGAGACCGTGGAGTTCGACCGGTGCGTTTGCCATTGCCACCGAATGCCCTGCCCAGGCGAACATTTCGCGGTCGTTGAAGCCGTCCCCGATGGCCAGGGTGGCCTCGCGTGGGATATCGAGCAGGCGGCGCAGATGTTCCAGCGCCCACCCCTTGGAAATCCCGTGCCGGGAAATGGTGAGCCAGGGGCCGAATTCGCCGTAGACCCAGCTGATCTCCGGTAACGCCAGCCCTTCCAGCAGCCGGTGCATCTCCTCCGGGGCGCCCTCGGGCCACCAGCAGTTCAGGCGCGGCGTGGGTTCGCTGCCCAGGGTGAGGTCGTCGACCACCACGTAATCACCGCCGGCGTAGTACTCGCCGGGACTCATTCCGGTGGCCCAGAATCCCTCGCCGACCCGTTCGGCGGTGAAGATCATGTCCGGGAACAGCCGGCGCAGCGCGGTGACCGCGGGCGCGGGGTCGAAATGGTGCACCGACACCGGGAGGGCCTGCTCGATATCGATATGGACGGCGCCGTTGGAGCAGATGGCGTGTCCCTGGACGAGGCCGAGTTCGTCGAGCACCGGCCGGGTCGAGATCACCGTCCGTCCGGTGCTCACCACGACGTGCGCGCCGGACCCGACCGCCCCGCGCACGGCGGCGGTCACCCGGGCGCTCACCCGGGCACCGGTTTTCAGCAGTGTCCCATCCACATCGAGCGCGATCAGCCGCGGTGGGCCCCCGTCAATGTCCACCTCATCGATTGTGCCGTGCTTCGACGCCGGACCGCACCGAGTTTTCCGGTACGGCTCGCGCCGGTCGGCCGTTACCCGGCGCCTCAGCGGTGTGCTCCGCCCCGGGAGGACCCGCCGCGCGAGTTTCCGCCGCGGGAGGACCCACCATCGCCGCCGGGATTCGAGCCTTCGGACTTGGACCCGTTGCTGTGCGAACCGCCGGCGGAATCCGGACCACCGGCGGAGGTGCCGGAATCCGAACCGCCGCCGCTCCATCCCGAACGCCCGCCGAAACCGTGCGAGTCACCTGACCCGCCGGAGTCACCGGGTCCGCCCGCGGCGGAGGAATCGGATCCTCCGGCATGACCGGAGGAGGTTTCGCCGGGGTCGGTACCGGATCCGGCGCCCCCACTCGGCGTACCGCCGGAGGCGCCCGGAGCCTCCGTGCCGTATCCACTCCCACTGTTGTCACCCGATTTCGCTCCGCCCGAACCGAGACCACCGCCGCTGTCGTCATCCGCCCCGCCGCCGCCCGGACCGTATCCACTGTCGTCACCCGAGCCGGCACCGCCCGAGTCGGCGCCACCGCCGCTGTCGTCACCCGAGCCGGCCCCACCCGGAACAGTCCAGCCGCCATCGGGGAGACCGCCGGTCCAGCCGCCACCGGTGGTGTTGTCTCCGGAGCCCGGTGTCCCGGGCCACCATCCACCGGCGCCGCCGGATTCGTCACCACCATCGGCCGGCCCGCCGGTATCCCCGTCCGGTTCGTCCACCACCGGCGGATCACCCGGTTCCGGGCTGCCCGGTCCGTTGTCACCGGGCGCGGGCCGATCCGGGCCCGCGCCGGTGCGCGATGGAGGCTGGACACCGCCGTACTCGAACGGCGGATGGCCGAATCGCGCGGGATCATCGTGCCGCGGCCGGGTTTCGGGGTGTTCGTCCTGTCGGGTGTGGTGTGTTCCGGACCCGGCGTCCGCGGGCCCTTCGGGAGCGGACTTCGCCGGAGCGGGTGCACGACCGGGCATGGGCGGCCCGTACAGCCCTGTCATCGCGGCGGGTGTGATCACCGCGGGGGCGCGCAACGGCGCATAGGACACCGTCCATCCGGTGTCCGACCGCTCCACCCGGGCCTCACCGTGGATCTCGAACTGCACCGCCCCCGGACTCCGCAGCGGAACCCGGTCCTGGTCTAGATGTTCGGTATCCGCCGGGCCGCTACCGAGGATGGTGGCCGCGGACATGGCGACCGCCGAGAAGAGGGCGGCGCCGGAGAAGATCGGCGGATGTTTCAACCCGTGCGCGACCGCCGGTGCCACGCTCTCCGCGGCCATCGCGGCGGCACCGAGTGCGACGCACTGCCCCGAATCGGCGGCGACGGTCACCGGCAGGCCCAGTTCGGCGAGGGTTTCGGCCACCTGCGAGGGTCGCGCGGCGCCGCCCACCACCAGCACTCGATCGATATCGGAGAGCCCGACACCGGCCGAGCGCACCGCGGCCCGGACCACCTCCAGGGAATCCCGCACGTGTTCACGCCGCAGACCCTCCGGGTTCACGAAGGACATGAGCGATACGGCACCGGTGCCCGGTTCGACCGGCCCGATGGCCCGATCGCCGGCACAGCGCGCGATCATCGCGCCCAGGGGCCGGGCGCCGAAGTCATAGGAGCGGACC
The DNA here is from genome assembly GCF_040654015.1 of Nocardia sp. NPDC050799. Classification (NCBI taxonomy): domain Bacteria; kingdom Bacillati; phylum Actinomycetota; class Actinomycetes; order Mycobacteriales; family Nocardiaceae; genus Nocardia; species Nocardia sp. NPDC050799. Next base: position 124,153 of record NZ_JBFAHF010000010.1, read on the forward strand.
GCGTTACCGACCACCGGATGATCGGGCCAGTCCGGCCCGGTCCGTACCACGGCGACATCGAGACTGTTCCCACCCAGGTCGTAGACCAGGACGAACCCGGCGTCCAACGGCCCGTGTTCGGTATCGAGCCAGTGCGCGGCGGCCACCGGCTCCGGGACCAGCTCGACGTGACCGACCCCGGCGAGATCCAGGCTCTGTCGCAGTAGTCCGAGTTGTTTGCGGCTGTACCCGGCCGGGTGGGTGGCGACCACCCCGGCCGCCGGTTCGGCGGCCACCAGACCCTGGACCACCGAGGCGAAGATGGTGGCCGGCGACCAGATCCGCCCGTCCACGTACACCGATTCCGGATTCCGGCCCAGATCGGCGAATTCGTTTATCGCCGTGGAGAACCGGGTGATCCCCCCGAGTCTCGCGGTGCCTCCGCTGTCGAATCCGACGGCGGTCCGTCGAGTACGGACCACCGGCCGCGCGTCCTGTGCCCCGACCCGCGCCGAGACCACGTTCACCGTACCGATGCTGATACCCAGCCCAGAAGTCATCTGCCATCCCGTCAACGCACCGTGACCACGTCCTCGAAAGAGCCATGGGCGCGGTCGTCTTCCAAACAGCGACCACAGGTTAGCTGGAACTTCGTCCGAACATCGAATAATCGAGAAGTAAATCCGAAGTTACGGAGCGGCTTTCCCGCAACGGAGCGGTGTTACCCACCGGCCGGAGACGGCATACAGAGCCGAAAAAATGGCATTTGATCAGCTCGTATATAGGACTGAAGCGAAGCACTCGATATTCCCCTGGTCCGATGGATTCGTAAACCCCGGTGACGCAGCGCTGATCGAACGCCGACCCTACCCGCCGGTAACGGATAGGTAGCCATATCGCCAAGCATTAATTGGCCGGAATACCGTCCGTACAAATACTTTTCGGGGAGCGCACCTCTTATCGTCACAGTGCGGGCGGTCTCCCTCTAATACGTTGTGCCAGTGGATGATTGGTGCGTACTTTGTAGCCGGGAAGAAGAGCGCCGCACCGTAGGCGCCGCGCGCGGAGGCGAAGAAACCCCGCCCCGTGGGTCCGTTCTCGTTACCGCCGATACCGTCCAGCGTGCGTGGACGGTATCGGCGATCGCCCTATCCTGATCCGGTGGAATCGGTCATGCTGGACACGCTCGACCAGTGCATGCTGCACGCCCTGCAGATCGATGGGCGCGTGCCGTTCAGCAGGATCGCCGCTGTTCTGGACGTCTCGGACCGAACCGTCGCCCGCCGTTTCGGCCGGCTCCGGGCCGCCGGCGCCCTCCGCGTCAGCGCCGTACCGCACAGCCATCTCGCCGCGGACACCCAGTGGCTGGTGCGCCTGCGGGTCCACCCCCGGGCCGCCGCCGGCGTGGCGCGAGCTCTGGCCGGCCGCCACGACACCGCCTGGGTCACCGAGTTATCCGGCGGCACCGAGATCGCCTGCCTGTTCCGGGTTCCCGGCAACGGTGCGGCACCGCTGGCAATGCTCAGTGCGCATTCCGGCATCGTCGAGGTGACCGCCCAGCGCCTGCTGTGCCATCTGATGAACCACCGCTGGCGCGGGCGTATGTCCGCACTCACCGAGCAGCAGCTCGCCGGGATCTACCCGCCCGATACCGCGGCCCCCGATCCGGTTCGGCTCACCGATCTGGACCGCAGGCTCTTCCGCACCCTGTCCGGCGACGGGCGGACAGCCTACGCGGACCTGGCGCGGCACGTCGACTGGTCGGAATCCGCGGTGCGGCGGCGGTTGACGGAACTGCGGGCCGCCGGGATGCTGCTGTTCGACGTCGAAGTGGAGCCCGCGCTGTTCGGCTTCTCCGCACAGTGCCTGCTGTGGCTTTCGGTCACCCCGTCGCGGCTGACCACAGTCGCCGCGAGCCTTGCCGCGGACACCGAAACGGCCTATCTCGGCGCGACCACCGGCAGGCACAATCTGCTCGCCGTCACACTCAGCCGCGACGCCGCCACCCTGTACGGCTATCTGAGCGAGCGGATCGGGAGGCTACCCGGAGTCGAGCAGGTCGAGACCGCGCCGATCACCGCGTACGCCAAACGTTTCGCCCGGCGCGGGTGAGCCGAGTGAGCCGACCGGCGCCGCGCGCGGTCCCGGTGACGAGAACAGGGTGTCGCGCCGAGTGCTGCGGTGCACCGCCGTGCCGTCAGCTCTTCCGGTCGTGGCGGCGCTGGGCGGCCACGACCTCGATCGTGTGCAGGCGGATCCAGTCCAGGAATTGTTGCATCGGCACGGTGAGACCACGGCCGAGGTCGGTGAGCTCGTAGCTGACGCGCGGCGGCCTGACGGGCTCGACGATGCGCGAGACGAGCCCGTCCCGCACGAGTGTGCGCAGCGTCTGCGACAACATTTTTTCGCTGATCCCGCCGATCGTGGTGTGCAGTTCGGAGAACCGTAACGGCCCACGTCCCAATGCCGTCAGAATCAGTACTCCCCAGCGACTGGTGATGTGGTCGAGCACCTCACGGGCGGGGCAATCGCTGTTGAATGCGTCACTCTTCGCGGGCCGGGCGGTCTTGCGGGCCTGGAAACCGACTGCCATACCAGTAGCTTACCCAGAGGTATGTTCTTACTCTCAGTAAGCCTTCGACATACGCTTCCGCCATGGTCACAGTCGTTTTCGGAGCCAGGGGCAATGTCGGCCGCCGCGTCGCGGCGGCACTCGTAGCGCAGGGCGGGCCGGTCCGCCTGACAAGCCGGGAACCCGACCCGGCGGGCTTCCCACCGGGCGCACAGGTCGTAGCGGCCGATCTGGAGCGCTCCGAAACACTGCCCGCCGCACTCGAAGACGCGGAACGCGTATTTCTCTATGCGATGCCGGACGGAATCGGCGAATTCGTGGCGGCGGCCGAGACCGCCGGAGTCCGGCACGTGGTCCTGCTGTCGTCCGGGGCCATCCTGCAGAGCGAGGCCGAACAGAACCCGATCGCCCGATCCCACCGCATTGTCGAAACCGCCCTCGAGAAGTCGGACCTGGGGTGGACGTTCATCCGGCCGGGCATGTTCGCCACGAACGCACTGTGGTGGTGGCAGCGGTCGATTCGCGAAGAGGGCAGGGTCCGCCTGCCCTATCCCGAAGCGCGGACGGCACCTGTCCACGAGCGCGACATGGCGGCACTGGCGGTGACCGCATTGACCGAGCCGGGCCATCAGCGCCGCGCCTATTCGGTGTGGGGACCCGCGGCGCTGACCCTGCGGCAGCAGGTCCAGCACATCGGTGCGGCCATCGGCCGGGAGATCGCCGTCGAGGTGGTCTCCGTCGACCGGGCCCGCGCGGAACTGAGCGAGACCATGCCCGCGATCGGCGTCGAGGCCGTCCTGGCCGGGTGGCAGGCGGGGACAGAAGCGCCGCCGGAGGTATCGACCATCATCGAGGAGGTCACCGGCCGCCCTGGGCTGACGTTCGCGGACTGGGCGATGGACCACGCGCACGACTTCCGCTGACCCCCTCCCGGATCCGGAGGCCGTGCGGCACCAGCGGCGGAAAGACTTCCAACCACCTGCCGACGGTGCACGCGCTGGGTCCTGCGGTAGAGGAAGTCGTATCCGAGCGGCGGCGCGGTCTTCCCGAGGACAGCTGAAGAGGAGGAGAAGGAAAAGGACCGGGTGGTCGTGCGCGTGGCGCCGGAGCCGGTGCGCGAGCGACTCCGCGGCGGGCCACGATAAGGGTTACGTGGTCCGCCGCGCAGCGGATTCAGCGGCGGCCGAAGAGGCGGTGGCGTGCCGATTGCCCGGCGCGCAGTACCGCTCCACCCGGCCGCGCCTGCGGCCGGCGACCGCGCAACAGGCCGTCGAAGGCCGCCGCGCTGCCCGCGGGTTCGGGTAGGCGGCCCGCATTGAAATCGTCGGCCAGCTGCTGCACCGTCTCCTGGGCACAGGACTTGTTGGTACCGATGAACCCCGTGGGCCCGCGCTTGATCCAGCCGGTGACATACGTGCCCGGGAACACCGCCCCGTCCGGCGCCTCCAGCACCCGCCCGGCCTGGTTCGGGATGATCCCGCGCTGTTCGTCGAACGGCAGGCCCGGCGTCGGCACTCCCCGGTAGCCCACCGAGGTGAGCACGAGCCCGGTCTCCAGGAGATCGAGATCGCCGGTGGGCACCGCGCGTACCCGCCCGTCCTCACCGAGCACCGGATCGGTGCGCTCCACCTCGATCCCGGTGACGGCATCGGGGCCGAGGATGCGGCTCGGCGCGCTCTGATAGCGGAAGACGATGCGCCGCCGCCCGCCGGGCGGGCGCTCGGCGGCCCGGCGCAGCAGATCCAGTTTGCGCTCGACCTGATAGGACAGGCCCGCCGTGGGCGGAGGTAGTTCGCCGTCCACGACGATATCCACATCCGCGCCGAACAACCCGACGAACTCCGGGACGGTGAACGCCGATTCGGCAGGGCCGCGCCGGCCCAGCACCACGACCTCTTCCACGCTGCTGCGCCGCAGCGCCTCGAGCGCGACCGGCGAGATGTCGGTCCCGGCCAGCGCTTCGGGATCGCTGGTGAGGATGCGCGCCACATCGAGCGCGACATTGCCGTTGCCGATGATGACGACCCGGCGCCGGGAGAGATCGAAATCGTGGTGCAGATGGTCGGGGTGACCGTTGTACCAGGCCACGAAATCGGTGGCGGAGACATTCCCGGCCAGACCTTCACCCGGGATACCGAGTTTGCGGTCGGTCGACGCGCCGACCGCGTAGACGACCGCGTGATGGTAGGCGAGCAGTTCCTCATGCGAGATGTGCTTGCCCACCTCGACGTCGAAGTAGGACCCGAAGCCCGGCTGCTCCGACATCACATCGAAGAGGTCGGCCACCTGCCGGGTCTTCGTGTGGTCCGGGGCCACACCGTATCGGGCCAGCCCGTACGGCACCGGCAGCCGGTCGAACACCGTCACCCGCACCTCGGGTTGGGTGAGCAGTTCGTCGGCCGCGTACATGGCCGAGGGTCCCGAGCCGACCACGGCCACCCGCAGCGGCCCGCGCCCGGCGGTGTCGATCGCCGGCGCCGGCACCGGTGGTGCCAGCAGCGGGCGGGGGCGTACCTGCCGGTAGAAGTCGGCGTTGATCTCGATGAACGGCTGCTGCTCGGCGGTCAGTTTCTTCACCGAGGTGATGGCGTCCACCGGGCACGCCGAGGCGCAGGCGCCGCAGTCCACGCAGGCCGCCGGATCGACATAGAGCATGTCCGCCGTCCGGAAATCCGGCTCGTCCGGGGTGGGATGGATGCAGTTGACCGGACAGGCGTAGACGCAGGACGCGTCGCTACAGCACGACTGGGTGACGACGTAGGGCATGGAGGTACTACCGCCGCTCAGGCCGCTTTGCCGGAGACCGCGCGCAGCGGCTCGGAGCGGTACCGGGTGGTGTGGCCGTCGATCCCCAGCGCCTTCCACACCCGCTTGGCGACCGGGTTCATCAGGCCGATCTCCTTGGCCAGGGCGCGCACGTCGCCGAAGTAGTCGCTGAAGGTCTGCTTGGCGTCGTCGGACCCGTAGAACAGTTCCTTACGCACGCTCTCCGGGATATCGAACTCGTCGAAGAACGCCTTGGGCGGCGTCACGATGGCACGGCCGAGGATCCACATGACGATCGGCATGGCCAGTGACAGCACGAACTTGTTCCGGGCCGAGGACTCCGGCACGTGCTTCTTGAGGAATTCGTGCGCGAAGGAGATGTGCCGTGCTTCTTCGGCCACATGGATGGCCATCACACCGCGCATGATCGGATGCACTTCCTCGCCGGAGCGCAGAACTTCCTTCTGGATGTGATCGATCGGCTCCTCACCGCCGAGAACGGCCATGAAGAACAGGTTCGGGAAGGCCACCGCCACCGGGACGGCGATATGCCGGATCTGACGCACCAGCGGGCCCATACCCGGGACGTCGACCCCGATCCGGTTCACCATCTCCTGGAACATCAGGGTGTGGTTGTGTTCCTCGATCATCTCGTGGGAGCAGTAGCGGAACTCCGGGTCACCGTTGGGCAGGCCGACGATGTGCTGCATCATGCCGCTGATCAGGATGGCCTCGAACTGCAGGCCCACCTTGGCGACATTGGCCTGGCGGTACTTGCCGAGCGCGATCTTCTTCTCGTGCGGCAGCGCCTGATACCAGGGATGGCGGCCGACCGTATCCCCCGAAACCGGCAGGATCCAGCGCTCCGGCCGGGCGTCGGGGGCGAAGTCGGGATGATCCCAGTCGATATCGGTGAAGGGATCGAAGTTCCGGTTGACCGAACCCTCCGACAGCAGCAACAGCTTCTCCGCGTATTCCTGAGCCTGCGCGACCAGTTGGTCGTCGGAGACCGTGGTGGCTGAAGACGTCATCGTCACTGCCTCTCGTCGATGATTCGGGCTTAACTGTTTCCCATAGTTACAGCTACGCCGGGGTACGTCAACACGACTACCCCCGGCGGCCGGATCACACCGTGGACGTGGCGAGTATCACTCCAGCTCAGCGCGGGGGTGCAGTGATCGCACCGGCCAGAAGCACGGAATACACCTCGTGGCCCGCGGTGCCATCCGGCCACCGCTCGCGTCCATTCCGGATGGACGACACCGGCGGGCCCACCCAGAATCCTGGCGCAGCGACTCCGGCACCGGAGTGAAGACCCGGGGTTACGAGAGGCCCGATCTCGCGGTACCGAGGGCGACGCCCTCGATCACCACACCGGCAGATGGGGAACCCGGGTCGCGCGGGCGTAGACCGTCTCTCCCTCCGCCAAGCGCAATGCCTCGGCGTCACCGCGGGTGACCTGGGCGGTGAACAGGTCGCCGGTGGCGGCATTGCGCAACTCCACCCGGACCTCGAAGCCGAGCCGCACCACCCGCTCGACCGTCGCCCGGGTGACGCCCGCCGATTCCGCGGTGCCCTCGTAGGCGGCCAGCGCCATATTCGAATCCCGGCCCACCCGGATATCGTGCGGCCGCACCAGATGCCCGTTGAGTCGCGCCACCGCACCCAGGAACGACATGACGAACTCGCCGGCGGGCCGGTCGTAGACATCTTCGGGACTGCCGACCTGCTCGATCCGGCCGGCGTTCATCACCGCGATCCGGTCGGCCACGTCCAGGGCTTCTTCTTGGTCGTGGGTGACCAGCACGGTGGTCACGTGTACTTCCTCGTGCAGGCGCCGCAACCAGGTCCGCAGATCCGCGCGGACCTTCGCGTCGAGCGCGCCGAACGGCTCGTCCAGCAGCAGCACCTGCGGGTCCACCGCCAGCGCCCGGGCCAGCGCCATCCGCTGCCGCTGCCCGCCGGACAGCTGCGCCGGATACCGGTGCTGGAAACCGTCGAGGCCCACGATGCCGAGCAGTTCGTCGACCCGTTTCGCGATCTCGGGCTTCGGCCGCTTCCGGATGGTCAGCCCGAAGGCCACATTGTCGCGGACGGTCATATGCTTGAACGCCGCGTAGTGCTGGAAGACGAAACCGATATCGCGTTTCTGCGGTGGTACCCGGGTCACATCCCGGCCGCCTATGGTCACCACCCCGGAATCGAGATTCTCCAGCCCCGCGATCGACCGCAGCAGGGTCGACTTCCCGGACCCCGAGGGACCGAGCAACGCGGTCAGCTCGCCGGCGGGGATGTCCAGGCTGACATCGTCGAGGGCGGCGAACGAACCGTAGTTCTTGCGCGCATTGGTCACGGTGATCATCGGCAGCCTCCGGCATAAACAATCAAGATGCGTTCCGCTTACGTTCCAGGAGCGTCATCAACAGCAGGGTGACGAGCGCGAGTCCCATCAGCAGAGTGGCGGCGCAGTACGCGCCGAAATCGTTGTGATCATTGATATAGCGTTCGTGCACCAGCAGCGTCAGCGTCTGCGATACACCAGGAAACCCCGACGACACCATGATGACCGCGCCGAACTCCCCCAGCGCGCGGGCCACGGTGAGTACGACGCCGTAGGTCAGCCCCCAGCGAATGGCGGGGACGGTGATCCGCCAGAAGGTCTGCCAGCGTGATGCCCCCAGGGTCGCCGCCGCCTGTTCCTGATCGTCGCCGATCTCGTGCAGCACCGGTTCCACCTCGCGCACCACGAACGGCATGGTGACGAAAATGGTCGCCAGCACCATGCCCGGCAGCGCGAAGATCACCTGGAAACCCCAGTCGGTGACCACACCGAACCAGCCGTCGACACCCCACAGCATGATCAACGCCACGCCGACCACCACCGGCGAGACCGCGAAGGGCAGGTCCACGATGCCCTGTAGCAACCGGCGGCCGGGGAAATCGCCGCGTACCAGCGCCAGAGCGATCACCACGCCGAGGATCACGTTCACCGGCACCACGATCACCAGGATGATCATGGAGAGGTTGAAGGCCGAGATGGCGGCGGGCGTACTGATCTGATCGAGGAACGCCCCGATCCCCTGGCCGAACGCCCGGTACAGAATGATCCCGAGCGGAAGCACCAGCAGGACGAACAGGTAGCCGAGGGCGAGCACGCGCAGCGTGATCCGGCCGGGAGCGGACAGTTTCATCGGGCCTCACGTTCCTTGCGGGCCGTCCGCTCGGCGAACACCCGCAGCACCAGCAGCGCGACGAACGCGATCACCAGCAGCGCCACCGAGACCGCCGCCGCGTTCACCGGACGGTCGATCTCGATCTGCTGCTGGATGTACTGGGAGGCCACCTGCGTCTCACGGGGGATGTTGCCGCCGATCAGCACCACCGACCCGAACTCACCGATGGCGCGCGCGAAGGCCAGGCCGCCGCCGCTGATGATGGCCGGCGCCAGGGTCGGGAGCACCACGCGGCGGAAGGTCGTCCAGTTGTCGGCGCCCAGCGACAGCGCCGCCTGTTCCACCTCGCGATCGGCCTCGATGAGCACCGGCTGCACCGAGCGCACCACGAACGGCAGCGTCACGAAGGCCAGCGCCACCACCAGGCCCGGCCGGGTCGCGTTGAGATGAACATCGACCGGGCTCTGCGGTCCGTACAGGGCCAGCAGCACAATGCTGGCGACGATTGTGGGCAGCGCGAACGGCAGGTCGATCAGCGCGTTCACCAGACCCTTGCCCGGGAAGTCGTCGCGGACCAGCACCCAGGCGATAATCGTGCCCATCACGACGTTCAGCAGCGCCACCGCCAGCGAGACCAGCACCGTCACCCGCAGCGACGCCAAGGCCAGCGGGTCGGTCACCGCGCCCCAGAACCCGGACCAGCCGTCGTCGAACGCGCTGAAGGTCAGTGCGGCCAGCGGCAACAACACGATCACACTGAGCCACAGCATCGCGGTGGCGATACCGAGCGGGCCCACCGAACCGGTGAACCGCAACCACGACCGGATCGGCCGGCGGGTGTACACGTCCGGGCCGACGCCGCCGGCGGGCGCGGGTTCGGTGGCGGTGCTGCGATCGGTCACGAGTATCGAGTATCGCGTGTGGGCCGGGTCACCCGGCTACTCGGTCGCGTTGTCGTAGGCGACGGCGATGGTGCCGGACTCGGGCGCGAACAGTGCCGTTTCCACCATCTCCCAGCCACCGAGGTCGGCGACGGTGTACAGGGTGGGCGGCTGTGGGAAGACGTCGGTGTACTCGGCGGCCACTCCCGGATCGACCGGACGGAAGCCCGCGTCGGCCCAGGCACGCTGCGCTTCGGTCGTATAGAGGAAGTCGCGGAAGGCGACCGCCTTCTCCGGATGCCGGGCATGGGTGAGCACCGCGACCGGGTTCTCGATCTTGAAGGTGTTCTCCGGCACGATGTGCTCGACCGGGTCGCCGTGCCGTTCGGCGAAGATCGCCTCGTTCTCGTAGCTGATCAGCACATCGCCGGTGCCCTGCAGGAATGCCTCGGTGGCCTCCCGCCCCGATTTCGGCTGCACGCGCACATGGGTCAGCATCTGGTTCAGGTAGTCCACCCCCGCCTGCGGGTTCTGCCCGCCCGCGCTGGCCGCGGCGTAGGGGGCGAGCAGGTTCCATTTCGCGGAACCGGAACTGAACGGGTTGGGGGTCACCACCTCGACATCGGGGCGCAGCAGATCGTCCCAGGTCCGGATGTTCTTCGGATTCCCGGCACGCACCACCAGCGCCACCACCGAGCCGAAGGGCACCCCGCGGGTGGCGTCGGCGTTCCAGTCGGGATCCACCAGTCCGGCGTCGACCAAGCGGGTGATGTCGGGTTCGAGGGAGAAACTCACCACATCGGCAGGCGCGCCGCGCGCGATCTTGCGGGACTGGTCCCCCGACGCGCCGTAGGACTGGCGCACCTCCACGCCCTCGCCCACCTCGGTCTCGTTGAACTCCGGGATCACCTCGTCGTAACCGGACTTGGGGATGGCGTAGGCGTACAGGTCGACGGTTCCGCCGCTACCGTCGGCCCCGCCGCCGCCGACCTCGTCACTGGATCCCCCGGCACACCCGGCCAGCAGCAGCGGCACCGCGACCAGCACCGCCAGCAGGCGAGGCACCGGTCGGCCGATATGCGTGCCGGCCCGCTCGCCGAACCCGCGCCCGCCCGGTACGGCCCGGGCACCGGCGCGCCCGACAACCCGCCTCACCGGGTGAACAGCCAGGCGACGATCACCAGCACCAGCAGCGCCAGCAGCGCGATCTGCACCCGTGAGCGCGGCATCAGCACACCTCGTTTCCGGCGTCGCGGTCCCCGTCGGCGTCGTCGCGGCCCAGCGCGACGCCCGCCACGTGCAGGAGCCGGTCGATCAGGTAGGCGATCGCGAAACTGATCGGCACCATGCCCACCAGCACCACGAGGAACTGAGGGATGAACGGCAGACCCGCCACCCACATCTCGAACCCGTCCCACCAGTCGGCAATACGCTCCACGGCGACCAGCGTAGAACACCGCACGGTGACCACCCCGACCCGCGCCTTGACCTCAACCCGACTCGAGATTGCAGGCTGGGGTCATGACACAGGCACCAGAGGTATGGAACTCCGCCTACGACAACGACACCGCGCCGTGGATCATCGGCGAACCGCAGCCCGCGATCGTCGAACTGGAACGGGCCGGCCGGATCCGCGGCCGCGTGCTGGACCCCGGCGCGGGCGCCGGTGAGCACACCATCGCGCTCACCGCCCTGGGCTACGACGTGCTCGGCGTGGATCTCTCCCCGAGCGCGGTCGCCTACGCCCGCCGCAACGCCGCGGCCAAGGAGGTGCCGGCCGCGCGGTTCGACGTGGCCGATATGGTCGCGCTCGCCGATGCCGACGACAACCCGCTCGGCACCTTCGACACGATCGTCGACAGTGCGCTGTTCCACGTGTTCGTCTCCGACGACGGGGCCCGGGCCGACTACGTCCGGACACTGCACCGGCTGTGTGCGCCGGGCGGGTATGTGCACATTCTGGCGCTCTCGGATACCGAGCCCGGGTTCGGTCCGCGGATCGGCGCGGCGATGATCCGCGACTCGTTCACCGGCCCGGGCTGGGAGGTCGAGGACCTGCGGCCCGACCATTACTACGGCCGGATCACCGAGACGGTCGCCGACCGGGCCGGGGACCTCACAACCGACGCCGCCGGCAAGGTGGAGCTCGCCGCCTGGCTCGCCCGGATCCGGCGCGTCGGCTGAGCCCTGGTGGACGGCTCGGGGCCGCGCGACCCATGATGGGGTATGCCGAGTCCCGAGCACGCGCCGTCGGCCGACGGGAAACCGGGCACTTTCCCGGCCCTTCCGCCGGAGACCAAGCTGCCGCAGAGCAATTTCCCGGTCATCGACGACTATGCCTTCCTGTCCGACTGCGAAACCACCTGTCTGATCGCCAGCAACGGCTCGGTCGAGTGGATGTGTGTCCCACGCCCGGATTCACCGAGTGTTTTCGGCGCCATCCTGGATCGCAGTGCCGGCCATTTCCGCCTGGGCCCCTACGGGCGCACCGTGCCCGCCGCCCGCCGCTATCTGCCCGGCGGAATGATCCTGGAGACCACCTGGCAGACCGAAACGGGCTGGTTGATCGTCCGGGACGCGCTGGTGCTGGGTCCGTGGCACAACACCGAACAGCGCAGCCGCACCCGTCGCCGCACGCCGACCGATTGGGATGCCGCCCATATGCTGCTGCGCACGGTCAAATGCGTCAGCGGCACGGTCGAACTCGAACTGAGCTGTGAACCGTCGTTCGACTACCATCGGGCCCCGGCCACCTGGGAGTACACGGGCAAGGTGTACGAGGAGGCCTCCGCGGTCTGTGCCGCCGACCCCACGGCCGGGCCCACCCTGGTGCTCACCACCGATCTGCGCCTGGGCCTGGAAGGCCGCGAGGCCCGGGCGCGGACCCGGATGACCGAGGGCGACTGCGCCTATGTCGCGCTGACCTGGACGGAGCTGCCCGCACCGCAGACCTTCGCCGAAGCCGCCGAGAAGATGTGGACCACCATCGACTGCTGGCGGCAGTGGATCACCCTCGGTGACTTCCCGGACCATCCCTGGCGTCGCTATCTGCAACGCAGCGCCCTCACGCTGAAGGGCCTCACCTACGCCCCCACCGGCGCACTCATGGCCGCCGCCACCACCTCGCTGCCCGAGTCACCGGGCGGGGAGCGCAACTGGGACTACCGGTACTCCTGGGTGCGCGATGCCAGTTTCGCCCTGTGGGGTCTGTACACCCTGGGCCTCGACCGCGAAGCCGACGATTTCTTCGCCTTCCTGCACGACGCCACCACCGGACCCGACGGCGAGGCGGTACCCCTGCAGGTGCTGTACGGGATCGGCGGGGAACGCGAGCTCACCGAACGCACCCTCGATCACCTGTCCGGGTACGGCAACGCCCGGCCGGTCCGGATCGGTAACGGCGCCTACAACCAGGAGCAGCACGATATCTGGGGCACCATGCTCGACGCGGTCTACCTGCACGTGAAATCCCGTCAGCACGTACCGGAAACGCTGTGGCCCATGCTGGAACGCCAGGTCGGCGCCGCCATCGACCACTGGCGCGAACCCGACCGCAGCCTCTGGGAGGTCCGCGGCGAACCCCAGCATTTCACCTCCTCGAAGGTGATGTGCTGGGTGGCGCTGGACCGCGGTGCGCGAATCGCGGAACTGCACGGTCAGGCGCATATCGCCCAGGAATGGCATCGGATCGCCGAGGAGATCCGGGCCGATGTGCTGGCCCACGGCGTGGACGACCGCGGTCGCTTCACCCAGGTGTACGGCGGCACCACCCTCGACGCCTCCCTGCTGCTGGTGGTACTCACCCGGTTCCTGCCCCCGGACGACCGGCGGGTCCGCGCGACCGTGCTCGGCATCGCCGAGGAGCTCACGGAAAACGGCCTGGTACTGCGCTACCGCAACGAGACCACCGACGACGGGCAGGTCAGCCCCGAGGGCAGCTTCACCATCTGCTCGTTCTGGCTGGTCTCGGCGCTGGTGGAGATCGGCGACATCGGCCGCGCCCGCAGACTGTGCGAACGGCTGCTCACCCATGCCAGCCCGCTCAAGCTCTACGCCGAGGAGATCGACCCGTCCACCGGCCGGCATCTGGGCAACTTCCCACAGGCGTTCACCCACCTCGCGCTGATCAACGCGGTTACCCACCTGATCCGGGCCGAGGGCTCCCAGGAGGCCGGAACATTCCGCCCGGCGCACAACAAGACCGGCGGCACCCCGTGGCGCAGCCGCCCCCGGCGCTGATCGGGCCCGGTCAGGCGGCGACGAAACTGTCGGCCTGCTGCCGCAGGTCGCGCAATTTACCCAGCTCGCTGTCCAACCGGGCGAGCCGCTCCGCACCCCGATCGCCGTACTGGGCGCCCGCTTCCTCGGCGACCCGCAGCGCCTCGTCCGCGGTACGCAATGCGTCGGTGGCTATATCGGTGAAATGATCCCGCAACACCCGCTGTACCTCACGCAGGCGGGTCCGGGATTCCTTGCCGACCTGGAACACCACATCGTCCATCAGACGCGCCAGCGCCACCTTGGCCTCGGCCTGCCGCCGCTGCCGGCGGGTGCGCCGGTCCTCCCACAGCGCATGCAGACCGAGCAGGATGCCGGCGCCGGCCGAATACCAGTTCACCAGGGACATGCCGAGCAGACTGGTGGCCAGGCCGACCATCAGGATACCGCCGTAGGAACCGCGCAGCGCGGTCAAGAACTGCTCGGTGACACCGGCTTTGGCGCTCTGCAGCGGCTCCAGCGGCGCGACGTTCTCCAGCAGCTCGGCGGGATACTGCGGACGGATATCGGGCAGATCCGGGCGGCGGTGGTCGGCGGGGAACCGCGCGGCCACCTGTTCACCCAGTTCCTCGGCGCGATAGTTGGCCGTGTCGAAATTCTCCGCGATCGCCTCGGCGATCCTGGCCTCCAGGTCGGTGCCGAAGCGCGCCCAGCGGGCCGCCGGGTCGGTACGCGAAATCTCGGTTTCGGCGTCGCGCACCAGGATCCGCAGCCGGTGCCGGAGATCGTGTTCGATATCGGCCATGAGTTCGGTGCTGCCGTCGGCGAGCGTGATCTGCCAGGTCGCGGTGCGCTGGCGCAGCTGGTCGGCCTGGTCGCGGGCAGTCGCCAGCTGCTGGGTCACATGTGCCCGGCGGCGCGGATCACGGAGCGCGTCGGCCTCGGTGCGCAGCGTGACACCGAGATGGTCGCCGACCAGCCGGATATCGCGCACCGCGGACTGTACGGCCGCCGCGTCGGCGTGGGCGACCACGTAGTCGCGCAGATGTTCGATCAGTTGCGGCAGACCCGATTCGATCGCCCGCTGCTGATCGCCCGACTGTTGCGCCTCCTGATGGATGGTGGCCGAAACCGGCGCCACCGCGAAACCCAGTCCGGCGGCGTCGAGCAGTTCGCGGTTGCGTTCCTGCACATGCGTCCAGTGCGGGTTGCGGTCGATCTTGTTGAGCACGCAGATCACCGTGGGGCACACCTGCCCGATCCGGTGCAGATGCGCGATCTGCTCCCGGCTGTACTCGTTGTCCGCATCGCTCACGTAGAGCACGGCGTCGGCGGCGGCGATCATCGACCAGGTGCTGCGTTCCTGCCCGGAAGCGCCGGGCGCGTCCATCAGCACGATCCCCTCGGCCAGCAAGGGACTGGGCTGGGTGAAATCGGCCCGGATCACCCCCTTGGCCGTGAGCGCCGGAGCCGGATTCAGCGGATCGACGGGCTGCCGCCGGATCCGCCCGCCGCCCTCGCGGCGGATGAGAGTGGCGGAGGGTTCCGGGCCGTACTCCACGATCGCGGGCACGCTGATCGCGCTGTCGGTGGCGCTGATCGGTGCCCCCGCCATGGTGTTGACCAGGGTGCTCATCCCGCTCTTCGGCGGACCGACCACTACCAGCCGCACCCTCGTATCGGCCACCCGGGCACGCACCATCCCGAGCCGGCCCCGTAGGTCGTTACGACTCGCGGTGCGTGATACATCCCGCAGCTCATCGATGATCTGGATGAGGGGGGCCATCACATCCGGGTTCTTCACCGTGGCGGCCCGCGGTCCGGCTACGGCAGACAAGCCCTGCTCCTCACTGTCGGTCACAACATCCCGTCATCGACCGAGTTCGGTCGAATCACCCCCCGTACGACCGGACAGCACCCCCCGCCGGTCGTGAACCGTCACATGAATACCCAGTGGCCGTGATCGGCAATCGGGTCCTCGGTCACCGCCACTGTATGTGGCAGCAATCCGCCGGACAGATCACCGGTCAGGCCACCGCCCGCGATACCGAACGCGGTGTGTTCGGTATGCGGCGTGACGGCCACCGCGTGCACATCGTACGGAACCGGCGAACCGTGATCGGCGATCGGCTGCACCTGGGGTGCCACCGGGAGCGGTGTCGGCAACGGATGCGGCGCCACCGGCGCCGGGACATCCGGTAGCACCGGCTGCTGGGTCGGCACGCTCACGGTGGGCACCGTGGCCGGCGGTTGATCCGCGGTGGGCACCTGCTGGGTGGGGACATCCACCGTGGACGGGGTTCCGTCCGGTGTCTGATCACCCGTGCCCGGGTCATTCGGGCTGGTTCCGCCGATCGGGTCGGTGGTGGTACCGCCGGTCGCGGTCTCGCCGGTAGAGGAGCCCGGGCCCGTGGTGGTGGCGCCGGTCGATTCGCCGGTACTGCCGGTGGATCCGCCCTCGGAGGTGGTGGTTTCCGGCGACGTGGTGCCGGTGGACGGGCCCCCGGTGCCGGTGGTGGTTTCCGGCGAGGTGGTCGAACCGTCCGGAGAAGTACCGGCACTCCCGCCGATCGACGGTGTGGTGCTACCTCCCACCGTGGTGCTGCCGTCCGGGGACGTGGTCGTACTGCCGTCCGGGCCGGTGGTCGCGGGGCCGGTGGTGGACGTGGCGTCGCCGGTGGTCGTCGGCGCGGTGGTGGTCGGCACGACCGGGGTGGAGGGCCCGGGCAGGACCGGCTCGGCCGGCGGCTGCGGGTCCGGTGTCGGCGCCGGTGGCGGCCGGTGGAACAGATCCGGGAGCTGCGCGGCGGGCGCGGTGAGCGGCGACGGTCCCGCCGGCGCATGGAGGACATTGGCCATCGGCGTGGTCGCCGCATCGGGCTGAACCGTGGTCTGCAGCGGGGTCGCCGCGACCGGTTGCACCGCCGGTGCCATGGCAGCCGGTACGACGACCGGCGGCGGGACGGGCGCGGGAGCCATCGGAGCCGGCGCGATCGGAGCCGCGGCCATCGGAGCCGGAGCGATCGGCCCGGGTGCGACGGGGCCCGGGGCCATCGCCGCGCCCGGGATCGGCCCGGGAGCCGCGACGCCCGGGGCCATCGCTGCCCCGGCGCCGGTCGACGCCGCGGCGCCGGAGGCCGCACCGGCGCCGGGCGCGACACCGGGAACCGCGGCATCCGCCCCGGCCGCGATACCGGAGTCGGCTCCGCGAGCCGCGGCCGCCGCACCCGCGTCCGCCCGCGCGGCGGCGTCCAGCGGATCGCGGCCGGCGGACTGCCACGAATCGGACGCGGCGGTGCCGGACTGGGCCCAGTCGAGGTACTGATCGAGCCGATCGTCGAGCAGGCTGCCGTCACCGACGGTGATATCGAGATCCCAATCGCTGGCGACCCAGAACCCGTCGGCGCCCGCCGAGATATCGAGTCCCATATGGGAATCGACTGCCACCGCATGACCGAACCCGTCGGCGAAGACGAACCCGCCGTCGGCCCCGTAGTCGATGACCAACTCGCCGGTCGGACCGCCCTCGCCGTACCAGCCGGACGCCGGATCACCGGCCGGGCGCGCGAGGAGATCGGAGAGGTCGAAACCCCAGTCGCCGTCGTCGGCACTGCGCGCCACCGCCTGCGCCGAGGTATCGGGACTCAGGTCGAATCGGGGCAGGTCGAAGATATCGGTCTGCAACGCGTCGCCCGGTGCCGGCAGCTCGAATTCGCCCGGGGCACCGAAACCTTCGTTACCGGGCAGCGGAAATCCCTGTCCCCATCCGGGGATACCGTCGAAACCCGGGATATTGTTCGGCGGCAGACCCGGATCCGGCGCGCCGAACTCGGGCATACCCGGGATCTTGGATTCGGGTACCCCGGTGCCCGGCATGTAATCGGCACCGGGCGCACCGCCCTCGGGCGAGCCGGGTACCAGCGCCAGTCCGGGGATGTCCTCGGTGTGGACACCCGGGTAGTAGTCGTCGAAATCGAAATCGCCGGGGCGGCCGACCTGGATATCGAATGTCGGGCCGTGCGGGAGCGGCATGGTTGTGCTCGCGTCACCGGCGGAGCCCGGTGCCTCGGGCTGCACGGGATCCGGATCCGGGAAGGTGATCACCGGACTGGGGACATCGGGATCGGGATCGGCACTGTAGGCCCAGCCGGCGTTACGGCTGTCCAGTTCACTGGGCGGCGCGGGGATTCCGCCGCCATTGTTCGCGATCAGCGCGCCGCCGGTCACATAGGCACCGCCACGCGCGACTCGCGATGTGGCGCTGGCAATGCGATAGGCGGTGTCGCCACCGCGTTCGGTGACCTCTTCGTCGCCGTCGAACGGCAGATCACGCGCCATTCCAAACTCCACTCTCGCGTTCAACAGCAACCACGCCGGGGCCGCCCCGGCGCGGATCCGCTCATAGCCTATTGTCGACATCTGCGGCTGTCACATTTTTGTTATCAGCCCGATTCCGTAGGCCGGGTGGAGGCGCGGAGCAGATCCGGCTAACGCACAGCGATGTTCCCGCGAGCGGGGAGGGTGGACCGCTACTTCTTGTCCTTCGGCTTATCGGATTGCGCGTCCGAGGACAGCGCCGCGACAAAGGCTTCCTGCGGGACGTCGACCCGGCCGATCGTCTTCATCCGCTTCTTGCCCTCTTTCTGCTTCTCCAGCAGTTTGCGCTTACGGCTGATGTCACCGCCATAGCACTTGGCCAGCACGTCCTTGCGGATGGCGCGGATGTTCTCGCGGGCGATGATCTTGGACCCGATGGCCGCCTGGATCGGCACCTCGAACTGCTGACGCGGGATCAATTCGCGCAGTTTGGTGGTCATCTTGTGCCCGTAGGCCTGGGCGGCGTCGCGGTGCACGATGGCACTGAACGCGTCGACCGCCTCGCCCTGCAGCAGAATATCCACCTTGACAAGCTGCGATTCCTGTTCCCCGGACTCCTCGTAGTCGAGTGAGGCGTAGCCGCGGGTCCGCGATTTCAACGAATCGAAGAAATCGAAGATGATCTCGGCCAGCGGCAGGGTGTAGCGCAGCTCGACGCGGGTCTCCGACAGGTAGTCCATCCCGCCGAGATCGCCGCGCCGCGACTGGCACAACTCCATGATGGCGCCGATGAATTCACTCGGCGAGATGATGGTGACCTTGACGACCGGCTCGAAGACGTCACGCACCTTGCCTTCCGGCCAGTACGACGGATTCGTCACGGTATGTTCCGTGCCGTCTTCCATCACCACCCGGTAGACCACGTTCGGCGCGGTGGAGATCAGGTCGAGACCGAATTCGCGTTGCAGGCGCTCCCGGGTGATCTCCATATGCAACAAACCCAGGAACCCGCAGCGGAAACCGAACCCGAGCGCCACGGAGGTCTCCGGATCGTAGGTGAGAGCGGCATCATTGAGCTGGAGTTTGTCCAGCGCGTCGCGCAGATCCGGGTAGTCCGACCCGTCCACCGGATACAGCCCCGAGTAGACCATCGGACGCGGTTCGCGGTAGCCGGTGAGCGGTTCGATCGCGCCGTTGCGGGCGGCGGTCACGGTATCGCCGACCTTCGACTGCCGGACATCCTTCACACCGGTGATCAGATAGCCGACCTCCCCGACCCCGAGGCCCTGGGTGGGCTTGGGTTCCGGTGAGACGATGCCGATCTCGAGCAACTCGTGGGTCGCACCGGTGGACATCATCTTGATCTTCTCGCGCGGTGTCAGCTTGCCGTCCACGACCCGGACGTAGGTGACCACGCCGCGGTAGGTGTCGTAGACCGAGTCGAAAATCATCGCCCGAGCGGGGGCATCCGCGTCCCCGACCGGTGCCGGAACCCGCTCGATCACCCGATCCAGCAGTTCGATCACGCCCACCCCGGTCTTCCCGGAAACGCGCAGCACATCCTCGGGCTCGCAACCGACGATATGGGCGAGTTCGGCCGCGTAACGCTCCGGATCGGCGGCCGGCAGGTCGATCTTGTTCAGGACCGGGATGATCTCCAGGTCCTTGTCCAGCGCCAGGTACAGATTCGCGAGGGTCTGTGCTTCGATCCCCTGCGCGGCATCGACCAGCAGGATCGCACCCTCACAGGCCTCCAGCGCCCGCGACACCTCGTAGGTGAAGTCCACGTGGCCCGGCGTATCGATCAGATGCAGGACGAAATTCTCGCCCTCGTGCTCCCCGGACCGCGGTATCCACGGCAGCCGCACATTCTGGGCCTTGATGGTGATACCGCGTTCCCGCTCGATATCCATCCGGTCCAGGTACTGCGCGCGCATCTGCCGGTCGTCCACGACACCGGTGAGCTGCAGCATCCGGTCGGCCAGCGTCGACTTGCCGTGATCGATGTGCGCGATGATGCAGAAGTTCCGGATCCGCGACGGATCGGTGAACGTCGTATCGGCGAAGCTGGCGGGCACTCCACTCCTCATGGGGTATCGGGCGTACTGCCGACCATCGTCCCATGCTGGACCCCGCCCGCCGCCGCCCAGGTCCCGCCGCGGCCCACCGGAGGCGATATCCCCGGCGGCGCCGTGACGTTATCCTCCTGGCATGGCCCGAAGTTGGAACAGTCTCGGCAAGCAACTCACCGCGATCGCGAAACACCAGGGTCCGAAGATCGTCAAGCGGCAGGCGCCGCGACTGGTCGAGGCCCTGCTCGACCGCCGGGGCGCCCGCGACGGTTCGGGCCGCGGCCGCCGTCCCGCCGCGCCCGGCGGCGTCCCGGTACGGCCCGCCGCCTCCACCCCGGTACCGACCGCCCACCGCGCGCGACGCGTCGTGTACGCCCCCCGGCTGGACGGCCGCGCCGACCCCGGCGAGATCGTCTGGACCTGGGTCCCCTTCGAAGAGGATCCGAGCAACGGCAAGGACCGTCCGGTGCTGGTCGTCGGACGCGACGGGCACACGCTGCTCGGACTCATGCTCAGCTCCAACCCGGTGCGCGGCGAGGATCCCGACTGGATCGGCATCGGCGCGGGCACCTGGGATCACCAGGGCCGGGACAGCTGGGTCCGGCTGGACCGGGTGCTCGATGTCCCCGAGGACGGTATCCGCCGTGAGGGCGCCATCCTGCCGCGCAAACTGTTCGACCTGGTCGCCCACCGGCTCGTCCGCGAATACCGCTGGAGCTGACGGGCGTCCGGTCAGACCTCCAGGTCCCGGGAGCGGCCGAAGAGCATCCCGTACACCAGCGCGCCCAGCACCTGAACGACGAGGTAACCCACCGCGCTGACCGGCGACAATCGGCCCATCAGGCACTGCCCCACGGTGCCGGCCGGATTCACATGACACCCGGAAACCGGTCCGATGGCGTCGACCCGGAGCAGCAGGGACAGACCGGAGGCCGGCGCCACACCCGGCGGGCCCAAGCCCGCGATGTGACGATCCGCCCACGATTTCGTCGCGCCGCCACGTGCTGGTAACCTGGCCAATCGGCGTTGCCTACCCCGTGCCCGGCTGTTCCCTTCGGTGGACGAGCACCAGGGCGGGGGTGCACACAGACTTTCCGACCGAACCAAACAGGAACCAGAGGATACCGGCGTGGCCAATATCAAGTCCCAGATCAAGCGGATCCGCACCAACGAGGTGGCGCGTCAGCGCAACCAGTCGGTTAAGTCCGAACTGCGCACCCATATCCGCGCCTTCCGGACCGCCGCCGCGACCGGTGACAAGGAAGCCGCCGCCGAGCGCCTCCGTGTGGTGAGCCGCAAGCTCGACAAGGCCGCCTCCAAGGGCGTGATCCACGCCAACCAGGCCGCCAACAAGAAGTCGGCGATGGCGACCGCGCTGAACAAGCTCTGATCAACTGATTTCTTTCGACGACCGGCCGCCGCGGCATTGAGGACCACGGCGGCTTTTGGTGTTCCCGGCGCCCGGTCAGCGCGGCTTTTCCGGCCGTTCCCGGATGGCGCCGATCCGGTTGTCCACTTCCTGCCGTAGCATGCGGCGCATGGTTACGGTGTATGCGAACCAATCGGTAGTCCAAGCCGAGGATCTGCCCGGTGTGATCCGGGCCGCCGAAGTCCTCGGTATCGGTGTCAGGATCGAGAACGTGCTGGTCCCGGCCGACGACGACGGCGGTCCGGTGGTGGTCTGGATGGTCACCCGGGACGAGGAGACCCCCGTCTACGAGGAGTGGGACGGCCGCTACGACGAAGCCGCCGAGGAAGCGCTGGGGCTCAGCGCGGTCGAATAGCGACCATCCACCCGCGGTCGTTCGCCGGCCCCGTCAGCTGCGCCCGTGCAGGGCGAGCAGCTTCAGTACGGCGTCCTCGAGCGCGAACCCGGAATCGGCGGCGCCACCTTTGACATCAGCGTTCAGCGTCGCCACGACCTGGAGCGCCGACCCGATCGTGGCCGGAGTCCAGCCCCGGGCCTGCGACTGGGCCTTCTTCACCTTCCACGGCGGCATACCCAGCGGACCCGCCAGTTTGAACGGGTCCCCGCGCCCTGCGGAGCCCACCTTCGCGATGGTGTGCACGGAATCGGCCAGTGCGTCGGCCAGCACCACATGCGGCACCCCCCGGTCCTGCGCCCAGCGCAGCGCCTCCACCGCGCCCGCCCGGTTCCCGGCCACGGTCAGGTCCGCGACCTCGAAACCGGACACCTCGGCCTTGCCGGAGTAGTACCGGCGGACCGCCGCGACATCGAGGTTCCCCCCGGTATCGGCGACCAGCTGCGAGCAGGCCGCCGCCAGTTCACGCAGTTCCGAACCGACCGCGTCGAGTACGGCCTGCACCACATCCGCCGACACCCGCGCCCCGGCGCCCCGGAATTCGGACCGGACGAATTCGGACCGCTCCGAGGCCTTGGTGAGCTTCGCGCATTCGTGCACCACCGCCCCGGCCTTCCGCAATTCGGGCACCATGGCCTTGGCGCGCCCCCCACCGGAGTGCACCACCATCAGCACCACTCCCTCGGGTGGTGCCGCGGCGGCTTCGGAGATCACCGCGACGGCGTCCTTACCGGCCTGATCCGCCGCCTCCAGAATGATCACCCGGTCTTCGGCGAACAACGAGGGGCTCAGCAGTTCCGCCAACTCCGCGCTGCCGGCATCACCGGCCCGCAACCGGTCCACCGGGACCGCGTCCGGGTCCGGCGCGACCGCCCGCACCTGACCGGTGACTCCGGCCACCGCGCGCTGGATCAGCAGTTCCTCATCGCCCAGCACCAGATGCAGGGCCGCAGGTCGCTCGCTCACGGCTCCGATCGTACGGCCGACCTCCGACCACCGGCCGCAGCCCGGGCGGTGCAGAGTCGAGGGCCCTCGAGATCCCGCAGGGGCAGACTGCCGGCAGATCGAAGTACTCGGTCGGCTGCGCCGCCGGCGCGGTCGTCCCCGGCCGGGGCCGGCCTGTCGTCGAGCGTATGACGATTGCGTCCACTCGCCCGGCAATCTCGTCATCGATCCGGTTCGGCACCCCGGTGGCCGTGGCGACGACCACCGGGCGGTCCGCGGCGAGTTTCGCCTGCCGGGCGGCGACGCGCCGCTGCCGTTCGAGCTGCCGCGCACGGTGGCCGGCCGATACCCACACCCGGGATCCGGCCGGCCACTGGTCCGCGGGAAGGGTCCCGGCCGGCCCCGGGAATGGCTGATCAGCCGAACCCGAAGACCAGTAGCAGGTACGCGGCGAGAACGCCGAAGGATACGGCCGACAGCACGCGCCGGATGCGGGTCCACCGCAGGGCCGCGATTCCACCGGCCACGACCACGGCGGCGAGCATGCCGCCCGGTGTACCGCCGGGGACCGTGACGACCGCGCCCGGTACGGCGGCCGCCTCGGTCGCCACGGTGAGCAGCCACCACATCGGCGGCCCGATCGGCCGCAGGACGAGGTGCGCGAGTGGGTCCCAGCAGGTGGCCGCCACGGCCGCCAGGGCTCCGCCGATGGTGATCGGAGCGACCACCGGGGCCACGAGAATGTTGGCGGCCACGGCCACCAGGCTGAGCTGCCCGGATATCGCGATGGTGAGTGGTGTGGTGACAACGAAGGCCGCGGCCGCCACCGCGACCAGTTCGGCGGGTAGCCGCCACCAGCCGCGGGCCCGCAGATGATCGGCCCAGCTGGGGGCGAGCAGGAGCAGAGCACCGGTCGCGAGGACCGAGAGCGCGAACCCGGCCTGAACGGCGAGCGCGGGCCGTAGCGCCAGCAAGGCGATCACCGCGGTGCAGAGGGCGGGCAGGGCCTGTTTGCGGCGGCCGGTCAGCAAGGCCAGTAGCGTCACCGATCCCATGGCCGCGGCACGCAGCACGCTGGGGTCGGGCCGGGCGATGATCACGAACGACACCAGCGCCACCGCGGCACAGAGCAGCGACAGACGCGGACCGAGGGTGAGCAGGCGGGTGGTGGCGAGCACCGCGGTGAGCAGGATCGAGAAGTTCGCCCCGCTGACAACCGTCAGGTGCTGGAGGCCCGCGGCGACGAAGTCGTCGTGCACCCGGTCACTCAGCGCCGAGGTATCTCCGGCGACGAGCGCGGGCAGCAGTCCCGCCGCCTCCGGTGCGAGTGCCCGGCCGGCTGCCGCGACCAGATTCGAACGCACCGAGTCGGCGGCCGCCTGCCACCACGGCAGCGGGCCCGCGATGGCCGGTTCATCCACCGGCCGCAGGGTCGCCACCGTCAGATCGTGACTGCGCGGGGGCGCGGGCCGGGCCCGGAATTCGATCGGCTGCCCCGGCAGTAATTCCGCCCAGGTCGGTCCCGCAGCCAGCACGACCACCGCACCACCACCGCGTACCACCTGGTCGCGATAGCGGAACTCCCGGAGTTCGCCGCGCACCACCCAGAGCCGTCCGCGCCCGGACCCACTGCTGCGCACCGGTTTCGGGTCGTCCCCCGGCACCATCACCACCTCGACCGTCGCCGCGGCCGGCACCGAGCGCAGCGGATGAGCGCCGACCCGGTGCTCCCGCCACGCGCCGGCGCAGGCGAACGCCGAACCGATCAGCGCGGCACCCAGCACCACGGTCGCCACGACACGGCGGCGTTCGCTGCGGTGGGTGATCCCGGTCCACAGCAGTGCCCAGGACATCAAGGCGAGCACGGCCAGCGCGAGCCCGACGACCACCCCGGTGACCCAGCCGGCGCCGACCGCGAGGACGGTGACGAGCCAGCAGGTCAGCGCGGCCGGCAGCAAACGCGCGTCCAGCACCGTATCCGCGCCCGCCGCATCATCTTTCGGTCCCGCTGCTCGTCGCCGGAGTTCGGTGTCCGGGGACGCGCTCACCGGCACACCTGCGCGAATATCCGCACGACCTGCCAGAGCAGCCGCCGGCCTCGGCCGCGGACAACAGGGCGGCCGGTGAAGTCATCGATGAGGGCGGCCCCTACGGTGCGGACCGCGCCCGTTCGCCGGGTGCGGCCCCACCGCCCGGACCGGACTCCGAACTCCGCGCCGCCGGGTAGGTGCCGCGGGTGTGGTTCACGACCGCCCGGCCGGCGTCCGGTTCGCCGACCGCGGACCATTTGCGCGTAGCGCCGACCACGTATCGGGATCGCGCCGCAACCCGGATCGAGACCCGGCCTCGGCCTCGGTTCCGCACCCGCGCCGCGCACCCGCGTGGGCAGCGCCTTCATACCGTCACCAGTTCGCGCAACCGCGCCAGCCGGGCCGGACCGATACCGTCCACCTCGGCCAGCTGCTCCACATCGGTGAACCGCCCGTTGGTTTCGCGCCAGGCGATGATCGCTTTCGCGGTCACCGGCCCGACTCCGGGCAGTGCGTCGAGCTCGGCTTCGGTAGCGGCGTTCAGATCCACCGGTGTACCTGCTGCGGCCCCGCCACCGTTCGTACCGGCGGCGGGCGGGGATGCCGCGGAACCGCCGCTGATCGTCGTGCTGCCCGGTAGCGGTCCGCCGGGTTCGCCGGGACCCACCCGGACCTGGTCGCCGTCGGCCAGCCGCTGGGCCAGGTTCAGACCCGCCAGGTCCGCGCCGTCGAGCGCACCGCCCGCCGCCGAGATCGCGTCGGCGACTCTGGCGCCGGGTGGCAACCGCACCAGACCGGCCCGGTTCACCAGACCCACCACGCTCACCACCAGTTCGGCGGCCTGTGCTCCGGTCGGCGCCGGCTCCGCCGCGCGAGGCGCCGGCCCGGCTGCCGGGAAATCCACCGGCAGCGCGGCCGTCGCCACCGCGGGTAGCGGGGGAACCGATTGCGCGACCGGACGGTCCCACAGCACCATCACGACCGTCAGCAGCCCGGCGAGCAGGCCGATACCCGCCATGGCCACCACCCCGCGCCGGCCGCTGTCCAGGCGTGCGCCCCGGAACCGATCGGGGATCAGGCGGTCCCGCCAGCCGGGCCGGGCGGGTTCGTCGTCCAGCCAGCGAGGGGTACGTACGGCATCGGCTTCGGCGAACGTGGATTCCGGCCACGGACGTGCCCGGCCCTCCTGGTCGTCCCGCGGTACCTCTCCGAGGTGGCCGCCCAGTTGTCTGCGTACCCGTTCGCGCTCGTCGTGTGGTGCCATGCCCGCGACGCTAGGCCCGGCCGAACACCGAAAACCCGGACCCACCTGGAATTTCGACAGCCCTGTGGACAACTCCGGCCTGTGGATGAACGGCGGCCGTGGTGGATACCGCGGCCGGTCAGCCGCATCCGCCGGGGAGTACCAGTACCCCGACCGCGCCGACCCCGAGATGGACGGCCAGTGCCGGCCCGAATTCGGCGATGTGAACCTCGGCGACCTGCGGAAGACGTTCGCGCAGTTGGCTCGTCACCGTCTCGGCGGCCTCGGCGGCGGCCAGATGCTGCACCCCCACCGCGGCCGGCCCCGCCCCGGCGGCCTCCTCGGCGGCCGCCACCAGCTTCGCGAACGCCTTCGACCGGGTACGCACCTTGTCCCGCAACTCCAGCCGCCCCTGCACCAGTTGCAATACCGGTTTGCTGACCAGCTCGCTGCCGAAGAAACTCGCCGCTGTACTGAGCCGTCCCCCGCGACGCAGTTGCTCGGTGCGATTCACCACGAAGAACGTGCGGGATCCCGCCGCCGCCCGCACCGCGGCCTCGTACACGGCCGCGAGCGTGCCGCCGGCGGCCGCGCACCGCGCGGCGGCCAGTACCGGGAAGCCGGTCGCCAGACCCGCGCCGAGCGAATCCACCAGCAGCACCGACTCCGCGGCGTCCATATCCCGGACGGCCTGCCGGCCCGCCTCCCAGGTCGCCGAGAGCTGCCGGGACAGATGCACCGCGACCACACCGTCGCCGCGGCTGCGCCGCAGCGCCTCGGTATAGGCCTCGCGCAGTTCACCCGGCGACGGCGCCGACGTGGTGACGTCATCGGCGCCGTAGTCGACGGCGAATTCGTCGACACCCTCCCGGATCTGCGTATCCCCCACCAGCACGTGCAGGGGCACCACCTCGATACCCAGCTCGCCGATCAGCTCCGCGGGCAGGCTGGCGGACGAATCGGTGACGACCACGACCGCCACGTCTCACCCGACCTCTTGCAGCGTTTTCACCATCGCCTTGGCGACCTCGGTGTGCCCGTCCCAACCCCAGTGGATCCCGTCGGGGTTGGCATCGCCGGAGTAGATGTTGTCGTGGACCGCCGCCTTCAGATCCACCAGCGGGACTCCGCGCCGTCGCGACCAGGCCTGCAGGGCGCGCACCGCCGGTTCGCGGCCGCTGTGCACCCGGCCGTAGGCCGCGCAGTCGTGCACCGACGGCAGCACCGCGACAACGGGCAGCTCGGGGCGGAGCTGGCCCAGCGCCGTCCGGCACTGCTCCAGATAGTCCACGCTCACCTCGGGCGGAAGGGCCACCGGACGGCCGAGTTTCGCGGCGCGGGGCTGGATCCACTGGTATGCCGAGCGCACCACCCGGCGCAGACCCGACGGCCGCACATAGCGGATCAGTTCCCGTAGTGCGGTGGGCAACGGTGAGGGGAGCGAATCCATGCCGCCCACCGCGAAGACCACGGCACCGGCTCGCGGGACAGCCGCCCAGACCCGCGGGTCACCGATCAGCGCCCAGTAGGCGTCCCGGCAGGTCCAGCCGATCCGGGCGACGAGTTCGACATCCCAATCGAGTTCGGCCGCCACCAGATTCGGCCAGATACGGGGATGATCGGCCGGCAGACCCCCTTCGGGGCCGAAATAGGACAGTGAATCGGCGATCACCAGCAGCACCGGTCGCGGGGCGCCGGGATCCGTGGACCCGGTGGGAATTGTGGGATCCGTTGTAACCTCCACGTCCGGCGCGATCCGTGGCGCGGTACCCGCCGCCGCGACAGGACCCGTGTCCGGGCCGGTGTTCTCCGGTTCGCTACCCGGACCGGGCGCATGCGGCCCCGCCGACGTGGATGTCACTGCGAAATCCTCCTGGGGTCAGACTGCCTTCCGGACGTCGCCGTCCTCGGCGGCACCGGTGTCGTCGGCGGTCCCGTCCGCCTCCCGTTCGGGCGCCGGGCCGAACAGGGCGTCGGGTAGCGCACGCTCCGGTTTCGCGGATACCTTCCGGAACAGTTCGTCCGGTATCTGGCGGTTCAGGTCTTCAGATGACATCGGGTGCTACTTTCGCCGCTGCGTTCCACACATCGAGACGCCAGCCGGGCCTGTCCGGGCTCGGGCCGTGGCTGCTCAGCTGCACCCAGCTGGCATTGGCCAGACCACCGAGGGCCGGCCAGTTCCGAGGCGGCAGATCGAGCAACGCGGCCGTGAGCGCGGCGATCAGCCCGCCGTGCGCCACGAGAATCATAGTGGCGCCGGGCCAATCCTGCCGCTCGTCGAACAACTCCTGCACGACCGGCAGTGCGCGAGCACCGACCTCCAGTTTCGATTCCCCATTGGGCGGGGTGAACGTCGCGTCCATCCGCCACTCCAGCCGGGCACCGGGATAGAGGGAATCGACCTCGACATCCCCCATCCCCTGCCAGTCACCGAGGTGGGTCTCCCGGAGCCGCGGCTCCCGGACCACTTCGAGTCCGGAATGCTCCGACAGCGCCAGCGCGGTGTCGTAGGCACGGCGCAGATCGGAGGAGATCAAGCCGACGGCCTTGTGGGACATCAGCTCCCGCGCCGCCTCTTTCGCCTGCCGCCGTCCCAGATCGGTGAGATCGGTGTCGATCTGCCCCTGCATCCGGTCGTTGGCGTTCCATTCGGTTTGCCCGTGGCGCAACAGGATCAGGGTGCGCACACCGGTTTTCTGTCTCACTCGGTTTCTCCAGCACTTTCGTCTCCGGCGGCCGGTGGCGCGCCGATCCCCTCCACCGGAACGACGGGGCAGTCTTTCCACAACCGTTCCAGCGCATAGAAATTACGTTCGTCGTTGTGCTGGATGTGTACCACCACGTCGACGTAGTCCAAGAGCGCCCAACGGCCCTCGCGGGTCCCTTCCCGGCGTACCGGTTTGCGACCGGCCGCGCGCAGTTTCTCTTCGACATTATCGACGATGGCATTGACTTGGCGCTCGTTCGGCGCCGAAGCGATCACGAAGCAGTCCGTGATCACGAGTTGTTCGGAGACGTCCAGCACGACCACATCGGCGGCCAGCTTCTCGTCCGCGGCCAGCGCGGCGACGGTCGCCATCCGCACCGCTTCCTCCGTCGCGCTCACGCTGCCACCTCTGGGCACGGGCGCCGCACGGCCTCCGTGGTCACGCAGGCTGCCGCCTCCGGGCGTACGCCGCTCATGCCAGCACCTCGTTCACGTTTCCATCACCTTCCGCTCGAGCGGGCACGTAGAGATGCCGCTTCGATATGTACTGCACGACCCCGTCCGGTACGAGATACCAGACCGGCCGCCCCTCGGCCGCGCGACGGCGGCATTCACTCGATGAGATGGCCAGCGCGGGGACCTCGATCATGGTGACCGCGTCCTCGGGCATACCTCGCAGATGGTCGGCGAGATGGTCGATGTTCAGCTCGTACCCCGGCCGGCTGACCCCCACGAATTTCGCCAGCTCGAACAGTTCGGCCCAATCCTGCCAGGTGAGGATGCTGGCCAGCGCGTCGGCCCCGGTGATGAAGAACAGTTCCGCACCCGGGTACTGGGCATGCAGATCACGCAGGGTGTCGACGGTGTAGGTCACCTTGCTCCGCTCCACATCCGCCCGGCTCACCGAGAACCGCGGGTTGGAGGCGGTGGCGATCACCGTCATGAGATAGCGGTCCTCGGCGGGGCTGACCTGGCGATCGGTCTTCTGCCAGGGCTGTCCGGTGGGGACGAAGATCACCTCGTCGAGGTCGAACCGGTGCGCGACTTCACTGGCCGCGACCAGGTGTCCGTGGTGGATGGGATCGAAGGTGCCGCCCATCACACCCAGCTTGCGTCCACCCCGGCCCGTTCCGTGCATGAGTGTCGAGCTTAACGGGTCGGCCACCGGCCCCTGCCGACCGATCGGCCTTCGCCGGTGGGGGCGCCTGCGGTCCGCGGCGGCCGAAGCGCCGGCGAAGGCATTCAGACCGGTAGCAAACGGGAGACCACAGCCGTGAGCTGCGCCGCCGACCGGCATTCGTGCATTTCGATGACCTGCTGGTACCGGTCGGCGGCCGAATCCCCGGATCCCCAGTTGGTGCGCGGTTCCGGGTTCAGCCAGTGCGCGTGCTTGGCGACCTCGACCAGCTCACGCAGGGTCGGCAGTTCGGGGTCGCGGTAGTTGGTGCGGGCATCACCCAGGATCAGCAGGGAACTGCGGCTGGTGACGGCGTCCGGGAACGCCTCGGCGAAGCTCGTCAGCGCGCTGCCGTAGTCGGAGTGGCCGTTGAAGCCGACGATATCGGCCTCGGCGAAGATCCGCTGCATGGCTTCGTCGAGCTGGGTGTGCGGATCGAAGAACCTGGTCACCTCGTCGGTGTGATCGACGAAGGCGAAGATGCGGACCTTCGAGAACTGTTCGCGCAACGCACTCACCAAGAGCAGGGTGAAATTGCTGAAACCGGCGACCGAGCCCGAGACATCGCAGAGCAGGACCAGCTCGGGCCGGCCGGGCCGGGGTTTGCGGTTCACCAGATCGATCGGTACCCCGCCGGTGGACATGGACTTGCGCAGGGTTTTGCGCAAATCGATCTCGCCGCGTTTGGCGTGCCGGCGCCGCACCGCCAGCCGCGATGCCAGGATCCGGGCCAGCCGCTGCGTGCTGCGCCGCAATTCGGCCAGCTCCGCCTGCGAGGCCCGCAGGAAATCCACTTCCTCGGCCTGCCGCGGGACCCCGTAGGAGGCGACCCGCTCCTTACCGATGCGTTCGGCCACCCGCCGCCGGGTCTCGGCCTCCACGGTGCGCCGGAACTTCTCGATGCGGGAGCGGGCGGCCCGGCGCGCGATCTCGGTATCGAAATCGCTCATACCGGGCATGGCCATGGCGGCCAGGATCTGCGCGAGCAGCGTCTGCGGCTGCACCTCTTTTAATGCCTGATATGACGAGAAGGACGCGCCCCGCGCCGACCGGTACTGCCCGAGCTGTTCGACCAGCTGGGCGGCCATCAGCGCCTGCTGCTGTCCCGAACCCTCGGCGGCGAGCATCTCGGCCAGCATGCGCCGCAGTTCGGGAATATCGACCCGCCCGTCGTCGCGGTACGGGATCTCGGCTTCCGCCGCGGCGGCGCGGTCCCCGATGGCCACCGGGAACCACAGGTCGAAGAGGCCGTCGTAGGTGCCGCGATGGGTGGTGCGCCGCAACAGGGCGCAGGCCAGTCCCTCGCGCACCGACTCCCGGTCCAGCAGATCCAGCACCGACAGCACCCGGCCCGCGTCCACCGTCTCCGACGGGCCCACGGGTATCCCCCGCGCCCGCAGCGCCTCCACGAAACCGACCAGATGCCCCGGCAGACCGTGCGGGGCGAAGGGCTGGTCGTCGGTGGCCACCACGGTCAGGCCGGTTTCAGATCGGCCAGCGCCCGCTGGTGGTCGCTGCGGTGTTTGAGCACCACGCCCAGCGTTTCCCGGACGGTGGCGTCGTCGAGCTCGGTGTGCCCGAGTGCGAGCAGGGTCCGGGCCCAGTCGATGGATTCGGCCACCGAGGGCAGTTTTTTCAACTGCATACCGCGCAGCACGTGCACGATCCGCACCAGCTGGGTGGCCACCGCCTGGGGTAGTTCCGGGACCCGGCTCGCGAGGATCCGCCGTTCGAGATCCTCATCCGGGAAGTCCAGGTGCAGATAGAGACAGCGCCGCTTGAGTGCCTCGGACAGTTCACGGGTGGCGTTGGAGGTGAGGACCACGAACGGGGTCCGGGTCGCGGTGATGGTGCCCAGCTCCGGTACGGTCACCGCGAAATCGCTCAGTACCTCGAGTAGCAGGCCCTCGATCTCCACATCGGCTTTATCCGTCTCGTCGATGAGCAGTACCGTCGGGTCCGTACGCCGGATCGCGGTGAGCAGGGGCCGGGACAGCAGGAATTCCTCGGTGAACACATCGGATTCGGTCTCGGCCCAGTCGTTTCCGCTGGATGCCTGGATCCGCAGGATCTGTTTGGCGTGGTTCCACTCGTAGAGCGCCCGCGCCTCGTCCACACCCTCGTAGCACTGCAACCGCACCAGTCCGGCGTTCGCCGTCTGTGCCACGGCCCGCGCCAGTTCGGTTTTACCGACACCCGCCGGACCTTCGATGAGCAGTGGTTTACCGAGCCGGTCGGCCAGGAAGACCGACGTCGCGGTGGCCTTGTCGGCCAGGTATCCGGTCTCGGCGAGGCGGTGCACCACATCGTCGACCGATGCGAAGATCGGCTCCTGAACCGGCGGGGTGGGGGTACTCGCGGGCTCCATCGGGCCGTCCTTCCGTCGAACTCTCGCACCCCACGCTACCGGGCGGTTACGCGCCCGGCGTCGTCCCCCGGGGCCAAGAGACCGGCGCCACCCTGGCCCCAGGCCGGATGAGCGACCTCGAAGGACGGGACGGCCGCGGGTGGGCGCGACCGCGCACCGCGAACCGGGCGGGTAGCGCCCACCATCGACGGACCACGTCATCGGGTGCTCGACACGCAAAGCCCCGCGTACCCGGCCGCCGGGCATCGTCAAGCGGGACGGATCTGCCCCGACCCCCGCACGACCCATTTCGAGGAGGTGAGTTCCGGCAGCCCCATCGGACCGCGGGCATGCAGTTTCTGGGTAGAGATGCCGATCTCGGCGCCGAAACCGAACTGTTCGCCGTCGGTGAAGGCCGTGGAGGCGTTCACCATGACCGCCGCCGCGTCCACCCGGCGCGAGAATTCGTCGGCCGCGGCCAGTTCACCGGTGACGATGGCCTCGGTGTGCCCGGTGCCCCAGGTGTTGATGTGCTCGATCGCGGTGTCGAGATCGTCCACGACCTTCACCGCGATATCGAGGGTCAGATACTCCTCGCCCCAGTCCTTGTCGGTGGCCGGCACCATCCCGTCGAGATCGCCGTGCAGGGTGACGCCCTTGTCGGCGAGTGCCTTGCTCAGCCGCGGCAGCGCCGTCTCCGCGATGGCCGCGTCGATCAGCACCGTCTCGGCCGCATTGCACACGCTGGGGCGGCGGGTCTTGGCGTTGATCAGGATCTTTTCGGCCATATCCAGGTCGGCACCGGAGTGCACGTAGACGTGGCAGTTGCCGGTACCCGTTTCGATGGTCGGGACCCGGGCGTCGCGCACCACCGCGTTGATCAGGCCCGCGCCGCCGCGCGGGATGACCACGTCCACCAGGCCCCGGGCCTGGATCAGGTGGGTCACGCTGGAGCGATCCGAACTCGGCAGCAGCTGGACCGCGTCGGCCGGGATGCCGACCCCGCTCAGCGCCTCCCGCAGCACGGCGACCAGCGCCGCGTTCGACCGCGCCGCCGACGACGAGCCGCGCAGCAGCGCCGCGTTCCCGGACTTCAGCGCCAGCCCGAACGCGTCGACGGTGACATTCGGCCGCGCCTCGTAGACCATGCCGACCACGCCGAGGGGCACCCGGATCTGCCGGATCTCGAGTCCGTTCGGCAGCGTCGCACCACGCTCCACGACCCCCACCGGATCCGGCAGCCCGGCCACCTGGCGCAGCCCCGAGGCGATACCGTCGATCCGGTCCTTGGTCAGCCGCAGCCGGTCCAGCAGCGAGTCCTCGGTGCCGGCCGCCTTCGCCGCGAACAGGTCTTCGCCGTTGGCCTCCAGCACGGTGTCGGCGGCGGCGAGCAGCGCGTCCGCCGCGGCGTGCAGCGCCTCGTTCTTCCGGTCGGTGGTGAGCTGGGCGAGGACCCGGGAAGCGACCCGCGCCCGGCGGGCGGCCTCGTGCACGGCCGCACGCATATCGAACTCAGCGGTGGTCTCTACCGTCATGGCCTATAGCCTACGCACCGGAAAAATCGGTTCTACCGGCACGCACCGCGCTAGGTTTTCCCCGTGACCACCCCACTGATCGCTGTACTCGGCAGTATCAACATGGATCTGGTGACCACCACCGATCACCGGCCCGCACCCGGCGAAACGGTCCTGGGCCGCGGCTTCACGATGGTGCCCGGCGGAAAGGGCGCCAACCAGGCGGTCGCGGCGAGCCGGGCGGGTGGGCAGGTGATGTTTCTGGGCGCGATCGGCACCGATGTCTTCGCGCCGCGCCTGCGCGCGGTGCTGACCGGGGCCGGGGTCGATACCACCGGGTTGCGCACAATCGAGGGCCCCAGCGGTATCGCCTCGATCGTGGTCGATGCCGGGGGCGAGAACTCGATCATCGTGGTGGGCGGTGCCAATGCCGAGTTGCGCGGCCTGCGCGCCGGCGATCTCGCCGCCGTCGCCGCGGCCGATATCCTGCTGTGCCAACTCGAGGTCCCGATCCCGACCATCGAGGAAGCGGTGCGGCACGCCCGGGACAATGGCACCACCGTGATACTCAACCCCTCTCCCGCGCAGCGTCTTCCGGCGGGGTTGTGGAGCCGGGTGGATGTGGCGGTGGTGAACCGGGGCGAGGCCGAGGACCTGGGCGACACGCTCGACCGGGTACCGCATCTGGTGGTCACGCTCGGCGCGGACGGCGCGCGCCACCGCGGGCCGGACGGCACGCAGACCTCCGTCGCCGGGCCGGCGGTCGATGTCATCGACACCACCGGCGCGGGTGACGCCTTCGCCGGAGCCCTGGCCGTCCGCTGGTCGCGGGGCCCGGCCGCGGCATTACGGTTCGCCTGCGCCGCGGGGGCCCTGGCCACCACCGTGCTGGGGGCCAGCGCCGCCATTCCGTCGCGCGCCGATATCGAAGCCGCCCTGTCCGCCGGGCCGGGGGAACCCCCTCCATGAGATGTCGCCGCTCCCGTCGCGGCCGGCACACGCCGCGGGCCCGGACAGCTCGCCCACACCCACCCGGAAATTCGATCGCCTCCCCGTATCCGGCGGCCTACCGTGGAATTACGGCGGCGGATATCGGTCCGCCCCGGAGGGAAGGAACGAGACGATGTTTCCCGTCGAGCTGTCCGGCACCCGGGCACGGACGTTGATGTGGGCCCATGAGCACGATATCGAGGCGCAGGCGCTGCAACAGCTGCGCAATATCGCCCGGCTGGAATGGGTCCACGGCGTCCGGGTCATGCCGGATGTGCACCTCGGGAAAGGCGCCACGGTCGGTTCGGTGATCGCCATGCGCGATGCCGTCGCCCCGGCCGCGGTGGGGGTGGATATCGGCTGCGGGATGGAGAGCGTTCGCACCGATCTCACCGCCGCCGACCTCCCCGACGATCTGCGCGCTCTGCGGTCGGCGATCGAGGCGGCGGTGCCGGTCGGTTTCGCCGCCCACCAGCACCCGGTGCCGGTGAACAAGCTGGCGCCCGGCCCATCCGGAGTCGCCACCGCGACCCTGCGCACCGGCTGGGACCGGTTCTGGTCGGCGTTCGGCGACCTCGACGATGCCGTGGCGTCGCGGGAATCCAAGGCGCACAAGCAGATGGGTTCGCTCGGCGGTGGCAACCACTTCATAGAAGTTTGCCTGGACCAGGACGATCAGGTCTGGATCCTGCTGCATTCGGGGAGCCGCAATATCGGCAAGGAACTGGCCGAACGGCATATGGCGGTGGCGCGAAAACTGCCGCACAACCAGAACCTGGTCGATCGCGATCTGGCGGTGTTCCTGGCGAACACCCCGGAAATGGCCGCCTACCGCCATGACTTGACCTGGGCCCAGGAGTACGCGGCGCGCAACCGCGCGGTGATGCTGGCGCTGGTGTGCGAGGCGGTACGCAAGCATTTCCCCACCCGTGAGGTCCTGTTCGATACGCCGGTGTCGTGCCACCACAACTATGTGGCGGAGGAGACGATCGACGGTGTGCCCATGCTGGTGACCCGGAAGGGCGCGGTGCGGGCGGGAACGGGCGATTTGGCGCTCATCCCGGGTTCGATGGGCACCCGGTCCTATGTGGTGCGCGGTAAGGGCAACCCGGAGTCGTTCCAGTCCGCGTCGCACGGTGCGGGCCGCCGGATGAGCCGTAACGCGGCCAAGCGGCAGTTCAGCGTCGCGGATCTGATCGCCCAGACCGAGGGTGTGGAGTCGCGGAAGGACGCGGGCGTGGTGGACGAGATCCCGGCCGCGTACAAGAACATCGACGAGGTGATCGACGCCCAGCGCGATCTGGTCGATGTGGTGGCGACGCTGCGTCAGGTGCTGTGCGTGAAGGGCTGAGGTCTCGGTGCGTGCGGATCCGATCCGCCGCCGGCGATACCCACACACTGCCGGCCGGCAGGTTCGGCACGCCGAGGCCGGCGGAATCGCCGAACGCGGTCAGCGCGGGGCGCCGGTCGCGGCGAGCATCGCCGGCAGCTGCTGATCGTACGGTTGGAGGTCATCGGCGGACCTCAACCGGGCAGTCCGCGCCGGCGTAGCGCGACGGCGATCCCGGCCCCCGTCAGCAGGACACCGATCAACAGCACCACCCCGCTCGACAACCAGGTGTGCAGCGCACGGGCGAGGTCGGTGGGCAGACCGGGCAGCGACGAGATCAGCCGATAGGTCTGCCCCGGCGCGGTGATCTGGACGGCGGCGGGGAGTGTGCCCCAGGCCAGCCCGGCGATTACCGCAGCCGCGGGTTCGTAGGCGGCCAGTCCGGCGACCACCGATAGCAACGCCACGCCGAGCACTGACTGGGCGGGTGAAAGCCAGCGGTCCGTGGTGTCCCACCATCGGCCGCTGGTCGCCGCGCCGTTGGCCGCGATACCGACCGCAACCGGGGTGATCACGGCCGCGAGCAGGGTGGCGAGCGCTGTGCGCCACAACTCCCGCCGCCGGTTCCGCGGGGCTCCCGGTCGCTCCTGCGCGGCACCGTCGGCCGGGGTCCTCTGTGCGGCATTGTCGTCCAGCAGCTTCGGCGCGGCACCGTCGTCCATCACTTCCCGTGTGGCACCGTCATCCAGCAAGTCCTGTGCAGCACCGTCGTCGCGCCGCTGCTGCGCGGCAGCAGCGCCACCCCGCGACCCCGGTGCGGCAACGCCATCCGGCCGCGACGGCGCGTCGACCTCGCCCCGCCGCGGCCGGTGCGCGACTACATCCGGCTGTGGCCGCTCGGCCACCTCGTCCGGCGGTGGTGACTGCGCCGCGGTGGGCTGTTCGAGTCGAGAGGTCATTCGGGCTCCTCCGGGCCGTCGGCGGGTGCGGGCGGTCCGGGCCGGTACCGCGCGTGCCCCGCACCCTCGCACACCCGAGGTTCACCGACCACTACGCCGTCCGGCAAACCGGGTGCCCAACCCACGGAGAACAGTGGGCCAACAAAGCCTCAGGGCGGGTTGTGCGCAACCTGACCGGGCCGCGTATTGACTAGTTATCATCCGATGCATACCATCAGATTTGTTATCAGTCGATAACCACAAGTTCTGGCCCGGCGCCTTGCGACCGGACAACCGACTCCCGCCTCGGAGGAACCGCATGTTCGACACCCTGATGCTGTTCGTGGTCCCCACACTGGTCCTGCGGCTACTCGGCCGGATCGGCGTCCGGCGCTTCGACACGTGGCGGGTCAGCGCCGCCCACGGGCTGGCATTCCTGTTCACCATGACCGGACTGGCGCATTTCTTACCCGACTCGGTCACGGTGATGCCCAGCCACGCCGACCTGACGGCCATGGTCCCGTCCTTTGTCCCGTTCGCGGACTTCGCGGTCTACGCCACCGGCGTCCTGGAACTGGCCGGTGCCGTGGGATTGGTGGTGACCGCTACCCGCCGCTGGGCCGGCCTGGGTCTCGCGGCGCTGCTCGTGATCATGATCCCGGCGAATATCCATGCCGCGCTGAACGACATTCCGCTCAACGGCGACGCGGCCACGCCGCTGTGGTTCCGGATCCCCGAGCAGATCGTGTACTTCACCCTCGCCCTCTGGGTGGGCGGGATCCTGCCCGCGGTGCGCCGGGACCACGGCACCGAACGGTCGCTGGTCACGACGGCGCGCTGAACCCGGCCGCTCGGGCCCCGCTCCCGCCCGACTTCCGCGGGAACGGGGCCTTTCGCCGGAAATCAGCCCTGTTGCGTGGGCACCAGGATCAGCTCGGCCACATTCAGCCGCGCCGGCACCGAGGTGGCGAACGCGATCGCGTCCGCGATATCCCCCGGCTCCAGAATCGTGAACGCCGTACGCCACTCCGACAGCTGGGCCTGTTGCTTCTCCCCGCGCATACCCGCGCCGAGCTCGGTGGCCACGAAACCGGGTTCGACGTTCTTCACCCGGACTCCCCGGGGACCGAATTCGGCGCGCAGGTTGCGGGTCAGATGCGCCACCGCGGCCTTGGTCGCGGTGTACACGGCGTACTCGGGGAATACGGCGTGCCCACCAACCGACCCCACCAGCACCAGATCGGCCCGGTTGCCGGCACCGGCGGCCGCGAGCAGATCATCGATGAAGGCCCGCGCGGTGTACAGCAGCCCGGTCACATTGGTCGCGACCATCTGATCCCACTCGTCGACCTCGGCGGTTTCGAAGGACGCGCCGAGCATCACACCCGCATTCGCCACCACCAGATCCACCGGCCCCAGCGCCGCCCGCACCGTAGCGGCGGCATCGCGCACCGAATTCCGATCGGTCACATCGGCGACCACCGCGATCGCGCCGCCACCGAGTTCGGCGGCCAGTTCTTCGATGCGTTCCTTTCGGCGGCCCAGCACAGCGACCCGCACGCCGTCCGCGGCGAGCCGGCGCGCGGTCGCGGCACCGATCCCGCTGGAAGCTCCGGTGACCACTGCCACCCGTCCGTTCGGATTCTCGTTGTTCGTCATGCCCTCAACCCTCGGTCCGCGCCGGGCAGGCTGCCAGGTCGCGGACTTCCTGGTAGTCACAGGGCCACCCGGCCGGGCAGGGCCCGCCCTACCCTGGAACACATGCATTCGGACAACCGCCTGGGGGCGTTCCTGCGGGCCCGTCGTGAACTGGTCCGGCCGGCGGACTTCGGATTGCCCGGCGGCGGGCAGCGGCGGGTCGCCGGACTGCGGCGGGAGGAGATCGCGTTATTGGCGGGGGTGAGCGCGGACTATTACATCCGGCTCGAACAGGGCCGGGATAAACATCCGTCGGAACAGGTGGTCAGCGCCTTGGCCCGGGTGTTCGCGCTGGACGAGGAAGGTACCGCGCACCTGCGGGAGTTGGCCCGCCCGGCGCCGGCCCGGCCGAAGCGACCCCGCCGGCCCGAACGTGTGGCGCCCGGACTGCTGCGGCTCATGGATCTGTGGGAGCGGACGCCGGCCCTCGTCCTGGGGCGCAGCCTCGACGTCCTGGCGGCCAACCCGCTGGCCGTCGCGGTGAACGCGTGCTCGGTCCCCGGTATCAACCAGGTGCGGATGGTCTTCCTCGACCCGCGGGCGCGCGATGTGTACCCCGAATGGAACTCGATCGCCGCGGATACGGTCGCCAGTCTGCGCGCGACGGCGGGCACCGATCTGGACGACCCGCAATTGACCGAACTCGTCGGCGAACTCTCGCTCAAGAGCGAGGATTTCCGGCAGTTGTGGGCCCGGCACGATGTGCGCACCAAAACGGCCGGGAAGAAACGGTTCCACCACGAGATGGTCGGCGAACTGACCCTCTCCTACGAGAGTTTCACCGTGAACGGCGTACCCGGGCAGACGCTCATCGTCTATCACGCCGAGCCCGGTTCACCGTCGGAGCGCGCGCTGTCGCTGCTGGGCAGCCTGACGGCCGCGGAGTCCGCGGACATCGATCCGCGCCCGCTGCCCGCCTCCGCCGCCCGCGACACAGATCGATAGGCCGGCCCGTCGATACGACCCCTCGGGCGGCTTTCCGGTACATCGGCTTCCGTGCTCGGCGTAGTACGTCGGGACGGATGGCCGATTCTCCGCCGGGCCCGCGGGCGGGATGCTCGATCGGCTCGCCGCGTATCGCCCGGCTCGAACCGGTTGCGGCGGCTAGGGTCGGACCATGGCTGGCGGCGCGGGCGCGGCGGTGGAATTGACGGTCGGAGAACGCGAGGTGCGTATCTCCAACCCCGACCGGGTCTACTTCCCGGAGTCCGGCGTGACGAAACTCGATCTGGTGCAGTACTACCTGAGCGTGGGCGACGGGATCGTCAACGCACTGCGGGATCGGCCCTGCATGCTGCACCGCTTCCCGAAGGGGCTGACCGGCGGGAAAGTGCACCAGAAACGGCTGCCCGCGGGCGCGCCGGACTGGGTGTCGACCGTGCGGGTGTACTTCCCGCGCTACGGACGGCACGCCGATGAGCTCTGCGTCGGCGAACTGGCGGAGGTCATCTGGGCGGTGCAGATGTCCACGGTCGAGTTCCATCCGTGGAATTCGCGCCGGGCCGATACCGAAAGTCCGGACGAATGGCGGATCGACCTCGACCCCATGCCGGATTGTCCGTGGTCACGGGTACAGCGGGTGGCCGGGGTGGTCCGCGAGGTACTCGACGAGATCGGCGCGGTCGGCTGGCCGAAGACCTCGGGCGGCAAAGGCTTGCATGTCTATGTGCGGATCGCGCCGGAGCACGGGTTCCAGCAGGTGCGCCGCGCTGCCCTGGCCTTCGCCGAAGAGGTCCGCCGCCGGGCTCCCGAGGAGGTGACGACGACCTGGTGGCGGCGCGACCGCGATCCGGGCCGGCTGTTCATCGACTACAACCAGAACGCGCGCGACCATACGATCGCCGCCGCGTATTCGGTCCGCGGCAATCCCGCGGCCACGGTCTCCACCCCGGTGGGCTGGGACGAGATCGAAAACATCCACCCCCGCGATTTCACCGTCGCCACCGTGCCCGCCCGGTACCGCCGACTCGGCGATCTGCACGCGGGAATCGACGACGCGGTATTCGATCTGCGGCAACTGATCGAATGGGCCGACCGTGACGAGGTGGATCTCGACGAGGAGCCCGCCCCGGAGTCCTGACCGGTCCGGGCCCCCGCGCCGTTCACCGCCGGAGATCTATTTCCAGGGTTCCAGCAGTCGTTTCGCCTCCACCGCGAGCGCGGCCTGCAGGAACGGCCCGAAACTCACGCGCGCCGCCCCGGCTTCCGCGAAGTAGTCCTTGTTTCCCTGCTCCGGCGAAGTGACCGCGTTGACCGGTAACGGTAATTCGGCGCACAGCCGGGCCAGCACATCCGGCCCGTAGCGGCCGACCGGATACAGCACATCGGCCCCGGCCGCGCCCGCCAGCCGCAACCGTTCGATCGCCGGGCCGACGAGTTCGGCCGGATCACCGGAGGGGGCGAGCAGCAGATCGGTGCGGGCGTTCACGACGACGTGCACACCGCTGTCATCGGCCGCCTGCCGCAGCCGGCCCACGAGATCGGCGTGCTCCTGCGGTTCGCGCAGCCGGCCGCCTTCCTTGTGCACGGTGTCCTCGAGATTGAAGCCGACCGCACCGGCCTGCAACAACCCGTCGATGAGCGCCGCCGGCTCGACACCGTAACCGGATTCGAGATCGACCGAGACCGGCACGTCCACCGCGGAGGTGATCTCCCGGACGCGGCCGAGCACATCGGTGAAGGCCATACCCTCGTGGTCGGATTTGCCGAGCGAATCGGCGAGCGGATGACTGCCGACCGTGAGCGCCGGAAAACCGGCCTGCTGGACGAGATCCGCCGACCAGGCATCCCACACCGTGGGCAGGATCACCGGGTCACCGGGGCGATGGAGTTCGAGGAATGCGGCGGCCTTTTCGGGCAATGTGGTCACCGCACAGATCCTGCCGCACCCGGGCCCGGTTACGCATCCGCGGGCGCGTGTCGCTGTCACGAGCGCGGCCGGCGACGGCAGGACCGGCTTGGTCTTCGCCCTGGTACTGGCGGACGAAGTACATCTCACCGGCGCGGCGTGGTGGGCGAATTCCGGCTTCCACTACCTCGCCCCCTGGGCCGGCCTGGCCGCCTGGCTGCTGTTCGGGCCCCGGCCCCGGATCGACCGGCGCACGATCGCCGCCGCGCTGGTCTGGCCGGTCGCCTGGATCGGTTATACCTTCGCCCACGGCGCCGTGACGGACTGGTACCCGTATCCGTTTTTGGACGTCACGCGGACTGGATACGCGACCGCGGTGACCAACACACTCCTGGTGGTTGTTTTGGCCGTGGTGCTGATCGGCCTGTTCGCGCTGCTCGACCGGCTACCCACCGCCAGGGGGCGAACCCGGCGGGCGGCCGCCCCGGACGCACCGGTCAGGCCGGGGTCGCCAGGGCGAACGGGAGAACCGCAGGGGCGCCCGCCCGGCGTAGCGCCCACGCCGCGACGGTGAAGGTCCAGCCGGTGTCGGTGAGGGTGTCCACCAGCAGGATCGGGCCGTCCGCGGCGCCGAGATCGGGGACCTCCCACCCGTCGTACAGGGCGGCGACCCGGTGGGCCGAGTTGACGGCGGAGACCGGTGGCCGGTCCGGCCGGCTGCGCAGCGTGCCCAGGTTGCGCAGCCGGCCGATCCCGGCGAGGCGTTCGGCCAGCGAACCGGTGAGGACCGGATGCGTCTCGGATTCCAGGGCCAGTACCGCGGTGGGCCGGACGGCCCAGTCCCATTCCCGCAGTACCGGAATGCACGCGTCGACCACCTCGTCGGGAACCGGACCGTCGGGACCGTCGAGGATCGGGCGCAGCCGCCGCCCCCAGCCCAGCGAATTCAGCCGGCCCAGCACCCGTCCGGTCGCGGCGCCCTCGGCGATCTTGCCGGACAGCGGCACACCCAGTTTCGCCATCCCGGTCGGCCACTGTTTACGCGGCGCGAGATCGATACCGGGCCGGTCGAGCCGGGCCCGGGTGGCGGCCACCGCCGCGGCGTCGACGGTGGTCTCGCGATACTCGCCGGTGCAGTTGTCGCAGCGGCCGCAGGCGCCGGTACCGGGCGCGGCGGCCAGGAGCGCCGGATCGTCGAGCTGGCGGCGCAGGAACTCCATCCGGCAGCCGGTGGTGCGCTGGTAGTCGAGCATGGCCTGCTGTTCGGCCGTGCGGGCGGCCTCGAGCCGTTCGTACCGATCGGCGTCGTAGGTCCAGGGCTCGCCGGTGCCGATCCAGCCGCCGCGCACCCGGCGGACGGCGCCGTCCACATCGAGCACCTTCAGCACCATGTCGAGCCGGGAGCGGTTCAGTTCGACCATCGGTTCCAGGGCGGCGGTGGACTGCGGACGCTCCCGGTCCAGCGCTTCGAGGACGGACCGGACCACATGTTCGCGGGGAAAGGCGACCGAGGCGAAGTAGCTCCAGATGCGGGTGTCCTCGGGACCGGGCAGCAGGACCACTTCGGCGCGTTCGGTCGCGCGCCCGGCGCGGCCGACCTGCTGGTAGTAGGAGATCGGCGAGGACGGCGCACCCACGTGGACCACGAAACCCAGATCGGGCTTGTCGAAGCCCATACCCAGGGCGGAGGTGGCGATGAGCGCTTTGACCTCGTTGTTCAGCAGGGCGGCCTCGAGGGCTTCCCGCTCGGTGGGGTCGGTCTGGCCGGTGTAGGCGGCGACCTTGTGGCCGTGGGAGTTCAGCACATCGGCGAGGTCGTGGGCGCCGGCCACGGTCAGGGTGTACACGATCCCGGAACCCGGTAACCGGTCCAGCCGACCGCTGAGCCAGGTGGTGCGTTCCACCGCGTCGTCGAAACGGACCACCGACAGGTGCAGCGACTCACGGTCGAGGTCCCCGCGCAGGACCAGGGTGTCGGTGCCGATCTGCCCGGCCACATCGGTCACCACCCGGTCGTTGGCCGTGGCGGTGGTGGCCAGGACCGGTACCTCGGCGCCGAGGTCGGCGATCAGCGTGCGAATGCGGCGGTAGTCCGGGCGGAAATCGTGGCCCCAGTCGGAGACGCAGTGCGCTTCGTCGATGACCACCAGCCCGGCGTCGGCGGCGAGCCGGGGCAGCAC
Organism: Nocardia sp. NPDC050799; assembly: GCF_040654015.1. Classification (NCBI taxonomy): domain Bacteria; kingdom Bacillati; phylum Actinomycetota; class Actinomycetes; order Mycobacteriales; family Nocardiaceae; genus Nocardia; species Nocardia sp. NPDC050799. The sequence goes on from NZ_JBFAHF010000010.1 coordinate 167,901, forward strand.
CTGGTCCCGGAAATCGGGGTTGTTCAGTCGTTCGGGGCTGACCAGCAGTACATCCACCGAACCGGCCGCCACCTGCTGGTGGATCTCGTCCCATTCGGTGACATTGCCGGAGTTGATGGTCGCCGCGACCACTCCGGCCCGCTGGGCCGAGGCAACCTGGTTGCGCATCAGGGCCAGCAACGGCGAGACGATGACGGTGGGCCCGCGACCCTGCGCGCGCAGTAACTTCGCCGCGATGAAATAGACCGCGGATTTACCCCACCCGGTGCGCTGCACCACCAGGGCCCGTCGTTTACCCACCACGAGCGCTTCGATCGCGGTCCACTGGTCCTCCCGCAAGCGGGCGCCCGGCCCGGCGAGCTCGCGCAGCAGCGCCTCCGCGTGCTCCCGTAGTTCGCCGGCGACTTCGCCGGCCCCGCCCATGGTGCTGCCCGGTGCCGTCGTCATGGCGCCCATACTGCCGCAGGCCACCGACAGCGGCCGGCCCGCCCGCCGTACCCGCCGCCATCTCTCCGGGCTCGCGCGCCGGCTGACGGATCGCCCCGGGACAACCGAGTGGCGCACGAGCGCTGTCCGGTGGCCGGCGGATACGGCCGGCTGTCGCTGCCGCTCCGGCTGGGCCGATTCGGGCACCTGGTCGCCCGCACCACCTGGAGGTCCGGATCGATCCCGACCGTGGGCCCGCACGCGATCCCGGAAACCGGCACGCTCGCCTGCGTCACCCGCGACGCCGGGTGCGGCGGTCCGGATCGGCCCGGCCGCGCCACCCGGTGCATACCGCGCAACCAGCCGATGGAGGTCAGCCCAGGAGTTCGTCGACGTAGCACCAGCGCCACGCCTCGCCGGGCTCCACACTGCGCATGACCGGATGATCGGTCGATGTGTAGTGCCCGGCCGCGTGGTTCCCCGGTGAGGAATCACAGCAGCCGATATTCCCGCAGGTCAGGCACATGCGCAGATGTACCCATGTCAGGCCCTCCGCCACACACTGCGCGCACACATCCGGCCCGTCGGATTCGCACACCAGCGGGGCGGCCCGCAGATGCGTGCAGTCGTCGGCCGCGCCGCCGGGGACCGCCAGCGGCTCGGGCCGCTCCTCCTCGTCGCCCTCGTCGAACCGGTCGATCATGGACTCCTCGAGGTCCAGCCGGGCCAATACGTGCTGCAGGATCTCGTAGTCCACCCCGCCCGAGTCGCGGACCCGCAGCACCGTCTCCCGTTCGGCCCGCAACATCTCCAACCGCAACCGGCGGTATTCGGCGGTGGGGGTCGCCAGCTCGGATTCCGGCCGGCCCAGCCGCTCCCAGGCGGCATTGGTCCGCCAGGTGACGCGGTCGCGCAGGGAGCGCACGACCTCCTCCGGGGTGCCCTGACCGATCGCCGCGTCCAGCGCGGCGAGCCCCGCGTTGGACGCCTGGGTCAGCAGATTCGCCTTCTGCAGCGCGTCCTCGGCACGGCTCGGCCCACGCAGCCGCAGCCGCCGGACCAGCCACGACAGCGAGGTGCCCTGGAGCAGCAGGGTGCCCGCGACGACGACCAGGGCCAGCAGTTTCAATACCGGTAGCTGCGGAGTGGTCGCGGGCAGCAGCAGTACGGCGGCCAGGGTCACCACCCCGCGCATCCCGGCCCAGGAGACCACCGCCGAATGGGCCGCGGGCGCCGGCGACCGCCCGACCACCCGCTCGAGGAGCGCGTAGCCGAAGATCCAGAGCGGTCGTGCCAGTATCACCGTCACCAGGACCGCGAGCGCTGTGACGATCAGGGTGCCGTGGTCCAGCCCGCTCGCCCACGCGTCCCGGACGATCGTGTTCACCTGCAGCCCGATGACGAGGAACACCGCGCTCTCCAGGATGAACTGCACGGTGCCCCAGTTGATGCGTTCGGCGGTACGCGAGGCCGCGCTCTGCCACACCGGCGCCCCGTGCCCGAGGATCATCCCGCAGGTGACCACGGCGATCACGCCGGAGGCGTGGATCTCCTCGGCCGGCAGATAGGCCAGGAACGGCGCCAGGAAGGACAGCGTGGTGTCCAGGACCGGGTCGGTGATCCGCCGCCGCAGCAGGGCGAGCGCGTACGCGACCGCGATCCCCACCACCGCGCCGCCACCGGCGGCGAGCAGGAAATCACCGCCGGCGTTCCACACCGAAACCGCACCCGCCGACGCCGCGATCGCGGTCCGCAATGCCACCAGTGCGGTCGCGTCGTTGAACAGCGACTCCGCTTCGAGGATGGACACGATCCGCCGCGGCATCCCGATCCGCCGCGCCACCGCGGTCGCGGCCACGGCGTCCGGCGGCGCCACCACCGCACCCAGTGCCACGGCCACGGCGAACGGCACCGGCAGCAGCCACCAGACGACCGCGGCCACCGCGAACGTACTGAACAGCACCAGCCCCACCGACAGCAGCGCGATCGCGCCGATATTGGCCCGGAAATCCACCAGCGAGGTACGGATCGCCGCCGTGTACAGCAGCGGCGGCAGCAGGCCGAGCAGCACCACCTCCGGTTCCAGATGAACCTCGGGGACGAACGGCAGATACGACGCGGCGACCCCGGCCAGGGTCAGGGCCAGGGGCTCGGAGATGCCGGCACGGCGCGCCAGCGCCGCCACGGCCGCCGCCGAGGCCACCAGGACAACCAGGCCGATCGCGATGTGCATGCGCGAATTCTCGCAGGTGGCCGATTATCGGTGACACGCTCGTCGGTACACCCCGGGGTCAGCGCGCGCCGGCCCGCCAGTCGGCCGCGGTCACCGGGCGCAGAGCCCGTGGTTCGGCGTCCGCCCGCATCGGCAGCACCTCCGCGCCCAGGACGACCGCCGACCACGGGTCGATATCCAGTCCGGACGCCAGGGCCCGGGTCAGCATCGCGGCGCAGGCACCCGCGGACCCGGCGTCGAAATCCGCCGGCGCGGGGGCGCCCGCCCGATCCAGATCGCGCAGGAGGCGATCGAGCGCGACGGACTTGTCGAAGGAACGGCACGGCGTCCGGGCGTAGAGGGCATCGGCGAGGGTCCGGGCGGTCTCGGCGCTGTCGGCGCCGGTGTAGGCCCGCGAGATCACCTCGGCACGGCGGGTCTCGGGGAAGAAGATGGCCAGTTCTCGCACGACGTCGGCGGGGTCCTCCGGGGTGTGCACGGGGTTGAGCACCGTACTGCGCTGTCCCAGCAGATAGCGCAACTGTCCCGGGCGGCGCTGCGCCGGATCGTCGGGACCCGCGCCTTCGGCCAACCGCACCGGGGCCGGAAGCTCACCGTCGGGTCCGCTGACGACCAGCAGCAGCGCCTCGGATATCCCGGCCAGCAGATCGGTGAGCCGGCGCCGCTCCGGCGAGGCGGTATTCCAGCTGTAGCGCCACAGGGCGCGCACCAGATGCCGGTTCAACGGCACCGCGGCCGCGTCGACCACCCGGAAGCCGTTGCCGGACAGCCATTTCAGCGTCGGATCCACCGCCCGGGAGACGATGGCGCCCGGCGCCAGCAGCAGCAGCGAATGGCGGGACGCGAACGCGGCGGGGTCGACCCGCAACCGCCGCAGCTGATCGACGCATTCGAGCACATAGGTGTCGCCGTGGTAGGCGCCGGCCTTGTCCTCGGCCGGGGTGAGTGCCGACAGCAGCGCCGCCAGCGGGTCCGGCGGCGGCGGCGCGGCGGGTTGCGCGGTCTGCGGATCGGTCATCTGTTCCACCTCATCTCCGGCCCACCCCGGACAACACCGTCACCGTGCCCGCGGACCCGTCCACCCGCAGGCGCATACCGGTCCGCAGTTTCGCGGTACATCCCGGCACCCGGACCACCGTGGGCACACCGAGCGCACGGGCAGCGGTCGCCACCACGGTGAGCGGGCCACCGTGTTCGATCACCAGCGCCGACGCCGACGGTAGTGCCGCCACCCAGCGCGGATCGGCACCCTCGGTGACCAGGACCCCCGGGGCCGGGTCGCCCGATCGGTCCGCCACCACCGCGGTCCCCTCGGCCACGCCCGCGGCGGACGCGGTTCCGGTGAGCACTTCGCCGTCGCGCGCGGCCGTGATCCGGGCACGCGGCGACCAACCCTGTTCTGCCAGTTCCCCGTCCGAGAAATCCGGTCCTTCGGTACTGAAACGTACCGGAGCCGAGAGCTCGCCGGCGGCGTGGGCGGCCTTCCGGGCCGCGATCCGGGCCGGCAGATCCGGTATCGGCACCCGGTCGTAGCAGTCGCGCAGTTCGCCGGCGGTGAGATACCGGATATCGGCGGACTCGCGGAGGATCGCGCGCCCGGCGAGGTCACTGGCCATCGCCCGGATCGTGGCCTCGACGAGAGCCGTCGCACGGGTCCGGCTCGACCGGATGGTGTCCCGGTGCGCGGCACAGCGTGCCGCGCGCACCCGCACCAGGTCGTAGAACCATCGGCGCGGGCCGCCCAGTATCCGGTCGAGATAGGCGTCCGGGTCCTCTCCGGTGACGACCGGCTCCCCGGCGGCCGGGTTTTCCGGTGCGCCGGGTGATCCGCCGGCTGTGGGAGGCCGCAGCGCCGCGTACCGGAACGACGCGGGCGCCGCCGGCAGATAGGCCTCGGTCAGCGCGACCACGGCGCCGGTGAGGATCAGCGCGAGGGCGTCCAGGACCGTCACGGGGCCCCACAGCAGGACCAGCTCCCGGTCCAGGCGCCGATACTCCGCGTAGGCGTGCTCCCCGTGCATGTAGTCCATCGCCGCGTAACGGTCACAGACGCGGTCGAACTCGGTGCGGAACTCCCGCATCATCGATTCCATTCGCAACGCCCGATGCACGAAAACCCCGGTCGTCCGAATCCGCGACCGGATCCGGCGCCCCCGCGACTCGAAGGTGAAGGGTCGCAGAGTTTCCGCGATCTCGTCGAGCAGTGGGTCGGCCGCGCCCAACACCGCCTCCAGCCCGCGGCGGTTCAGCCGGGGGCCGGGCGCGATCGCCGCCAGCCGATACCAGTGCGGCAGATCGAGGTAGACCCGCCCGTGGAAACTGCCCAGCAGGTAGGGCGTCCACGCATCCATCTGCGCCAGCTGGTCCGCCGGGACACCGAGCGAACGCGCGTATTCGCGGCACACCCGCCCCTGGATTTCGGCGGCAAGGGTGAAGGTCAGCGGTGCGGTGGCCCCGGGGAATGCCTCGGCGGTGGTGGCATCGTCCCAGATTCGCGGTTCCCCCGGCGCCACCGGCTCACCCGCGCCCCGGATCACCCCCGCCATCGTCCGCATCCGCGGTGGAAAGCGCACGCGGCGCCCGTCCACCCTGGTAGTCGCTCCCCCGGCGCGCACGGCCGGGGGGCCGCACCACGCCGCGCCCTGATCTCCGTCTCGGTGTCGTCCGTCCCGAGCACCCGCAAGAACCGACCTCCAACCCGGTCTGCCACAACAGGACACCGTCGTCCGTGCCGACGAGTAAACCCGAGAACGGCCTCGTCCACCGCGTATTCGAGTTTTGTGTCCGACCGTGGGGTCACCGGCCCCGGCCGTGCCGAGTCGGGCCAGCGCGAAACAACCGATAGTCTGAGAAGGCCCGCGCAGGTTTCGGTGAGGATGTGATTCCGCGTGAGTTGGAGCCTGACCCCCGACGAGTTCGCGCATGTATGGCGTCGCGCCGACCTGGACCGGATCCCCTATCCGCTGCGGGTACTCGAATCGCCGCGCACCGAGCGCGACGCCCGGCTCCTGCGCGCCGAACTCGCCCAGCGGTTCCCGCCGGACCCCGATCTCGACGCCTGCCTGCGTATTCTCGCACTGCCACAGACCCGGGTGATCGCCATCGGCGGGGCGCCCGAACCGGGCCGGGAACTACGCGTACTGGGCTGCGTCGTCTACGATCGCGCGGTCCTGGCGGTTCAGGCCCCCGGACGCACCCGGGAATTCGGCGGGCCGGTCCAGCTCTCCATCGGGCACAGTACGAAACTCGGCGCCCGGCTGGCGGCACTGCTGCCGAAGGCGCCCGCCGGCCGCCACCCGGCCCGCACCGCCTCGGCCGCGGCGGTGCGCGATACCGAAACCGTCATCCAGGAAGTACGGGCCGCACCGCTGATCCGGAAGCTGCTGTGCGCACCGCACACCGCCGACGGCCACATCCGGATCGAACCGCATCTGGACCGGCCGAATCCGCCGCCGCCGCTGCACTACACCTGGCTCGATGTCGAAAACGACGGCCGCTACCTGCTCAAGGCGGACGAGAACGTGCACATGGTGCCAACCTCCCCTGAACAACTCGCCGCGCATCTGCAGAAGCGGATACCCGGCTGAGCCGTTCTCGCGCCGGACCGGCTGCCCCGGGGCACCGGTTCCGGCTACGCTGGGCCTGACCGACGGAGGGGTACGCCAGTCATGAAGATCGAAGACAGCCGCGCCGAGATCGTCCGGTTCCGCCAGGCAGCCCATGCGGGAACGGTCACATTCGATCCGGAGGCGGCACGCCGCTGCGCGGAACTCTACGACCGCCAGGCCGATCGGCTCATCTATCTGCGACAGCGCCTGGAAGACGCCTCCGATCCGCACGGTTTCGGGGGTCTGATCTCGGCGCAGCAACTCCAAGCCGGGTTCGGGCACAAGGCCCGCGACGCCGCCGCCCTGCTCGACCACTACATCGAAGCGGCCTACCGGATGAAGGAAGCGTTCCTGATCAGCGGCGGACTCTACGACGAGGCCGACGCCGCGAACGCCGCCGCGGTACGCGCGCTCGAAGCGAGGCTCGACCGATGAGGCGATACCTCCGCCTTCGCTGCGGCCTCCGCCGACACATGTACCCACCACGAAGAAAAAACGGTCCGGCGATACCTCCGCCTTCGCTGCGGCCTCCGCCGACACATGTACCCACCACGAAGAAAAAACGGTCCGGCGATACCTCCTCATTGCTACGGCTTACGCCGAACCCGAGTGGTCACTTCGAAGGAGGCCCTGTGATGCGATACCTCCGCGTTTGCTTCGGTCTCCGCGCACCGCATGCACTCGCTTCGATGGAGGCGTCATGAGGCGATACCTGCCCCCTCGCTCCGGCCTCTACGGACCGCATGCGACCGCTTCGAAGGAGTGCTTATGACAGGGATCGATCCCGATTACATCAGTGCCATGGAGCATTTCGAGGCCATGCGTCACGAGGACATCTATCGGGCCACGCAGCAGATCGATGCCGGTGAGATCCTGCGGACCTCCGGCACCTGGATGCACGCCGCCACCACCTTGCAGACCTCGCTGCCGCTGACCCGCGCCGGCGCGGACCGGGTGATGAACGCGATGGAATGGGACGGTGAGGCCGCCGACGCCGCCTTCGCCAGCACCCGCAGTTTCGCCGATTCGGTGGAGGAACTGGCCGGCGTGCTCGGTCAGGTGGGGTTGCGCCTGGGTGCGGTGGCCGCGGCCGCGGAAGCGGTGAAGATCGCGGTGGTACCACCCGGAGGTTCCGGCCCGGTCGGCGCGCTGGCCCGGCTGCTGGAGGCGGCCAAGGTGATCGACGCGCAGATGGTGCAGGAGGTGCTGCGCCAGGAAGCGATCCTCACCATGAACATGGTCTACAAACCGGCCTATCTGGCGGCGGGTACCGCGGTGCCCGCACTGCCCGAGCCGCCGGCCGCCCCCGGTCCGCTGCCCCCGCTCGGGCCGGCACCGGCACCTCGTGCGCGGATCGATTCGGCGGTCGGCGCGGAGTCGGCGCCGGCGGCGGGAGATTCCCCCGCACCCGGCGGCGAGGCCACCGAGTCCGGGGGTGCCGCCGATAGGCCGGTGCCGCACAGCGATTCGGCTCCGGCGGCTCCCACACCGGAGAGTCCCGCGGCACCGGAGGGTACCCCCGCACCGTCCCCGGAACACGGCGGCGGATCCCCGCAGCCACCGGCACCCGAGGTTTCGGAGCCGACCGACGGCTCGGCGCCCCCTGCGGCGCCCGCCCCCGGGGATACCGCACCGGCACCACCCCCGGCACCACCCGTCCAACCGCCCGCGGCCGAACAACCACCCGCTCCCGCGAATCCGGCCGAGCCGGAGCCGCCCGCGGCACCGAATCCGACCGCGGTACCGCTCTCGGATCCGGCCGGACAGCCCGGTATCACCGGACCGGTGCCCGGACAGCGCGCCCCCGACCAGCCCGGAGTCATCCCGCCACAATCCTGAGTCGGTATGCCCGCCGGGTCGGTATCGGCCGGAGCGGCGACCGTGAGGGTGTGCGCGGTCGCGTCGACCTGTGCGGGCACCGTCACCAACGCCCCGTCCATTCGCTGCCACGACACCGCGCCCTCGGTCTCCATCACCAGCCGCTGCCAGCGATCCGGGTCGGTGAGCAGCGGGGGGACCGGCCGGCCATCCGGAATTCGGTGATCTCCCACAGCCCGTACAGTTCGGGCTTCGGTGCGCCGCCGCCGTAATCCCACCAGCTCGACCAGCCGAGGACCGCCACTTCGACGACCAGCAGATACCGACCACGATACGATCTCGACCGGGACATCGAAGGTCATGGTGAGCACGAACATCTGTGCCATGCTCGCCACACTCGGCATCGCGCCGAGGGTGGCCGTGCGCAGCACCAGCAGCAAGCCACCGATCGGTTCCGCTACGCACCGGCGGCGGGTCCTCGGGTCCGCACGGCTCTCCGGCCGATGCCCGGACGCTGTCGATACCCCCTTGTCTCTATCGTGGGTCCGTGCCCATGCCACCCGCCGGTCTCGCCGCGGACACCGCGCCGATCACACGGATCGTCACCGATCTGCTGGGTGCCGACCTGCTCGGCCTGTACCTGTACGGGTCGGCGGTGACCAGCGGTCTGCAGTACGACAGTGACCTCGATTTCCTGGCGGTCACCGCCACGGCCCTCGATGACGCACTGCGTTCGCGTCTGTCCGGGCGACTGCTCCGGCAGTCGGGACGATGGCCCCGCACCGGCGAGGCCAGACCGGTGGAACTGACCGTGGTGGCGCGTGACGCCGTGGTGCCGTGGCGCTTCCCGCCGCGCGGCGAGTTCGTGTACGGCGAATGGTTGCGAGCGGAGTTCGAGCGCGGTGCGGTCGAACCGCCCGCGCCAGACCCCGATCTGGCGATCCTGCTCGGCATGGTGCGCGACTCGTCCGTGGCGCTGGCCGGACCGCCCGCCGCTCGGTTACTGGATCCGGTACCGCCGGGGGATCTGGTCCGCGCGATCACGGCGAGCCTGCCCACGTTGATCGCCGGCGTGGACGGTGACGAGCGCAATGCCGTCCTGACGCTGGCCCGGATGTGGATCACCGCGGAGACCGGGGCGGTGGTCTCCAAAACCGAAGCGGCCCAGCGTCTCGCGGCGCGGATGCCGGCCGTACACGCCGCGTTGCTGCGCCGCGCGCGGGACGGCTATCTCGGTGCGGCGGTGGACGACTGGGCCGGGCACCGTGACGAGGTGGCGGCGTTCGTGCGATATGCCGCCGCGGGAATCACGGCCGCCGCGGTCGCCGGCCGAGAACAGCACTGAACACTCCACCCGGACCGCTACCAGGCGATGGCCCCCTGCGCGCCGACGAAGGAACCGTCGGTGGACACTTCCGGCGATTCCGCCGCCGCGAGGACGACCTGGGCGGCCTGCTCCGGCGTCGTCGGCGCGTCGGCCGCCGCGGGAGCCAATTCGGTCGCGACGAAACCGGGGCATACCGAGGTCACCCGGACGGCGGTATCGGCGAGCGATTTCGCCAGGCCGACCGTAAGGCTGTTCAGTGCCGCCTTCGACGCCTGGTAGCCCGGGACCACCATCGAGTAGTACGCCGACTCCGGGTTCCGCTGCTCGGTGAGCGAGCCCATCTCGGTGGAGATATTGATGATCCGCCCGGCCGGTGCGCGGCGCACCAGCGGCAACAGCGCTTCGATCACATTGGCGGGGCCGAAGGTGTTGGTCATCAATGTCTCGGTGAACGCGCCGGGATGGGCGAAGTTCACCGTGCCGGTGGCGGTGGCCTCGGGCAGGATGCCGGCATTGTTCACCAGTACATCGATGTGATCGTGCCGTTCGGCGAGGGAATCGTGCAGGCACCGCGCGCTGTCCACCGAGCACACGTCGAGCACCTCCCCCTCGGCCGCCAGGCCCGCCGACCGCAGTTCGCCCACCACGGCCTCCACCGCCGGCGCGCGGCGTCCGGTGACGATCACCCGGTAACCCGCGCGGGCGAACGCCGTCGCGGTGGCGCGTCCGATTCCGCGGGTCGCCCCGGTGACCACCACGATCTTCTCCGACATGTCGTTCCTTTCGTAATTTCCGTTCGTGCCCTATGAGCATCGCGGAGGGCATACGGTGCGCGCTGGCAGGAAATCGCCGTCGCATTCGCCCGCGGCCGGTCCGCCGGTTCGAGCGGGTCGAACGTCCAGTTCACTGTCGGATAGCATGGTCGGCGGCCGCACTGCGGTCGCGGCGTGATGAGGGAACCCGGTGGAAATCCGGGACTGGCGCGCAACGGTGACACCCGCGTGGTGGAGTCCGATCACTCATCCGCCGAGCTCGGTTCCGGCCTCGCGCACAGGCCCAGACGCAAGGAGTCCACGCCGTGACGCGGTCCTTTTCTTCGGCGGTCACCGCCGTGGTATCCACCCTCCTGCTGGCCGGATGTGCCGGTTCACCCGGCCCGGGTGGTCCCGCCGCCGGGTCCGCCGCCGGCTATCCGGTGACGATCGAGAACTGCGGCGTCGAGGTCACCGTGGCGGCGCCGCCGCAGCGGGCGGTCGCACTCAATCAGGGGTCGGCGGAGATCCTGCTGTCGCTCGGTCTGGCCGATCGCATGGCCGGCACCGCCACCTGGACCGATCCGGTGCGGGAGAACCTGGCCGCCGACAACGCGCGGGTGCCGCGGCTGGCCGACAACCGACCCTCGTTCGAGGTCGTCCTGGACAAGGAACCGGACTTCGTCGCCGCCTCCTTCGGCGGCACCCTCGGTCCCGGCGGGGTGGCCGAGCGGCAGCAGTTCACCGAACTGGGTGTCCCTACCTACCTCTCGCCGACCGACTGCGACGGCAAAACCGATATCAGCGTCAATGCCGACGGTGCCCGCACCGAACCGCTGACCATGGATTCGGTGTACCGGGAGATCCGCGACCTGGCCGCCGTCTTCGATGTCGCGGACCGCGGGGAGCGGCTGGTCACCGAACTGCGCGACCGCTACGCGGCCGCGTCCGGGCGGATCGCCGCGGAGCGGGTCTCGCTGGCCTACTGGTTCGCCGACACCTCCACGCCGTACGTCGCGGGCTGCTGCGGCTCGTCCGGGATCATCACCGACGCGGTGGGCGCGAAGAACGTTTTCGATGACACCACCGACGAATGGCCGCAGGTCAGCTGGGAGGCCCTCCTCGACCGCGACCCCACCGCCCTGGTCCTGGCCGACCTGAGCCGGCGCAGCCTCGCCGGGGACGCGCTGGACAGCAAGATCGCCTTCCTGGAATCGAATCCGGTGACCGCGAAACTGACCGCGGTCCGCGAGCGGCGCTACATCGTGGTCAACGGCGCCGATATGAACCCCTCGATCCGGACGGTCGACGGGGTCGAGAAGGTCGCCGACGCGCTGGAGCGGTGGGGTTACGGTTCGTGAGCTCCGCAGCGTCGAGCACCGCCGCCCGGCTCGCCCGCGCGCCCGCGACGGCGGCGCTGGTGGTGGTCGGGGCGGCCGTACTGGTCGTCTCGATGGCCTTCACCATCACGATCGGTCCGGCCGAGCTGTCGGTCGGGGAGGTCTACGCCGTGCTGTTCGAGAAACTCGGCATCGGCACCGCGGCCGTCTCGCCGATCCGCGAAGGCATCGTCTGGCAGTTGCGGCTGCCACGGACCCTGCTGGCCGCGATCTGCGGTGCCGGTCTGGCGGTGTGCGGGGTGGTCATGCAGTCGCTGTTGCGCAATCCGCTCGCCGATCCGTTCGTGCTCGGGATCTCCTCCGGCGCGTCGACGGGTGCGGTACTGGTGGCGGTCCTCGGTGTGGGCGGCGGTCTGATCTCATTGTCCACCGGCGCTTTCCTCGGTGCGCTCGTATCGTTCGGGCTGGTGCTGATACTGGCCGCGGGCGCCGGAGGCGGCACCGCGAAGGTGGTCCTGGCCGGGGTCGCCGGAACCCAGCTGTTCTCCGCGCTCACCTCGTTCGTCGTGCTGTCCTCGGCCGACGCCGAACGGACCCGCGGCATCCTGTTCTGGCTGCTGGGTTCACTCGCGGGCGCCACCTGGACCGATGTGGGCACGACCGCGGCCGTATGCGTCGCCGGGCTCGCGCTGTGCCGGTGGTACGCGTCCGCGCTGGACGCGTTCACCTTCGGCTCGTCGACCGCCGCGACCCTGGGCGTCGCGGTCGGCCGGACCCGGCTGATCCTGCTCGTGATCACCGCGCTGATGACCGCGGTAATGGTCAGCGCGGCCGGAGCGATCGGCTTCATCGGCCTGGTGCTACCGCACGCCGCGCGTTTCCTCGTCGGCCCCCGGCACAGCCGGCTGATCCCGGTGACCGCGGTACTGGGCGCGATCCTGCTGGTCTGGGTCGACGCGCTCGCCCGAACTGTGTTCGCGCCGCAGGAGGTACCGGTCGGCGTCGTCACGGCACTCATCGGTGTCCCCGCCTTCGCCCTGCTGCTGTTCCGCACCCGGAGCGCGCCGTGACCGGCCGGGCAGCCACGAACCGGCCCGCGAACCCGCGGAGCGCACGGTGACACTGCACGCACAGGATCTGTCCTGGACCCGCGGCGGCAACCTTGTCGTCGACGCGGTGACCGTCCGGCCGGAACCCGGGCAGACCGTGGGTCTGCTGGGACCGAACGGTTCCGGTAAATCGTCGCTGCTGCGTCTGCTGGCCGGTGTTTCACGACCGGATCGCGGCAGCGTCACCCTGGACGGAACGCCCCTGCACCGTTTCGGCCGGCGTCCGCTGGCCCGCCGGATCGCCATGGTCGGGCAGCACGCGCACACCGAGGTCGATATCACCGTGCGGGATGTGGTGCGGCTCGGGCGCATCCCGCACCGCGACGTGTTCGGCCGGGACGGTGACGAGGAGCCGGCGATCGACCGGGCCCTGCGCGACACCGGGCTCACCGGCCACGCACACCGCTTCTGGGGCACCCTCTCGGGTGGCGAACGGCAGCGGGCCCAGATCGCCCGGGCGCTGGCCCAGGAGCCCGGTGAGCTGCTGCTCGACGAACCGACCAACCACCTCGATATCGCCCATCAGCTCGATATCCTCGAGCTGGTCACGCGGTTGCCGCTCACCACCGTCGTCGCCCTGCACGACCTCAATCTCGCCGCGATGTTCTGCGACTACCTGCTGGTCCTGGACCGGGGCCGGGTCGCCGCGCACGGCACCCCCGCCGAAACCCTCACCGAACAACTCGTGCGGAACGTCTACGGTGTCGCCGCCACGATCACGGTCGACGACGGCGTGCCGGTCGTCCGCTATCGGCGCCCTGCCGTAACCACTCGCTCCGGCTGACGGACGCGGTACGGGGAATGGACAGGCCCCGGCGCGATGGTGAACCCCAGGAGTTACCGTGCGCTGTCTGCGCTACGGCAGGCCGGGACGGCCGGAGCAGTACGGGTCACACCCGGGTGGCCGACCGGGTGTGACCCGTACTGCGCAGGCCCGCACAGGCGTCGGTGAGGAAGTGGCCCGAGGCCGTCCAGTGCGCATACGGCAGAATTTACGCCACCGGATTCTGCACGACGTTCTCCCGAGGCCCGCGGCGGTCGAATCGGTGCGCTCGATCCTGTACTTCGACGCCGATATCGTGGGCACCCACCTCACCACCTTCGCCATCTGGGGTGTGCTCTCACTGATCGTCGTGGCGCTGATCGACCGGTTCCGGCCGCCGCGGACGCTCGCCCCCGTCGCCGCCGAATCCTGAATCGCGCGAACATCTCCCGGTCGGGGGTCGCGGCATAACGCGCCGCGATCACCGGCCGGGGCGGAGAGGCGAAGGCGGGTCCGGCGCCGATTCGAACGGTGGCGCACAGACGACACGGTGCACGAGGCGGAGTTGCCCTTCGATTGCCGATATCATCGCAGGCGCCCGATCGAATCTGAAGTACAGGTAGTACCGATGACAAGCCAGCCGCACACCGTATCCCCCGAGAAGCCGAAGGCCGTTGCGGGGCCGGACGCGGTGGCCGATCCGCGACCGGTTCCGGACCGGGACTATTTCCCGCCCCCGCGGGAACTGTGGGGCAATCTGAACGGCTGGACCTATCCGGCGGTGTTCCTGGTAGCAGTGCTCGCCACTTTCCTGCTGGCGCAGGCCGCGCTCGCGCTGGATTCCGGGCAACCGTTACAGCCGGCGTTCCATATCGCGGCCGCCGTCTGGGTCACCTCCTACCTGCCGATGCTCTCGGCGACCTCGCGTGGCCGTTCGCGGATCCGGATCGAAGGCGCGCGGTTCGCCAACAAGCAGGACACGCTGGAGATCCGCCGGTCCCTCGGTTACGAGGTCGCCCTGGTCGTCTGTTTCCTCGGCCTGGCGACACTGTGCGCGATCTTCGGTATCGGCACCTGGACCGGCACGCTCACCCTGAATCCGCATCCGCCGATTCCACCGTGGGTGGCCCTCACCGCCGCCGGGCTGGTTCTGCTCTATCTCTGTGTGTACGCGCAGCGACCGGAGATCCGCCGGCTGGTGCTGACGCCGATGCATATCGTGCTGCCCACCAAAACCTCGGTCGCGAACATGGTGAGCTGGACCTCGATCGAACAGATCGAGGTGGTGTCGCGCAACAATTCCAAGGGCACCATCCGGATCTCCCGCCCCGGCCGTAAACCCGGTCGCCGGGTCACGAAACGTATCCACGCGGAGAAACTCTCGATCGGGTCGGCGGCCACCTACTGGCTGATCCGCTTCTACCACGAGAACCCCGACCTACGTTTCGAACTCGCCGACGAACGGGCCGCCGCACGGTTGCGCAGCTACGCGGTCGTCCCGGGCCCCCGATAGCCTGTCGGCATGGTTCGGGTCCGGCAGATGCACGAATGGACGGTGAGCGCGGACGAGGCCGTCGCCGTGCAGCAGCGACTGCGAGACCGGGTACGCGTGGGTGACGAGCACGGCCCGATCCGGCGGGCCGCCGGCCTCGACGTCGCCTACCGCGATCCCGATATCGCGATAGGCGTGGTCACCGTGCTGGATGTGGATTCGCTGACCGTGGTGGACCGGTCGGTCGTCCGGGAACGTATCGAGTTCCCGTATATCTCGGGTCTTTTCGCATTCCGTGAGATACCGCCGCTGACCCGAGCGCTCGAAGCCCTGCGCGTGGAGCCCGATGTGCTGGTCTGCGACGGTCACGGGCTGGCCCATCCCCGCCGGTTCGGCCTCGCCGCGCATCTGGGTGTACTCACCGACCTGCCGAGTATCGGTGTGGCGAAGAAATCCTCCGGCGAATATCACGAACCCGGCCCGGTGCGTGGTGATTCGAGCCCGGTCACCGTGGACGGGGACATCGTCGGCCGTGCCCTGCGCACCCAACCCGGAGTCAAACCACTGTTCGTCTCGGTCGGACACCGCTTCACCCTCGACTCCGCCTGCGCGCTGGTGCTGCGGCTGGCCCCGCGCTACCGGCTACCGGAGACCACCCGCACAGCCGATCATCTGGGCCGTATCGCCTGATCCGGCGGCCGGACCCGCCCCGGCGAGGTCGTCTCCGCGGTCAGACGCGGACCAGATCGTCGGCGTGGATCACCGGACGCTGCATACCGTCCGGCAGTTCCCGGGTGGAACGGCCGAGCACCGTCGCGAGTTCGGCGGCGTCGTATTCCACGACCCCCCGGGCCACGACCGTACGATCCGGGCCTACGAGATCCACCACATCACCGCCGTGGAACCGGCCGCGGACCCCGACGATTCCGGCGGCGAGCAGCGAGCGCCGGGCATTGGCCACGGCCTCGACCGCCCCGGAATCGATGAGGATCGCGCCCCGGCTGTCGGCGGCATGCCGGACCCAGAACCGGCGCGCCGACAGCCGTACCGGGCGGGCGGCGAAAGCGGTGCCGACCGTGCCGGTCCCGAGCGCTTCGGCGGCCTCGGCGGCGGCGGCCAGCAGCACCGGGACACCGGCGTCCGCGGCCAGCCGGGCGGCCGACAGTTTCGAGGCCATCCCACCGGTGCCGAGCACGCCGCCGCTCCCGGCGATCACCCCGTCGAGATCGGCGCTGGTGCGCACCTCACCGATGAAATTCGCGTCACCCTTCCGCGGATCACCGTCGTAGAGCCCGGCCACATCGGAGAGCAGGAACAATGCGTCGGCGCCCACCAGATGGGCCACCAGCGCCGCCAGCCGGTCGTTGTCGCCGAACCGGATCTCCTCCGTGGCGACGGTATCGTTCTCGTTCACCACCGCCACCGCGCCCAGCGAGCGCAGCCGGTCCAGGGTGCGCTGCGCATTACGGTGATGTTCCCGGCGGGCGAAATCGTCGGCGCTGAGCAGGATCTGACCGACGGTGCGGTCGTACCGGCCGAACGAGGTGCCCCAGGCATGGACCAGCGCCAGCTGGCCGACGCTGGCCGCGGCCTGTTTGGTCGCGAGGTCACGGGGCCGCCTGGTCAAGCCGAGCGGGGCCAGGCCCGCGCCGATCGCCCCGGACGAGACGACGACCACATCGGAACCGGCCCGCATCCGGGCCTCGATGGCATCGGCGAGCCGGTCCAGCCGGTCGATATCGAGTCCACCGGTCAGGCTGGTGAGCGCGGACGAGCCGATCTTCACCACCACCCGCCGGGCCCCGGCGATCGCACGCCGGGCGTCACTGAGTTCCGCCGAAACCTGGGTCACGGCCGTGCCCCTGCTCCGTGGTTACCCTGGTTCACCCGCCTACTCCTCGCTTTCCTCATCCACCAGACCGCGCCGCACCCGCGACGCGTGCTTACGTTCGGCCGCACTGACCCGATCGGTCTGTTCGAGCCGGATATCGGTACCGCGGCCGGTCGGGACCATATCGGTGCCCGCTGCGATCAGCGGTTCCCATTCGAAGGTCACCTCGCCGATGGTCACCGGCGCACCCGGTTTCGCACCCAGCCGCACCAGTTCGTCCTCCACGCCGAGCCGGGCCAGGCGGTCGGCGAGATAACCGACGGCCTCGTCGTTGTCGAACTGGGTCTGGTGCACCCAGCGTTCGGGCCGGGTGCCGCGCACGATGAACCCGCCCGGCTCCTCCGGGTCGGCGCGGACAGTGAAGCCGGAATCGTCCACCGGGACCGGGCGGATCACCGGCCGCTTCGGTGCGGCCGCGGGGTGCGCGTCACGGTAGGCCTGCACCAGTTCGGCGAGTGCGAAGGTCAGTTGCCGCAGGCCGGAATGGGCGACCGCCGAAATCCGGAACACCGGCCAGCCCCGCTCCTGCAGTTCGGGCGTGACCAGGTCGGCGAGATCTTCCGCCTCGGGCACGTCGACCTTGTTCAGGATCACCACCCGCGGCCGGTCCGCGAGGTCGCCGAGGCTCACGTCACCGCGGAGGGCGGGTTTGTAGGCGGCGAGTTCGAATTCGAGAGCGTCGATATCGGAGAGGGGGTCGCGGCCGGGTTCCAGCGTCGCCAGATCGACCACATGCGCCAGCACCGCGCACCGTTCCAGGTGCCGGAGGAAGTCCAGGCCGAGGCCGCGTCCCGCACTGGCGCCGGGAATCAGTCCCGGGACGTCGGCGATCGTGAACGTCGTATCGCCCGCGTTCACGACGCCGAGGTTCGGCACCAATGTGGTGAAGGGATAGTCGGCGATCTTCGGTTTGGCGGCGGACAGCACCGAGACCAGCGACGACTTCCCCGCGGACGGAAACCCGACCAGCCCCACATCGGCGACGGATTTGAGTTCGAGGACCACATCGTGGGCCTCCCCCTCCTCGCCGAGCAACGCGAAACCGGGCGCCTTACGGGCCCGCGACACCAGGGCCGCATTACCCAGACCGCCCCGGCCGCCCTTGGCGACGACGAACCGATTACCGTCCCCGACCAGGTCCATCAGGACCTCCCCGGCGGCGTCCAGCACGACGGTTCCGTCCGGGACCTTCAGCAGCAGCTCCCCGCCCTTCTTCCCGTCCCGGTTGCCGCCCTCGCCCGGTTTACCGTTACCGGCCTTGGCGTGCGGATGGAAGTGGAAGTCCAGCAGGGTGTGCACATTGGCGTCCACCTCGAGGATCACATCCCCGCCGTTGCCTCCGTTACCGCCGTCGGGTCCGCCCAGCGGTTTGAACTTCTCCCGGTGCACCGACGCGCAGCCGTGCCCGCCTTTGCCGGCACGGACATGAAGAACGACACGGTCGATGAACTTGGCCATGGCCGGATCATCCTCCTCAGGAGATTCGGGGGGTGGGATGGACACTGCGTTCGAGGGGTGGGACGGGCAGTGCGTTCCGGGTCGGGAAGGCCCAGCGCCGGAAACGGGACCGGCCGGGGCGGCGGCACCGGGGGTGGAAACGCGAAAAGCGGGCCGAGGGTTTGTCACCCTGACCCGCTCGCTGTGGTGGAGTCGTCAGCCGGTCAGGCTTCGACCGGCTCCGGGACCACGATGTTGACGGTCTTGCGACCCCGCTTGCTACCGAACTCGACGGCACCCGCCTCGAGCGCGAACAGGGTGTCGTCCCCGCCACGACCGACATTGACGCCGGGGTGGAAGTGGGTGCCGCGCTGCCGCACCAGGATCTCGCCGGCCTTCACCGACTGCCCACCGAAACGCTTCACGCCGAGCCGCTTGGAATTGGAATCGCGGCCGTTCCGGGAGCTGGATGCGCCCTTCTTATGTGCCATTGCTGATACTCCTTCAGCGCGGGCCTGCGCGGCCCTGCGGGGTGGTTACTTGATGCCGGTGACCTTCAGGACCGTCAGCGGCTGACGGTGTCCCTGGCGCTTGTGGTAGCCGGTCTTGTTCTTGAACTTGTGGATGCGGATCTTCGGACCCTTGGTCTGCTCGACCACCTCGGCCGACACCGAAACCTTCGCGAGCGCGTCGGCCGCGGTGGTGAGCTCGGCGCCATCGACGACGAGCACCGGCGACAGTGCCACGGAGGTGCCCGGCGCACCCTCGATCTTCTCGACCTTCACCAGGTCACCGACCGCGACCTTGTACTGCTTTCCGCCGGTCTTGACGATCGCGTACGTTGCCATCGGTCGGCTGCCCTTCTTCCTATGGTGCTCGGCACTCGTTCACACGGTAGTACCTCGGTTTCGCACCGGGGTCCACCGCACGACTGGTCTGGTAATTCGCCGCCTCGGCCACTGGTGGCTCTCGGTATCGGGAACCGGCCACGGAACAGCACATGCTGTCGCCGGGCAGCGACTGCCAAGATTACAGGATGCCGGTACATGCGACCAAACCGGTCCCCGCGCCGCACCCCGGCGGACCCGCCGGAGCGCCGGAATCGGTGTGACCCGGGCCTCCGGCCGCCGAGTACGACCACTCGGCATCGCCGACGTGCCGGGTGCCCGGCCCGCGGAATGCGGGCCGGGCACCCGGCGCGATGACTCAGTGCTGTTCGTCGACCGGCGGTCCGGACGGACGACCCGCGGCCCGGCGGCGCGTCCGGCGCACCGGGACCTCGACCTCCGGCGGATCGGCTGTGAAATCGGTCACCGGCGCGTCGGGCTGCTCGGTGGCGGACAGGACGAATACCGCGCCCGCGCTGTCGGCGGCCGGGGCGGAGGTCGAGCGGGCGACCCGGCGCCGCCGGCTGCGGGTTTCCGTCTCACCGCCACCGGCAGGGCTCGCCGCGGCGGCCGGCTCGGGGGCCGCCACCGGCTCCGTCGCCGGAGCGGCGGCCGGCTCCGCCGGATGAGCCGCACCGTTCGCCGAAGCAGCCGTACCGTTGCGATCCGCGGCGGGTGCGGATGTCGCGGTGGCCGCCGCAGCGGGGACCTCCGCGGTCGCGTCGCCGACCGGGGTCTCCGGCTCCGGCGCGGCAGCTCCGCTCTCCTCGACCGTGCCCGGTTCGGTGTCGACCGCTTCCGCCGGGGCGGCCTCGGTCGCGACCGGCTCGGTAGCCGTGGATTCGGTGACGACCGGCTCGGTAGCCGTGGGCTCGGATTCGGCCGGTTCGGTGGCCCCGGAGTCGGTGGGTGTACCGCTGCCGTTCGGTTCCGCGGCCGGAGTCTCCGCCGGGGTACCGGTAGCACCGGCCGACCGGCGGACCCGGGTGCGACGGCGCCGCGGTTCGGCCGGTGCCGCACCGCCCTTCCCGCTCGCTGCCGCATCGGAACCGCCCGACTCGGCCACGGCAGCGGGCGCCGCGGCTTGTTCGGCCGCGGGCGGGACCTCCGGCGCCGGCTCACCCTGCTCGGTCTCCGGATGCTGGGCGGCCATGGCCAGGGCCACGGGGTGCGCCCGCTTGGCCGCCGCCTCCTCTTCCGACAGCTCGGGGATGGACTGCTGCGGCGCCGCGGGTGCCGCGGCGGCGGGCTTGTCCCGGTTGCGGCGGCGTCGCGAACCCGACTCCCGGCCCCGGCCGGCACCGCCCTCGTCGGAGCCCGACGGCTCCACCGGGTAGCTGTGCACCAGGAGGCCGCGACCGTGGCAGTGCTCGCAGGTGGTGGAGAACGCCTCCACCAATCCGGTACCGAGCTTCTTACGGGTCATCTGGACCAGGCCCAGCGAGGTCACCTCGGAGACCTGGTGCCGGGTGCGGTCCCGGCCCAACGCCTCGGTGAGACGGCGCAGCACCAGGTCGCGATTGGACTCGAGAACCATATCGATGAAGTCGACCACGATCATTCCGCCGATATCGCGCAGCCGCATCTGCCGCACGATCTCCTCGGCTGCCTCGAGGTTGTTCCGGGTGACCGTCTCCTCCAGGTTGCCGCCACCGGAGCCGGTGAACTTCCCGGTGTTGACATCGACCACCGTCATCGCCTCGGTGCGGTCGATCACCAGGGTGCCGCCCGAGGGCAACCACACCTTGCGGTCGAGGGCCTTGGCCAGCTGCTCGTCGATGCGGTAGGTCTCGAAGACGTCGACGCCGTTGTTCTCGTGCCGGGAGACCCGGGGGAGCAGATCGGGGGCGACGGTGCCGATGTAGTTCTCGACGGTGTTCCAGGAGCGTTCGCCCTCGATCACCAGTCGCGAGAAATCCTCGTTGAACAGATCGCGCACGACCTTGACGAGTAGATCCGGCTCCTCGTAGAGAGCTTTCGGCGCGCCCGACTCGTTCTCGGCGGCCGCGGTGATCTTGCGCCAGGCCTTTTGCAGCCGTTCCACATCACGGGTGAGTTCGGCCTCGCTGACCCCCTCGGAGGCGGTCCGGATGATGACGCCCGCGTCGGCCGGGACGATCTCGCGCAGGATCTCCTTGAGCCGTTTGCGCTCGGTATCGGGCAGTTTGCGGCTGATGCCGGTGGAGGTACCGCCGGGCACATACACCAGGAAGCGACCGGCCAGGCTGATCTGGGTGGTCAGCCTGGCGCCCTTGTGGCCGACCGGGTCCTTGCTCACCTGGACCAGCACCTGGTCGCCGGGTTTGAGCGCCTGCTCGATCTTGCGTTCCCTGCCGCCGAGCCCGGCGGCCTCCCAGTTGACCTCGCCCGCGTAGAGCACACCATTGCGGCCCCGGCCGATATCGACGAACGCGGCCTCCATACTGGGCAGCACATTCTGCACCTTGCCCAGATAGACATTGCCCACCATGGATGCCGATCCGGTGCTGGTGACGAAATGCTCGACCAGGATGTTGTCCTCGAGCACGGCCACCTGGGTGGCGGCTGAATGGCCTGAGAACTCCTTTTCCCGCACGACCATCACCCGGTCCACGGCCTCGCGCCGGGCCAGGAACTCCGATTCGGTGAGGATCGGCGGGCGGCGGCGACCGGCCTCGCGGCCGTCGCGCCGGCGCTGCCGTTTGGCCTCGAGCCGGGTGGAGCCGGTGATGCCCTGTACTTCGTCGACGGTGGCACGGGTACGGGTCTTGTTCCGCGGTTCCCGCTCGTGCACGACCGTATTGGGCGGATCGTCGTCGGCCGGTTCGCTGTCACCGGATTCACCGGCGACCTTACGGCGCCGGCGGCGGCGCCGGCGGCGGCTGGACCCACTCTCCGAGTCGTCCCCCGCATCACCGGACTCGTCGGTCCCGGCCTCGTCCGTCTCGTCGGCTTCGTCGTCGGTCTCGGCGGCCTGTTCGGCGTCGGCGCTCGTGTCATCCTCGGACTCGATGTCCTCGGAATCGGTGGCCTGCTCACCCCGGCCGCGCCCACGCCCGCGCCGGCCGCGACGGCGACGCCGCGGCTGATCGTCGGAGTCGCCCTGCTCGGACTGATCCTCGGCATCGGCTCCGGTCTCGGCGTCCGACTCGGTTTCGGCGCCGGAATCGGGCTCGGGTTCCGGTTCCGGTTCCGGTTCCGGTTCGGGCTTACGGCGGCGGCGCAGCGGTTCGGCCGCCGCGGCATCCGGGGAGAGGAACAGCGGAGCCGCGACGACCGCGGATTCGAACACCATCGGTTCGGCCGCGGCGGGCTCCTCGGGCACCGGGCTCGCGAACAGATTCACCGCGGCCGTGAAGGCGGGTGGCGGGGTCACCGGCGCGGCCGGGGTGCCACTCGCGGCGGCGGAATCCGCGGGGTCGGAGATCTCGGCCGACGCGGACACCACGGTCGCGTCGGCGGACGAACCGACCCCGGCGGCGGGCGCCGGTTCCGGTTCGGGGCCGGACTCGGCCGGTGGTTCCGGGGTCTGCTCGGCGGCACCGGCCGACACCGGTGCCTCGCCGATGCCAGGGATTTGCCCGGAGCCGGTGCCCGGCTGCGCAGCAGCGGCCGGTTCCGGCGCCGGCTCCGGGGCGGCCGGAGCGGCAGCGACCTCGGTCGCGGGCGGGACCGCGGCATCTTCCGCGCCGACCGGACCCGCCGAGGTACCGGTGGGCTCGAACAGCCCGGGCTCGGCCGGAGCGAGTGCGGGCGGAGCGGTCAGTGATTCGCGCACCGACTCCGCGACGGCCCGGTCCACGCTCGATTGCGGGCTACGGGCTTCGGTCCCGAGTTCGCTGAGTTTGGCCAGGATGCGCTTACTGGTCACGCCGAGCCGTTTGGCCAAGGCATGTACTCGGATTCGCTCCGGCAAGTGATCGTCGTCCTGTGGTGTTGTGTCCAGCGGCTCTTGATCGGCCACAAAGTCTCCTCGGGCCCCCGGGCGCGTTCCTCATCGAGTGACGCGGCCGTCGCGGGGACGCTTTCCGTCCGCCTCGCGCGGTTGGCGCGAGGTCCATGGTCTCGCCCCGCGCGCCCGGTTATCTCCACTATCACGTCGGTCGGGCTAACTGGCCACGCGGCGCCTGGCATATGGCTGAACGCCGCGGTCCGAGCGCTCGTCCAGCGCGCCGGGCAGACGCAGCCCAGAAATCCGGCTGTGCGTCCGCGGCAGCGATGGCGGCATCGTTCCGCAGTGTGTCATCCGGTTGAGCCCACTGTGGAGCGCAACCTGTATCAGTATCCCACACCGTGCGCCAGGTGTTCGCCGTGGCGCTGCGTGCGGCACTCGCACGAGTCCGGCCGGCCCGTCACCGGACAGTGATCAGAGGGGGAATTCGGGGAACCAGAGGGAGATTTCGCGCTTGGCCGAGTCGGGCGAGTCCGATCCGTGGACCAGGTTGTACTGGGTCTCGAGACCCAGGTCACCGCGGATACTGCCGGGCACGGCCTTCTCGACGGGGTCGGTACCGCCGGCCAGCTGCCGGAAGGCGGCGATGGCGCGCGGGCCCTCCAGGACGGCCGCGACGACCGGACCCGAGGTGATGAACTCGATCAGCGAGCGGTAGAACGGCTTCTCCGCGTGCTCGGCGTAGTGTTCGGCGGCCACTTCCTCGGTCACCTGTTTGAGTTCGAGGGCCGCGATGGTGAGACCCTTGCGCTCGATCCGGTT
The DNA here is from genome assembly GCF_040654015.1 of Nocardia sp. NPDC050799. NCBI lineage: Bacteria > Bacillati > Actinomycetota > Actinomycetes > Mycobacteriales > Nocardiaceae > Nocardia > Nocardia sp. NPDC050799. The sequence continues at coordinate 191,677 of NZ_JBFAHF010000010.1, forward strand.
CAGTACTTCGCCGACGTAGCCGCGGGCCACACCGTCCGGTTTGATCAAAATCAACGTCTGCTCTGTCACGCGGTCAGCCTAATGGGCACCGCCGGGCGCGGCCCAACCAGTCCTCCCCCGGCCTACGCGCGAGTAGCGACAGCCTGACCAGGCCGGGTGGGCGGATCGCGGAGGACAGCCAGGTGACCGCGGTCAGGAACCGCCGGACGTGCGCTGGCTCGGCAGCGTCCCCTCGTCCATCCGCCGTTTCACATCCGAGCGCAGCAGCAGGATGAAGGCCCATACTGCGAGGAAGATCACGCCGATGACCGCGATCGACAGATGGAACACCCCGCCGATCAGCACCAGCACCTGCAAGCCCAGATTGAACGGGACCGCCCAGGCACGACGCTGCAGGCCCGCGCCCGCGATCATCACCAGGGCGAGTACCACCAGATAGGTACCCGACACCCAGGTGACACCACCGGCGATATCGGCGACCACCGGCAGCGCCAGCAGCACCGTGATCGCCTCGAGTACCAGGGCACCCGCCATCACCCCACGCAGACCCTTCCACGGATCGGGCGGAGCCGGGGCCGTCGCCTCGGGTTTCGGCGCTTCGGGCTCACTCATGCTGTTCCTCGTTGTCGGCGGGGGCCGGTCCGCGGCGCATTACGCCGGGTCCTTCCCGAACAGGGCGCGCGCCGCACCGGCGGTGACCACCGAGCCGGTGACCACCACACCCGCGCCGGAGACCATCTCACCGGACGAGCCGACTTCCTCCGCGAGCGCGACGGCGGTTTCCAGCGCATCCGGCAACGAGTCCGCGGTGACCACCCGCTCGTCGCCGAACCGCTGGACCGCCAGATCGGCGAGCTGATCCACCGGCAGCGCCCGGGGTGACCCGTTGGTGGTCACCACGATCTCGTCGAAAACCGGTTCCAGCGCGGTGAGGATACCGCCGACGTCCTTGTCGGCCAGCACCGCGACCACACCGACCAGCTTGCGGAAATCGAACTCGGAGGTCAGCGTCGCGGCCAGCGCGGTGGCACCGGCCGGGTTGTGCGCGGCATCGATGAACAGGGTGGGCGCGTTGCGCATCCGTTCCAGGCGGCCGGGGCTGGTGACCTCGGCGAAACCGGCGCGGACCGCATCGATGTCCAGTTGCCGCTGCGCGCCGGCACCGAAGAACGCCTCGACCGCGGCCAGCGCGAGCGCCGCGTTGTGGGCCTGGTGCTCGCCGTGCAGGGGCAGGAAGATCTCGTCGTAGACCCCGCCGAGCCCCTGCAGTTCGAGCTGCTGCCCGCCCACGGCGATCCGCCGGCTCAGCACCTGGAATTCCGAACCGGCCCGCGCTACCGCCGCGTCGGTTTCCACGGCCCGGCGTAGTAGTACCTCGAGCGCCTCGGGGTCCTGTTCGGCGATGACCGCGACCGTATCGGTGGGGACCAGCGACTCCGGGGCGCGTTTGATGATCCCGGCCTTTTCCTTGGCGATGGAGGTCAGGTCCGGACCCAGGTAGTCGGTGTGGTCGAGGCCGATGGGGGTGATGACCGCGACCTGCGCGTCGATCACATTGGTGGCGTCCCAGCTGCCACCCATACCGGTCTCCACGACCGCCACGTCCACCGGCGTCTCGGCGAACGCCGCGTAGGCCATGGCGGTGAGCACCTCGAATTTGCTCATCGCCGGGCCGCCCGCGGTCGCCGACTGGGCGTCGATCATTTCGATATAGGGCTGCATCTCGCGGTACAGCTCGACATAGCGGGCCGGGGAGATCGGCCGATTGTCGATACTGATCCGCTCGGTGGCCAGCTGCAGATGCGGGCTGGTGAGCCGGCCGGTCCGGCGGTGCAGCGCGGTGAGCAGGGAGTCGATCATCCGGGTCACCGAGGTCTTACCGTTGGTGCCCGCGACATGGATCGCCGGGAACCCGCGCTGCGGTGAACCCAGCACATCCATCAGCGTGGCGATCCGGGTGAGCGACGGTTCGATCTTGGTTTCCGGCCAGCGCTCGTCGAGTTCCGCCTCGACCAGCGCCATCTCCGCCAGATCCACCGGTGACGGCCCGGTGCCGAGCCGAGAGCCGCCGGTGGGGGGCTCCGGCTCGACATCGTCGTCGTGGGCGTTCACTTGCCGCTCAGCTCGGCCAGGCGGGCCCCGATCCGCTCCACCTCGGCCGCGGCGACCTCACGCCGGGCCCGGATCTTGTCCACCACCGGTTCCGGGGCCTTGGCCAGGAACGCCTCGTTACCGAGTTTGGCCTCGGTCCCCGCCAGTTCCTTCTGCGCGACCGCCAGATCCTTCTCCAGGCGACGCCGCTCGGCCACGAGATCCACGGTGCCCGAGGTGTCGACCTCGACGGTGACCGTGGTGCCGCTGAGCCGCACCTCCACCGAAGCCGTCGCCGCGAAATCCGCGCCGGGCTCGGTGAGCCGGCCCAGCGTGCTCACTTCCGGATGGAGATGCGCCAGGCCCGCCGCGTCCAGGCCGAGCACCCGTGCCGCGACCTTCTGCTTGTCGTTCAGCCCCTGATCACTGCGGAACCGGCGGATCTCGGTGACCAGGCGCTGCACATCGGCGATACGCTGCGCCGCGCCGGTATCGGTGGGTGTCCCGGTGCGCTCCGGCCAGGCGGCCACGACCACCGACTCCGCGCCGGTCAGCGCCTGCCACAGCGATTCGGTGACGAACGGGATCACCGGGTGCAGCAGCCGCAGCACCGCGTCCAGCACCGACCCGAGCACGACCCGGGTGGATTCGGCCCGCTCCTCGCTCTCGGCGAACTGGACCTTGGACAGTTCCAGGTACCAGTCGCAGAGTTCGTCCCACGCGAAGTGGTAGAGCGCCTCGCAGGCCTTACCGAACTCGTACGCGTCGAACGCCGCGTCGACCTCGGCGAGCACCTCGTCGAGCCGGTCCACGATCCAGCGGTCGGCGTCGGTCAGCGTCTCCCGCGCCGGCACGGTCCCCGGGCGGGCGCCGTTCATGAGCGCGAACTTCGTCGCGTTGAACAGCTTGGTGACGAAGCTGCGCGCGGCCAGGGCATGCGGTTCGCCGACCGAGAGATCACCGCCGGGCTGGGCGCCGCGGGCCAGCGTGAAGCGCAGTGCGTCCGCGCCGTAGTTGTTGATCCAGTCCAGCGGGTCGATCCCGTTGCCTCGGGACTTCGACATCTTCCTGCCGAACTGGTCGCGGATCAGACCGTGCAGGAACACATCCTCGAAGGGAATCTGATAGGCCCCGCCCTTACCGGTGGACACCGCGGCGTCGTCGGCGACGAAGGTACCGAACATCATCATCCGGGCCACCCAGAAGAACAGGATGTCGTATCCGGTGACCAGCACGCTGGTCGGATAGAACTTCGCCAGCTCCGGGGTCGCGTCCGGCCAGCCCATCGTGGAGAACGGCCACAGGCCGGAGGAGAACCAGGTGTCCAGGACATCGGGATCCTGCACCCATCCCTCGGGGGCCTGCTCGCCGGGGCCGACGCACACGACTTCGCCCTCGGGCCCGTACCAAATGGGAATGCGATGGCCCCACCACAGCTGTCGCGAGATACACCAGTCGTGCATATCGTCAACCCAGTCGAACCAGCGCGGTTCCTGGCTCGCCGGGTGGATCACGGTATCGCCGTTGCGGACCGCGTCACCGGCCGCCTTGGCCAGCGATTCGACCTTCACCCACCACTGCATGGACAGCCGCGGCTCGATCGCTTCGCCGCTGCGCTCGGAATGCCCGACACTGTGCAGGTAGGGGCGCTTCTCGGCGACGATCCGACCCTCGGAGGCCAACCGCTCCCGGATCTTCACCCGCGCCTCGAACCGGTCCATACCGTCGAATTCGGTACCGGTATCGGCGATCCGGCCGCGTTCGTCCATGATCGTGGGCATCGGCAGGTTGTGCCGCAGGCCCATCTCGAAGTCGTTCGGATCGTGGGCGGGCGTGATCTTCACCGCGCCGGAGCCGAATTCGGGATCCACGTAGTCGTCGGCGATGATCGGGATCCGCCGTCCGGTGATCGGATGTTCGAGGGTGGTACCGATCAGCTCCCGGTACCGGGGATCCTCCGGGTGCACCGCGACCGCGGTGTCACCGAGCATGGTCTCCACCCGGGTGGTGGCGACCACGACATGCGGTTCGGCATCGTCGAGCGACCCGTACCGCAGGGACACCAATTCACCCTCGACGTCCTCGTACTTGACCTCGATATCGGAGATGGCGGTACGCAGTTCCGGCGACCAGTTCACCAGCCGCTCGGCACGATAGATCAGACCCGCGTCGTAGAGGCGTTTGAAGATCGTCTGGACCGCACGCGACAGGCCCTCGTCCATGGTGAACCGGTCCCGCGACCAGTCCACACTGTCGCCGAGCGCCCGCATCTGCCACTGGATCGCGCCACCGGATTCACGCTTCCAGTCCCAGACCTTCTGCACGAACAGTTCGCGGCCGAAATCCTCTTTGGTCTTCCCGTCCACGGCGAGCTGCTTCTCCACCACCGTCTGGGTGGCGATACCGGCATGATCCATCCCGGGCAGCCACAGCACCTCGTAACCCTGCATTCGCTTACGGCGCGCCAGGGTGTCCATCAGGGTGTGGTCGAGCGCATGACCCATGTGCAGCGTGCCCGTGACATTGGGCGGTGGCAGCACGATCGAGTACGCGGGCGCGGAACTGTGCGGGTCGGCCCGGAAGTAACCGGCGGCTACCCAGCGCTCGTACAGGTCGGCCTCCACCTCGCCGGGATTCCAGCTCTTGGGGAGGGCATCGGCACGATTACGCGTGTTGTCAGGGGCTGCGCTGGTCACGCCGCGATTCTAGTGTCTAGGGCGTCGCCGCCGGTGTTGCGGGGTCGGAGCCCGACCGCCCGGAATACATGTGAGGTGAGCGCGGGCGTTCGTCCCGGCCGACCCGGAGGGGCCCACCACACCGCCGGGCTTCCTGACGACTTCGGGCAGACGGGCGACCGCACCCTCGGTCGCCGACCGCCGGTCGCCGCGCACAAGGGTGGGTCCGGCCGGACGAACGACCTGCCGGCGGGCCGGTGTCGCGAATGCGCACTCCGGAGTCCCGCTACGTGGGACAGCTGGGAGAGCGCGACTGCCGAAGGACGGGAACGATGGGGACACCGCGCCGGACCTCGGGAAAGGTGGCGGAGAAAACCGAGGCGGAGCCTTCGGTGGATGAGGGACACCGAAGACTCCGCCTACAGCAGTAAGACTACCGCCGATCCCGGCCCGCGCTCCTAATCCATAAACAATTCTCAGCTTGAGCACCGGAATTCTCAGGCGGGCGCCCGGCTCGCCGCAGTCGGCCGGCTCGGCCGAAACCTGTGACCTCGAGCGGACAAAGCCGACATTCTTGCCGAAACCGGTTCGACTGGGGACCCTGGACGGGGTGAACCCCCCGCTCGACTCGTTACCGTTGAACCCTGCGGAATCCATCTTCCCCGAATCGGATTCGGAAATCGTCCGGCCCCGGGCCGTCGACGACCTACGGGGCCGGCCGACGCCGGAGCTCCGGTACCCGGCGAGCGCGGCCGTACTGTTCGCCGGAATTCCCGGCGCGGGTAAGAGCACCGCGCTGCGCCGGCTGTTCGGTTCCGACCCCGACGCCGAGCAGGCGATACCCGGTCCCGATCACTCGATCGTGCTCGATTCCATCCACGCCCGCAACGCGTGGCGGCGCCGGCTGGCCTGGCTGCCCTACCCGCTGTGGCGGCCGGTGGTGCACGTGGTGCACTTCGGCCGCATCTGGGTCGCCTTGCGCGATCACACCGGCCCGGTGGTGATCCACGACTGCGGCACCATCGGTTTCACGCGCCGGATGCTGACCCGCTGGGCCGTCCGGCACGGCCGCGAACTGCACATGGTGTTGCTGGATGTGCCGGCGACGGTCGCCCGGGCCGGGCAGTACGCGCGGGGGCGGCGGGTCGGGCTGCTGTCGTTCCGGTGGCATGTATGGCGCTGGAGACGGATGCTGGGGCGGCTGGAGGCCGGAACCCGTCCCCGGCCCGCACCCGCCTCGGTCGTCGTGGTCGACCGGGTCGGTGTGGACCGGCTGCGGGTCCGGTTCGCCCCCTGACCGCCGCGGTCAGGGGGTCAGTACGGTGAGCGCCCGGGGTTCGACGCGCACGGTGAGCGGCAGCCGGCCCGCGGGTTCGCCGTCGGCGGTGGCCGGGGCGCCGGGAGCGGCCAAACCCAGGGATTCGGCCCGGTACTGGCTCACCGCGGGATGCTCGATCCGCCGGCCCGCCGCGAGCGCGGGCAGGATCCGCAGCATCTCCGGATGCGAGACCTTGCCGACCACGGTCACATCGAGCAGACCGTCGTCGCACCGGGCGTCCGGGCAGATGAGCATGCCGCCGCCGTAGGTGGTGGTGTTACCCACCGCGACCAGCAACGCCTCGGCGGTGATCACCTCCGCGGCCGGGCCGCCCAATTCGATCCGGTAGGGCACCGCGATCCCGTGCGCGATCTCCGCGACCGCGGCGAAGGTGTAGCGGGACCGGCCGCGTGGATAGCGCATCCGGTTGGCACGCAGGGTGACCCGGGCGTCGAAACCGGTGCACGCGACGGTGGCGAACCACATCGGGTCGTGCCCCGCGGGTTCCAGCCGGCCCAGGTCGATGGTGCGCACCTGCCCGGATCGGACCAGTTCCGCGGCGCGGGCGGGCTCGTCGGCGATACCGAGTTCACGCGCCAGGTCGTTGCCCGTACCTGCCGGGACCAGGGCCAGCGGAACGCCCGAACGGGCCAGCGGGTCCAGGATCGTGTTCACCAGACCGTCGCCACCGACGCAGACGACCGCGTCCGGCGCGCCGCCGGTCACCACATCGCGCACCTGCTCACGGGTCCGTGCGGCGGAGGGTGCGTGGATCTCGACGACCGCCACGCCGTCCGCGCTCAGCCGGTCCACGACGGTGCGGGCGGCCTCACGCGCCCGGCCCTGCCCGGAGGCGGGGTTGGTCACCACGGCGACCGTACGCACCTCCCGGGGATCCGCTGCGCGCGTCATGGCAGCAGTTTGCCAGGGTTGAGGATCCCGGCCGGGTCGATCTCGCGTTTCACCGCGCGCAGTACCCGCACGCCCAGGTCGCCGATCTCGTCGGGTAGCCAGGCGCGGTGGTCCACGCCCACCGCGTGGTGATGGGTGATGGTGGCGCCGGCGGCGGTGATGGCGTCCCCGGCGGCCGCTTTCGCGGCCCGCCACTGCGCGATCGGATCGTCGAGCAGTGTGGCCACCACCGTGAAATACAGTGACGCGCCGGTCGGGTAGGTGTGCGAGATATGGCACATCACCAGGGCGGGCGCACCCTGGGCGGTCAGCGAATCGGTAAGCGCGCCCGTCACCTTCGCCTTCAGCTCGGCCAGCGCACTCCAGGTGGTCGCGGTCTCCAGGGTTTCGCACAGCACCCCGACATCCAGGAGCGCATCACGCAGGTAGGGCGCCGCGAACCGGCCGTGCTGCCACTCCCGGGCGGGCTCCGGACCGAGTTCGGTACCGCCGGCGGCGCGCAGTACCGCGGCGGCCTCGGCGCCGTGGGCCGCGGTGTGCGCGGCGGTGCCCTCGAACGTGGTCACCGCGAGACAACCGGAAACCGATGTCCCGCCCACATTTCCGGCCCGCGCCAGGTTGAGCCCGGTTTCGGCTTCGTCGGACAACCGCAGCACCGTCGGCGCCGCGCCCGCCTGCACGACCGCGCGCAACGCGGCCGCTCCGGTCGCGAAATCCGGGAACGACCAGGCCATATGGGTGGTGGTCGCCGGAACGGGATGGACCCGGACCGTGACCTCGGTGAGGACGCCGAGCGCGCCCTCCGAACCGATGAACAGTTCACGCAGATCGGGTCCGGCGGCCGAGGCAGGCGCCCGGCCCAGCAGCACGCTTCCCGTGGGCGTGGCCACCCGGACCCGCTGGACCATATCGTCGAACCGGCCGTACCCCGCGGACGCCTGACCCGACGACCGGGTCGCGGCGAATCCACCGATGCTGGCGAATTCGAAACTCTGCGGGAAATGCCCGAGCGAGAGCCCGTGCTCGGCGAGCAACTGTTCGGCACGCGGACCGGTGACCCCGGCGCCGAAGGTGGCGGTGCCGGTGATCGGGTCGCAGTCCAGCAGGGCGTCCAGCCGGCGCAGGTCCAGCGCGATCACCGTGTCGAATGCGCCGCGCACCGGGTCGAGCCCGCCGACCACACTGGTGCCGCCGCCGAAGGGCACCACGGCGATGCCCTGCTCCGAGCAGTAGGCCAGGACGGCGGCCACCTGGTCGTGACCGGCGGGGAAGACCACCGCGTCCGGTGCGTCCTGCGGGGCGAGATCGCGTCGTCGCAGCAGGTCGGGGGTGCTCTTACCACCGGCGTGCCGCAACCGGGTCACCGGTTCGGTGGAGACATTGTCCGCGCCCACGAGGTCTGCCAGACCGGCCCGCCGGTCCGGGGACAGGACCGACGGCCGGAGCGGCACATCGCCCTCATCACGACGCGTCGCCGGCTCCCCGGAGATTCCGAACACCTGTGTCAGCAGGCCGCGGATCTGCTCGGGTAGCGGTGTGTGCCCGGCGGAAACACCCCAGGCGTCCCACACCATATCCGGTCGCCGCGCGCTCGACGCCGAGTTCACCGGACGTTCGCCTTGCTCACCTGTCATACGTTACAGTTTGACATGTAGTGTCAAGAAGTAACCGATTTGGAGACGAGGTCGAGTCCGTGTCATCCGGCGCAGCAGCGGTCGAGCAGACGATCCTGGACGCGGCCCGTGAATGCGTCGCGGAGTTCGGCGTCCGGCGCACCACGCTCACCGAGGTCGCCCGCCGCGCGGGCGTGAGCCGGCCGACCGTCTACCGCCGGTGGTCCGACAGCCGCGACCTGGTCGCCGAACTACTGGTGCGCGAACTGAGCGAGATCATCGCCGCGGCCGTACCGACCGGTGGCCCGGCCCGGGACCGGCTGGTCACCGGAGTGGTGGCCGGTGCGGCGGAGGTCCGGTCGAACCCGCTGTTCGGCAAGATCTTCCGCACCGATACCGACCTGATGCTCACCTACGTCTTCGGCCGGCTGGGCCGCAACCAGCGCCAACTGCTCGACCTGTTCGGCACCGGCATCCGGGACGGTCAGGCGGACGGGTCGGTCCGGGCCGGCGACCCCGATCGGCTGGCGGCCATGGTGCTGCTGATCACCCAGTCCGCGGTGCAGTCGGCAGCCACCGTCGCCCACCTGCTCGACGGATCCGCGCTCGACACCGAACTCCGGCACGCTCTCGATACCTATCTCGCCCCGTGATCCCACCTGCCAGGAAGGAGTAGCGCCCGGCGCATCCGGAAGCGGCGATCGTCCCCGCCTTCCGTTCCGTCTCCCCGGCGGACGCCGTGCCGAGAAACAGATGGCCGAGAACCCTTCCCCCACCGCGGGGCCCGCGTTGAACGCGCACCGCCGGCGCCGTGAGCTCGCGGCCCTCGGTGACCACCCCACCATCGATCTGCTGGTGATCGGGGGCGGTGTGACCGGCGCCGGCGTCGCGCTCGACGCGGCTGCCCGCGGACTGCGCACCGTCCTGGTGGAACGCCACGACCTCGCCCACGGCACCAGCCGCTGGAGTTCGAAACTGGTGCACGGCGGACTGCGCTATCTGGCAAGCGGGAAGATCGGCATCGCGCACGAGAGCGCGGTGGAGCGGGGCATCCTGTTGCGCCGTACTGCGCCCCATCTGGTCCGGCCGCTCCCCCAGCTGGTCCCGCTGCTGCCCGGGATCGGGTTGTCCACCCGGAGCCTGATCCGGGCGGGTTTCCTGGCCGGCGACGCGCTGCGGATGGGCGCGGGCACGCCGGCGGCACTGCTACCGCGGTCGCGGCGGGTGACCCGGGCCGAGGCACTGCGATTGGCACCGACGGTGCGACAGCACGGACTGCGCGGCGGCCTGCAGGCATGGGACGGGCAACTGGTGGACGACGCGCGACTCGTGGTCGCGCTGGCCCGCACCGCGGCCGCGCACGGCGCGACCGTGCTGACCCGCGTCGCCGCCGAACAGGCCGGCGGTGCCGGGGCCGTTCTGCGCGACACCCTGACCGGCGAAAGCCTCGAGGTCCAGGCCGCGGCCGTGGTCAACGCGGCCGGTGTCTGGGCGGACCAGGTCGATCCGAGTATCGAGTTGCGACCCAGCCGCGGCACCCATCTGGTGTTCGACGCCGCCGCCTTCGGCGGGCTCACCGCGGCGCTGACCGTGCCGGTGCCCGGCACCGTCGGCCGATTCATCTTCGCCCTGCCCGCCCCGCACGGACGGGTCTATCTGGGCTTGACCGATGAGGACGCGCCCGGACCCGTCCCCGACGAACCGCGGCCCACCGGCACCGAGATCGACTTCCTGCTCGACACGGTCAACACAGTGCTGCGCATCCCGCTGACCCACACCGATATCCGCGGCAGTTACGCCGGCCTGCGGCCGCTCCTGCGCACGGCCGGCGACAGCACGGCCGATATCTCCCGGGAGCACGCGGTCCTCACCGCGCCGAGCGGGCTGGTGACGGTGGTCGGCGGCAAACTCACCACCTACCGCAAGATGGCGCAGGACGCCGTCGACGCCGCCGTGGCCCGAGCGCACCTGAGCGCCGGCCCGTGCCGGACGAGGAATCTGCCGCTGGCCGGCGCGGTCGCCGGCGCGGCGCGGGACCGGTTGGCCGCACCTCAGCTCCTGATCGAACGCTACGGCGCCGACGCCCCCGCGGTCGTCGCGCTGACCGCCGCCAACCCCGACCTGGCGGTCCCGGTCGCGCCCGGCGCGGATGTGCTCGCGGCGGAGTTCCGGTGGTCACTGGAGCAGGAGGGCGCCCTCGACGCCGGCGACCTCCTGGATCGCCGCACCCGGATCGGGCTGGTCCCGGCCGACCGGGCCGCCGCCCTGGCCGCCGCCGCGGCCGCGGTGGCCGCCGCGGTGTGAACTCAGGCGTATTCCCAGGTCTCGACCGCGGCCCACATACACGACCGGGGCCAGCGGTCGAGACCGTGCGCGATCTCGGCGGCCCGCACAGCGCGCAGTTGCGGGGTCTCCGCGGCCGGATCGAGATAGCGGAAACCCAGCCGCTGGTAATACGGCCCGTTCCACGGCACCTCGGTGAACGTGGTGAGCGTTATCGCGGGCAACCGGTGGTCGGCGGCCCAGCGCACCGCGCGGTCGATCAGGCGCCGGCCGATTCCCGCCCCACGATATTCGGGCAGTACCGACACCTGGTCGATATGGGCGTTCCCGTCGACGATGCTCGCGAGGAGATATCCCGCCGGGCCCCGGTCCGCGGCCTCCCAGACCCAGGCGCGATCGTCCAGGACGAATTCGCCCAGCACCGCGGCCGCCGGCGGTTCGTCACCGGCGACCGCGTCCATCCCCACCGCGGCGAACGGCGTGCCCGCCCGCACCTCGATCTCCTGGAGCACCGGTATATCCGCGGCGCTCGCCGCCCGGATCACGCCGCACCCGCCCGCGGGACATCCGGCAAGCCGACGGGACGGGGCCGAGCCCGGGCAGTTCGCCCCGCTTGCTCGGTGTCGCGAAGCGGGCGGAGTACCGGTAGCGCCGGGCGCGCGGTCGACTCGACCGCGACCACCGCTGTGTGTTCGTCCGATGCGCTGAGCGGCATAACGGTCCTACTCTCTGTTCCGTGCGGCGAGGTGGTCTCCCCGCTCACCCCGGCGATCCGTCGTCACCATCTCATAAGCCGGGTAACGGATTCGCATCTATGCTGGATCCGGTGGTGCGCCAGGAAGGAGCCGCGGGTGCGCGTTGATACGTCCACTATCGGGATCGCACCGGGCGAGGGCCTGGTCGCGCGGTTCGGTGACGTCGTGATCTATCTCGTGGGCGCCAATGCGTCCAGCGAGCGGATACTCGGCGCGGTCGAAGCCGTGGCGGACGCCGAGCATCCCGGGGCAGCCATCGCGCAGCGGCTCGCCGCGGTCGTCTTCGGGACCGGTTCGGAACCGCCCCCGTTCGGGCTCGTCGCGCCCACCGCCGACGGCACCCTGGTGCTGCTGCGCGGCCCGGTATCGGCGATGATCTCCGGCGCCGAGGGCTCCCGGCGGCTCGTCGGCGCCCGCGCCTTCACCTGGGTGGACGAGATCGTGCGCGACCCGGTGCGCACACTGACCGTGGGCCCCGGAGCCGACGGCCGGATCACCCCGTATCCACGCACCGATCTGCGGGCCGGAGTGGTGCCCGGCGGGGGTTTCGTCATCAAGGCAGCGGTGCGCCGCAGCACCAGGAACCAGAACCGGGCCGCCACCCCGGCGAAGAAAGCGGCGGCCGCCCACGAACCCGTCGCGACGGCACCGGCCGGGCTCGCCGCGAGCGAGCCGGCATCCGAATCGCACTCCGGGCCCCGCACCGGGCTCGCCGAAGCCCCCGCCGCGGAACCACTGCCCGGCACCCGCGCGTGGTCGGCCGCGCCGGCGCCCATGCGCGTGGATCCCGAACCGATCCGCCTGCGCAAGGAACCGGCCCGGCCCCATCCGCACACCCGCGCCGCGCCCAGCGCCGAACAAGCCCACCCGGCCCCGCCGACCCTGGTGGCCGCGGACGGTACCGCCTACCCGCTGGACCGCGCCTACGTCATCGGCCGCGGCCCCTCGGTCGACGAATCGGTACGCCGCAAAACCGCCGCTCCTTTAGTCCTGCAGCGCGACCGCCACATCTCCCGGGTCCACGCCTACCTCTCGGTCGACTCGGGCAAGGTCTTCCTCCGCGACGCCGGCACCGCCGCCGGAACCTTCGTCTCCACTCCCGGCGAACCACGCTGGACCCGGATCAGCCAGTCCCCGACCGAGCTTCCGCCCGGCGGCCGGATCCGCATCAGCGAGCAGGTCCTCACCTACCACGGCGGATCTGCCTGATTCCGGCGCCTCGGTCGAGCCCCGTGTGACCCCGGTTCTTCGCTCCGGCGCGCGGCGACTCCGGAACCAGGGCGGGCCCCGGCCACGAAGGTGGATCACAATGGTCGGTATGCACCGCAACGCCCCGACCGACGATATCGACGAGTCCGATCTGACCGTGACTTCACCGAAGGAGCAGGCGGCCGGCGTCCGGGCGGTGGCCGTGGCGCTGCAGCGGGCGGTATCCGATATGGGCGTCGTGCGTACCGCGCGGACCCTGGCCCGGGTCAACCAGGTGCACGGATTCGACTGCCCGGGCTGTGCCTGGCCGGAGCCGAGCGGTCACCGCCGGCCCGCCGAATTCTGTGAGAACGGCGCGAAGGCCGTCGCCGAGGAGGCCACACTCGAGACGGTCGGGCCGGAGTTCTTCGCCCGCTATTCGATCGACGAACTCGCGCGACGGTCCGGGTACTGGCTGGGGCGGCAGGGCCGGCTCACCCATCCGATGGTGCTGCGGCCCGGCGATACCCACTACTCACCCATCTCCTGGGCGGAGGCCTACCGGCTCATCGCCGAGCAGCTCCGCGGCCTGGTCTCGCCGGACGAGGCCGTGTTCTACACCTCCGGCCGTACCGCCAACGAGACGGCGTTCCTGTACCAGCTGCTGGTGCGCAGTTTCGGAACGAACAACCTGCCCGACTGCAGCAATATGTGCCATGAGTCCTCGGGCACCGCCCTGACCGGTTCGATCGGTATCGGCAAGGGCTCGGTGACCATCGACGATTTCGCGGCCGCCGACCTGATCCTGGTCGCCGGCCAGAATCCGGGCACCAACCATCCGCGGATGCTCAGCGCTCTCGCCGACGCGAAGAAGGCGGGCGCGCGCATCATCGCGATCAACCCGCTGCCCGAGACCGGTCTGATCGGTTTTCGCGATCCACAGACCGTGCGGGGTCTGACCACCGGCGTGGATATCGCCGATGATTTCCTGCAGATCCGCCTGGGCGGCGATATGGCGCTGTTCCAGGGCCTGGCGAAACTGCTGTTCGAGGCCGAGGACCGGGCTCCCGGCACCGTGCTGGACCGGGCCTTCGTCGACGCGCACACCGCCGGTTTCGCCGACTACGAGCGGCATATCCGAGCCGTCGACCTGGACACCGTGCGCACCGCGACCGGACTCTCCCGCGATGATCTCGAACGCACGGCCGCGCTGCTGGCCGGTTCGACGAGCACCATCGTGTGCTGGGCGATGGGACTCACCCAGCACACGCACGCGGTGGCCACGATCGAGGAGGCGGCCAACCTGCTGCTGGTCCGCGGCATGATCGGTAGGCCGGGGGCGGGTCTGTGCCCGGTGCGCGGGCATTCCAATGTGCAGGGCGACCGCACCATGGGTATCTGGGAGCAAGCTCCCGAAACCTTCCTGGCCGCCCTGGATCGGGAATTCGGGATCACCAGCCCACGGGCGCACGGTTACGACACCGTCGCCGCCATCCGGGCATTACGCGACGGCCGGGCCCGGGTCTTCTTCGGTATGGGCGGCAATTTCGTCTCCGCCACCCCCGATACCGCGGTCACCGAAGCGGCGCTGCGCCGGTGCGCGCTGACCGTGCAGGTCTCCACCAAACCGAACCGCAGCCATGTCGTGCACGGGGAGACCGCGGTGATCCTGCCGACCCTGGGCCGCACCGACCTGGACATCCAGAACGGTGTGCGGCAACAGGTCTCGGTGGAGGATTCGATGTCGATGGTGCACCTGTCCACCGGCAGGCTGAAGCCGGTCGGGCCGGAACTGCGCAGCGAGGTCGCCATCGTCTGCGAACTCGCCCGGGAACTGCTGGGTCCGGACCATCCGGTGCCGTGGGACCGGTTCCGCGGGGACTACGACCTCATCCGCGATGCCATTGCCCGGGTGGTGCCCGGTTGCGCCGATTACAACACCCGGGTCCGGCAACGCAACGGTTTCGTACTGCCGCATCCGCCGCGCGATTCCCGCGAATTCCGGACCGCCACCGGGAAGGCCAATTTCGCGGTGAACGAGCTGCGCTGGGTGCCGGTTCCGCCGGGGCGGCTGATCCTGCAGACCCTGCGCAGCCACGACCAGTACAACACCACGATCTACGGTCTCGACGACCGCTATCGCGGGGTCCATCACGGGCGCCGGGTGGTGCTGGTGAACGCCGCCGATATCGCCGACCTGGGTTTTCGTGACGGCGATCTCGTCGATCTGGTCTCGGAGTGGAGCGACGGCGTCGATCGGCGGGTCGAAGGTTTCCGGCTGGTGGCCTACTCCACTCCGCGCGGCAATGCCGCCGCCTACTATCCCGAGACGAACCCGCTGGTGCCGCTGGATCATGTGGCCGCCCGCTCCAACACCCCGGTGTCGAAAGCCGTCACCGTCCGGCTCGAACCCCATACCCACCGGCTATGAGCAGAGTCACCGCCCGCCGCCGCATGCGGCGCATCACCCCGGCCGGGGAGATCGTCCGTCCCGACACCTTGGCTGTGGAAGAGCCCCTGGAGATCCGCGTACGCGGCGAATCGCTCACGGTCACCATGCGAACGCCCGGCCACGATATCGACCTGGTGCACGGCTTCCTGTTCGGTGAGACCCTGATCGACGCGGCCGCCGATATCCACAGCGCCCGCTACTGCGCCGGAACCGACGACGAGGGGCGCAACACCTACAACGTGCTGGATGTGGGCTTGCACGCCCCGATCGCGCTCCCGGACCGGCCGTTCCTCACCTCCGGTGCCTGCGGGCTCTGCGGGCGTACCGCGCTCGACGAGGTCCGGATGCGCAGCCGGTATCCACTGCCGGCGCCGCAGCCGTTGCTCGATGCCGAGGTACTGGCAGTGCTACCGGATCGTCTGCGCGCCCACCAGTCGGTTTTCGATGCCACGGGCGGTCTGCACGGGGCGGGCCTGTTCACCGCCGACGGTACGGGTCTGGTGGTCCGTGAGGACATCGGCCGCCACAATGCCGTGGACAAGGTGATCGGCTGGGCGCTGCGCGAAAACCGCATTCCCGCGTCCGATCTCGTGCTGGTGGTGAGCGGGCGCGCGTCGTTCGAACTGGCACAGAAAGCTGTCCTGGCCGGTATCCCGGTCCTCGCCGCCGTCTCGGCGCCCAGTTCGCTGGCGGTCGACCTGGCCGACGAGTCCGGCCTCACCCTGGCAGGGTTCGTACGCGGTGAGACCATGAACATCTATACCCATCCGGAGCGGATCCGCGGTATCGGCACCACCGAATGACTCGGGCGGGGTGGCCTCGAGACCTCCCTCGATTGCGGCCGTAGGGTCCGGTTTCAGGGCCGACGGCAGGTTTCCCGGCACCAGCGAGACACGCACGACCCTCGGCGTGGCGGGTGCGGGCCGGCAGCCGTACTCGCTATCGCGCGACCGCACCGGCGTAGTCGGCCAACTCGATATCGTCTTTGGCGTCGCCGGCCAACTTGTCCATCAGGTCGAACCAGCGTGACCCCAGGAACCAGTTCCGGAACCGCAGGCCGGGAGCCGTTTTCGGGGCCAGGAACGGGCCGGGGCTACTGCTGCCGCCGAGTTTCGCGTACCGGCGCATGATCCGGTCGTACCGGGCGAAGGCCGCGGTGTGTTCGCCCGCGGCAGCGGCGAGTTCGCCCGCCAGCACATAGGCTCCCACCACTGCCAGACCGGTTCCGAAGCCGGCCAGGGTGTTGCCGTAGGCGCTGTCGCCGACCAGGGCCACCCGGCCCGACACATAGCTGGGCATCCGCACCCGGGCCAGCGCGTCCAGGTAGAAGTCGTCGTGCCCGGGCAGTTCGGCGAGCATTTCGGCGACCGGTCCGCTCATTCCGGCGAAGTGTTCGACCAGTACACGCCGCTTATCGGCGTCGTCGGCGAATACCCGTGCGGCAGCGGCGAACATGTACATCTGCTGCGCCTTCGGCCCACCGCGGACCGCGAGCCGGCCCGGAGCACTGTACGCGTGGGAGATTTGCCGCCGCGGTCCGTCGCCGCGGTCGGGGGCGAGTGGTTCCCCGGCGATGGCGTAGTAGTAACCGCGGTGCCCGACGAACTTCTCCTCCGGCCCGAACGCCAGCCGGCGCACCCGGGAATGGATGCCGTCCGCGCCGAACACCAGGTCGAAGCGGCGCGCCGGACCGTACTCGAACTCGACCTCGAGCTCTGGGGGACCGACCGGCGCCCGACCAGAGGCCCCAAGCCGACACTCACCCGGGCCGCGATCGTCACCGCGGCGGTCGAGCTGGCCGATACGGAAGGCCTGGCAGCCCTCTCCATGCAGCGACTGGCCGATCGCCTCGGCTATACGAAGATGTCGTTGTACCGCCATCTACCGGGCAAGGCGGAACTCACCGCATTGATGGTGGAGGAGGCCCTGACCGGCCTGCCGGCCCTGGACACCTCGGGATCCCCGCGGTGGCGTACCGGCCTGCGGTCCTGGGCGCTGCTGACCTTCGAGCGGTACCGCCGCCACCCGTGGGTGATGGAACTACTCGCCGGAGCGCGGCCGATGGGCCCCCACGAGCTGAGCTGGACCGAGGCCGCGCTGGAGGCGATGGCGGATATCGCCCTGACCGGCCCGGAGCGACTGGACACACTCGTCGTACTGAACGGACATGTGCGCAGCCTGGCCCAGCAGGTCGTGGGCCCCGGCGCCACCGAGGAGGAATTCATCGGCGCGATGGCCGCGGCACTGGAATTGGCGGGCGACCGATTCCCGCGGCTGATCGCGGCCGTATCGGAACCCCCCGCCGCCGGGGCAGCGGCCACGCAACGCGACGCCGCCCTCGAATTCGGCACGGAGCGCATTCTCGACGGAATAGCGGCTCTGCTCGCCGAACGTGGCACGCCCGACGACTAGGGGCGGGCGCACCCGGATCCGGCAAGAGCGCGGCACTCACATACCCGGCAGCCGGACGCCCCGGTCCGCCGCCACCCGGGCCAATTTCTCGGCCTCGTCGATGGCGACCGCCACATAGGTGCGCAACCCGTCGTCGTCCCGCCGCAGCAGGTACTCGTAATCGCTGTCGGTGAGCACAGCGTCATCGCTGTCGTAGAAATGCCAGCGCACCCGCACCCGCAGCAGTGAACCGGTCAGTTCCACATAATCGACCACGGTGTGGTCGACCCGCGCCAGACCCAGCATCTGATAAATGGGATGAGCCTGCGCCAGCCCCTGGGCCATCTCTTCCCGCGAATGCAGCGCACCGACGAAATCGTCACTGACAATGGTGCCCGGAGTCCCCCACAGGGCCGCCGTACGCTCGGCGTCGTAGGCGCTCAGCGTCGATTGGTATTCGTCGAGGAACGATTCGAGTTCTTCGCGGATGGCCATATCGCCACGGTATCCACATTCCCCCCACCAGGCCCGCGAACCGCCCGGAATGGACGTGCCCGATCGGGTACGGCGGTATACGAGGGCCGCCCGCCGGGCCACGCCGGTCGTGTCACCGACCGGCTCGGCCACGGCCGGAGTTCGGAGCGTCCACCCTCGAACGCTCCACCTCCTCAGTTGGCCAGCGCCTCCAGCAGCGCCGCCCGCTGACGGGCGCCCAGCCCGCCGATCCGTCGGTCCTCCGGGATATCCGCCTGGTCCATCAGCTTGGCGGCCTTCACCGGGCCGACACCGGGCAGCGCCTTGATCACGGCGACCACCTTCGTCTTCTTGACCAGTTCATCACTATCGGCCTTGCGCAGCAGGTCGGCGACAGAGACTTTGCCGTCTTTCACCTGACCGATCAGTTCGGAGCGCGCCTTGCGCACCGCCGCCGCTTTGGCCAGAGCCTCCGTGCGTTGTTCCGCGGTCATCGTTGGCAGTGCCATATCTCCTCCGCTTTCACTCATCGCTCGAACATCTGGTTTGACCGGGTCGATTCAACATCACAATACCGACACCGACCGATCGACACACCGTCCGGACCTGCAGTCATAGCAATGTTTTCTGATTCGATCCCCCGGTAGGAGCCCGGAAACCGGCGGACCGGTCAATGGGATCCGGCCCGAAAGAACACCTGGAACACGTAACACTCGAGCCCGCTGCAGCGAAATTCACAGCAGACGCATACCTGCACGGCGGCGGTTCAACGGCGAACCGAGGGGTCAGCGAAGATACCCGGCCGCCCTGCATGGTCAGCGCGGCTACCAGGCATTTTTCCGCCACACCGAAGTGGCGGATACATATGCGATTATCTTTTTGCGGCGCGATCCGGCGATCGAACGCCTCACGACTGCTACGCTCCCAAACCTAGAACACGTTTCATTTTGTTAGGAGTGGTGATGGCACGGGAGATCCGCGACGTGGTCGAGCGGTACGTGAAACTGGTCGGCTCGGGGCCGACCGCCGATATCGTCGATCTCTATGCTCCCGACGCCGTGATCGAGGATCCGATCGGCACCGATCCCAAACAGGGCCACCAGGCCATCCGGGAGTTCTACGACGTGATCGCGAGCCTGGAGCGGGAGACCAGCCTCGCCCCGGAGACCGTGCGGATCGTCGGAAACCACGCCGCCTTCGTGTTCACTCTGGTGACCAGAGCGGGCGGGCAGCGAATGACGCTGAGCCCGATCGACACCATGGAGTTCGACGCGGAAGGCCGGATCATCCGGATGCGCGCCTACTGGGGCGCCGACGATATGTCCGTCGAACCCGAATAAGCCGCGAGGTGGCGACTCGACTGCGCTGAGCCGCCACCTCGCTCCACCCCGGAGCCGCCCACCACCGGCGCTGGCCCCCGGCGCGTACCCGGCCTACCCTGAGCACAGGGCACGGGTGCGCTCGGTCACAGTAGGCGCTCCGGGGCGTTACGTCGCGGGCCGCTGTCTCGTCCGAGTTGCAGGGAAACGAACCCCACCTCAGAGGAGACCCGATGAGCACAACACGCATTCCGGCCGTGGCCCCCGAAAACGCCGGGTTGCTGACGAGGGCGCTGTACTGGTTCGCCAAACGTCAGTTCGGCGAAGTCCCCGAACCCTTCGCCGTCGGCGCGCACCACACCGGCCTCCTGGTGGCCGGTGGCGTACACGAACTGCTCGCCGAGAAGGCGTCGAAGAAACTGCCGGCCAATATCCGCGAAATCGCGGTCTACCGCACGGCCTGGACCGTCGGCTGCTCCTGGTGCGTCGACTTCGGGACCATGCTGCAGCGGCTGGACGGCCTGGATATCGAGCGGCTCCAGCACATCGCGGACTACGAGACGTCACCGCACTACACCGACGACGAACGCGCGGCCATCGCCTATGCCGACGCCATGACCGCCACTCCGATGACCGTCACCGACGAGCAGGTCGCCGACCTGGAGAAACGCTTCGGCCGGGCGGGAGTCGTCGAACTGACCTATCAGATCGCGCTGGAGAACTCGCGGGCCCGCAACAACCATGCCCTCGGCATCACCGCGCAGGGGTTCGGCACCGATTCCTGCCGCGTGCCCTGGGCGTGAGACCGGCGTCGCGGCTCAGATGACCCAGCAGGCGTAGCCGATGTGCTCGCCCCGGCCCACGAAGACCCGCACATAGGGCGCCTGGTCGTTCCCACCGGTCGGCTGCACCGCCTGCAGGGTGTGATCACCCTCGTAGGCGGGCACCCAGTGCACCAGCGCCAGCCCGCCGCCGTCCGGCCCGACCGTGGCGAACGGGACCCCGTTGTCGAGGAAGGTCACCGCGGTCACCGCCTCGGTGAGCCAGGCCCGCACGGTATAGCTGCACCCGGTGCCGTAGTTCGTCCGGATACCGGCGTTCAGGTCCGGAGTCGTACTGACCTCGCGCACGGTCGCGCCGGCCGGCGGCGCCGTAAGCAACAATGAGACCAGTACCGACGCTGCCGCCGACAGCGATACGCCCACGCGGCGCCACCGCGTAGGCGTATCGGCGTCATCACGCCGCCCGGACCGGATATCCCGCGCAAGCAGCTGTGTCGCCATGACCTGCTCCTCTATCGCACGAATGCCGAGGGGTCACCGAGAGTACTGCGGGCCCGGCTCCGGGCCGGCCCCCGACGCGTATCGCAGCGGCTGCGCGGGCCTCAGGCCGACTTGTCGCGGCGCTCCGGACGCTCCCGCTTACGCGGCACGATGGTGGGCAGCACATTGTCGTTCACCGTATCCGAGTCGACGACGACCTTGGCCACATCGTCCCGGCTCGGGATATCGAACATGACCTGCTGCAGTACTTCCTCCATGATGGCGCGCAGCCCGCGGGCACCGGTACCGCGCAGAATGGCCTGATCGGCCACGGCCTCGAGGGCGTCCCGGGTGAACTCCAGATCCACGCCGTCCATCTCGAACAGCCGAATGTACTGCTTGACCAGCGCGTTCTTGGGCTCGGACAGAATCTTCACCAGGGAATCCTTGTCCAGGTTCGTCACCGAAGCCACCACCGGCAACCGGCCGATGAACTCGGGGATCAGACCGAACTTGATCAGATCCTCCGGCATCACCTCGGCGAAATGATCGGTGGTGTCGATCTCGGCCTTGGACCGCACCTCGGCGCCGAACCCGATTCCACGGTGCCCGGTACGGTCGGAGATGATCTTCTCCAGACCGGCGAACGCACCCGCCACGATGAACAGCACATTGGTGGTATCGATCTGGATGAACTCCTGGTGCGGATGCTTGCGTCCACCCTGCGGCGGCACACTCGCCTGCGTGCCCTCCAGGATTTTCAGCAACGCCTGCTGCACACCCTCACCCGAGACATCACGCGTGATCGACGGGTTCTCGCTCTTGCGTGCGATCTTGTCGACCTCATCGATATAGATGATCCCGGTCTCGGCGCGCTTCACGTCGTAATCCGCGGCCTGGATGAGTTTGAGGAGAATGTTCTCGACGTCCTCACCGACATAACCGGCTTCGGTGAGCGCGGTGGCATCCGCGATCGCGAACGGCACGTTCAGCATTTTCGCCAGCGTCTGCGCCAGATAGGTCTTACCGCAACCGGTGGGGCCGAGCATCAGAATATTGGACTTCGCCAACTCCACGCTCTCCCCGCGCGCGTCACGACCCTTGTCGCCGGCCTGAATACGCTTGTAATGGTTGTACACAGCGACCGCCAGCGTGCGCTTGGCCGTGTCCTGCCCGATCACGTAGTTCTCCAGGAAATCCCGGATCTCCGCGGGTTTGGGCAACTCATCGAGTTTGACCTCGCTGGACTCGGCCAGCTCCTCCTCGATGATCTCGTTGCACAGATCGATGCACTCGTCGCAGATGTACACCCCTGGTCCCGCAATGAGCTTCTTGACCTGCTTCTGGCTCTTTCCGCAGAACGAGCATTTGAGCAGATCGCCGCCGTCGCCGATGCGCGCCATCTCGTGGGTCCCTACTTCCTTGTTCGCGTGCAACCATCCGTCCAGCTTCCAGCCGACCGCCGCCTGCGGTGGAACGAATCCGGCTCGATCACCCGGATCGAAGGGCGGTGCTGTCAACCGGGAACAAAGGTCCCTGGGTTTGACCGTACCCGGTGTGTGCGATGGAGGTCGACAACTCGGGCAGGTTTCTCGTCGCGGTTGTGCGGGGATTCACGCGGATACCGCGTCACGGCACATTTTCCGGATACCGAAGCATCTGGGGTGTGTCGCAACGCCGCAGCGGGAATCCACCTGGCCCGGGCCCCGCCGCCCGGCCGGTCCGGCGTTCCGTTCACACGGCGCGCCGGAGCCGGAGGCGCCTCACTTCTGGGCGCTGAGCTTGCGGTAATCGAACACCGTATCGATGATCCCGTACTCCTTCGCATCCTCGGCCGTCAGGATCTTGTCGCGGTCGGTGTCCCTACGGATGACATCGGCGTCCTTACCCGTGTGCCGGGCCAGGGTGGTCTCCATCAACCGGCGCATCCGCTCGATCTCGGCCGCCTGGATCTCCAGATCCGACACCTGCCCCTGGATACCGCCCTCCACCGACGGCTGATGGATCAGCACGCGGGCGTTCGGCAGGCAGGCCCGCTTACCCGGGGTCCCGGCCGCCAGCAGCACCGCCGCCGCCGAAGCCGCCTGGCCGAGGCAGACGGTCGCGACATCGGCGCGCACGTACTGCATGGTGTCGTAGATGGCCATCAGCGAGGTGAACGAACCGCCCGGCGAATTGATGTACATCGTGATATCTCGATCGGGATCCAGTGATTCGAGCACCAGCAGCTGCGCCATGATGTCGTTCGCCGACGCATCGTCGACCTGCACGCCGAGGAAGATGATGCGCTCCTCGAACAGCTTGTTGTACGGGTTGGATTCCTTGACGCCGAAACTCGAATGCTCGATGAACGACGGCAGGATGTAGCGCGACTGCGGGCCCGCCGGGGCGATACCGCCGAGGCCACGAGGATCGTTCGGATTGGCCATATTCGTCTCCAAGTCTGTGAGTGAGCTGTCCGCTGGACGGATTCGCGAACCCCGGCCGGTCATCCGGCCCGGAGCCACCGGCAACGCCCTAGTTGCTGCCCGTGCCGCCCGCCTGGCGCGCATTCGTGATCACCCGGTCGATGAAGCCGTACTCCAGCGCCTGATCGGGCGTGAACCAGCGATCGCGGTCGGCGTCGGCGTTGATCTGCTCCACCGGCTTACCGGTATGCATCGCCTGCAACTCGTTGAGCTCACGCTTGGTGTATGCGAACTGCTCGGCCATGATCGCGATATCCGCGGCCGAACCACCGATACCGGCCGAAGGCTGGTGCATCATGATCCGGGTGTGCGGCAGCGCGAAACGCTTTCCCGGCGCACCCGCGGTCAGCAGGAACTGCCCCATGGACGCGGCCAGACCCATCGCGGTGGTCGCGATATCGCATTCGGCGTACTGCATGGTGTCGTAGATCGCCATACCCGCGTTCACCGACCCGCCCGGCGAGTTGATGTAGAGCGAAATATCTTTGGTCGGGTCCTCCGCGGACAGCAGCAGGATCTGCGCACAGATCTTGTTCGCGATGTCGTCGTCGACCTGGGTGCCGAGAAAAATGATGCGCTCACGCAGCAGGCGCTCGTACACCGAATCGCTGAGATTGAGCCCAGCGGTCGGAGCTGTCATGACCTCGGCTTGATTGATTGTCACGGATACCTGCCTTCTCTCGCCGGCTCGTTGCTGTCACAAACATTAACGAAGCAGGGCAGCACCGAACTCCCGGTACCACCCCGATTCGCTCAGAGCGCAATATAGATTGCGGCGCCTCCGGCGCCGCGGGGTTGCGGCCCCCTCGGTCCCGCTGTTCAGGGCCCGAGACTCGCGCCTTCGGCGCATGCACTTCGGGCCCTGAAC
>NZ_JBFAHF010000011.1:0-307 GCF_040654015.1 Nocardia sp. NPDC050799
CAGCCCTCGAGACTCGCGCCTTCGGCGCATGCACTTCGAGGGCTGAACGGCGGGACGGGCCTCGACCCTTTCAGGGCCTCGTAAGACTCGGCACCGAGAGGGCGCTGCTGTTCGTGAAGACGATCAGATGCGAGGCCGCCCGGGCGGTCGAGTGAGTCGGCATCCGACCCGGACATCGAATGCCGACGCAAACCCACATGCGTCGAGTTTTACGAGACACCTCAAAGGGTTGAGGCCCGTCTCGGCGGGTGGTGGGGGGGCTAGGCAGTGGGGGACGGCGGGGGGGGCGGGGGGGGGACCGGGGGGC
>NZ_JBFAHF010000011.1:317-88955 GCF_040654015.1 Nocardia sp. NPDC050799
CCGTTTCGGCCTCGAAAGCGCATGCGCCGAAGGCGCGAGTCTCGAGGCCGAAACGGCGAGACCAAGGGGGCCTCAACCCCGCGCGCCGAAGGCGCGCAAATAAACACAGCACCTTCACGAGCAGGCCCGCATCTCGGCTATCGCGCGCCGGTGTCGTGTACCCACCTCATGGGGCCCGGTTCGCCTTTTCGCTGTCGTGAGCCGGCCTGCTTTTCGCCGTCGCGGGCCGGCCCACTTTCACCGACCGTGTGTGCTGTTTTCAGGCCCGGGCGAAGGCGAGCGTTTCCCCGGCGACGCCGTGCAGCCACAGCGTGTTGCAGGCGGCGGCCAGTTCCGGCAGCCCCTCCTCGATGGTGGCGAAGACATTGCCGGGCACCCAGCCCAGATCGCCGTTGATGAGCAGGTTGTTGCGGCCGTAGAACAGTGCGAGATCGGTGGCGCCCTGTTCGTGGTGGGCGGTCGACCCCGATTCGTACCCGTAGGCGGGATTGCCGATCTCCCAGGGTTCGAAATCGAACAGGCAGACGTCACCCGGGATCGGGGTGACCGTGGGGTTCTCCCGGTGCGGGGCGCCGGGGATCCGGGGCACCAGCGTGTACAGCTCGTTGCGGGCGTACTTGGCGTGGAAGGCATCCCCTTCCTGGGGGAGGGCCTCCCATACCGCGGCGCAGGTGCGCGGCGCTTCGTCGTCGAGCAGGCGGGCGCGGCAGGTGAGTCCGGTCTTGGTGAGGGTGATCGTGAGGTAGCGGGCCATCGATCCGTCCTGGCGTCGTACGGGTGGGGTCCGGCGACGTTGCCGGGGATTTCGCGAGCGGGGTCAGCCGCCCAGTTCGGCGAGGACCTCGGACCAGATGGTCAGGGCGTCGGCGATCTGGGCCTCGGAGACGATGAGCGGCGGGATCATCCGCACCACGTTCATATGGGCGCCGCAGGTCAGTAGCAACAGGCCCTTGGTAGCGGCCAGCTGCTGTGCGGCGGTGGCGGTTTCCCGGTCCGGGGTGCCGTCGGGGGTGATGAACTCCGAGCCCACCAGCAGGCCGAGACCCCGGACGTCGCCGACGGCTTTCGTTTCGGCCGCGCGCACACCGGCCAGCAGCTGTTCGCCGCGGACCGCCGCGTTCTCGACCAGCCCTTCCGATTCGATCACGTCGAGGGTGGCCAGGGCGGCCGCGCAGGCCACGGCGTTACCGCCGTAGGTGCCGCCCTGCGATCCGGGCCACGCCTTGCTCATCAACTCTGCGGAAGCGGCGATCCCGGAGATGGGGAAGCCACTGGCCAGACCTTTCGCCATGGTGATCACATCGGGGCGGACGTCGAAATGCTGGTGGCCGAAGAACTTCCCGGTGCGGCCGAAGCCGGTCTGGATCTCGTCGAAGATCAGCAGGATGCCGTAGCGGTCGGCGCGCTCGCGCAGGCCCTGGAAGAACTCGCGGTTGCCCGGGATGTAGCCGCCTTCGCCGAGTACGGGCTCCACGATGAACGCGGCGGTTTCCGCGGGGGAGGTGAGGGTGGCGAAGAGGTAGTCGAGTTCGCGCAGCGCGAAGGCGGTGGCCTCGGCCTCGGTCCAGCCGTACCGGAAGGCGGTGGGGAAGGGCGCTACGTGCACGCCCGACATCAGGGGGCCGAAACCGGCGGAGAAGCGGGTGCCGGAGGTGGTCATGGTGGCGGCGGCGACGGTGCGGCCGTGGAAACCACCGTGGAAGACGATCACATTGGGCCGGCCGGTGGCCTGGCGGGCCAGCCGCAGTGCCGCTTCGACGGCTTCGCTGCCGGAGTTGGCGTAGAACACCGAGTCGAGTCCCGCGGGCAGCACGCTGCCCAGGCGTTCGGTCAGTTCCAGCATCGGCCGGTGCATCACGGTGGTGTACTGGCCGTGGATCAGCTTGCCGACCTGCTCCTGCGCCGCTGCGACGACCCGGGGATGGCAGTGGCCGGTGCTGGTGACGCCGATACCGGCGGTGAAGTCGAGAAACCGGCGGCCGTCGACATCGTAGAGGTAGCAGCCGGCGCCGTGATCGACGGTGACCGGTGTGGCCTGCTTCAGGATCGGAGAAAGTTCGGCCATGGTGTTCCGCCTCCCGGGACAGTCGGTGCGGCGCGCCGGACCGACGGGTGTGCGAGGCCGAGTGGAAGCCACTCGGAAATTGTCGGATTGTTGACAATATGAATAGCACGGCGGCACTGCCCGCGGCAATGGTTCACGCCGGGTGGGTTGGCGGTGGATCCGTTCGGCCGGCCGGTCGTCGCCCGCGTGTCGCGCGGCGGTGCGCTATGTGCGCGCCCCGGCCGTCCGCTCCGGTCGCGGCGGGTCCGGGATCATTCCCGCAGCCAGATGGCCTCGGCGGCGATACTGCCCAGATCGGTGAGGGATTTCTCGCGCCCGATCCGCACCGCGATGGTGCCCGCGAAATCTCGCCGCTCCACCACGACGATCACCGTGTCCAGGGCGATTCCCACCGAATCGAAGTACCGCAGCATCTCCGGATCGGCATCGGAGATACGGGCCACCCGGCCCGACTCACCGGCCTCGAAATCGCTCAACCGGCGCGCGTGCGGCGTGGGTACCGCACCGTCCACCGACGGGATCGGGTCACCGTGTGGATCCCGATCGGGGAACCCGAGTTTCGCGTCGATCCGGGCCATCAGCAGATCCGAGACCGCGTGTTCGAGGATCTCCGCCTCGTCGTGCACCTCGTCCCAGCCGTAACCCAGCTCGCTCACCAGGAAGGTTTCGATCAAGCGGTGCCTGCGCACCATATCGATGGCGGCGCGGCGGCCGTCCTCGGTCAGGGTGATGGAGCCGTACCGGGCGTGCTCGACCAGGCCCTGGTCCGATAATTTGCGCACGGCCTCCGACACCGTGGAGGCGGAGACGCCGATCCGCTCGGCGAGCAGTTTGGTACTCACCCGCTCCTGCGACCACTCCTGGGCGGTCCAGATGACTTTCAGATAGTCCTGGGCCACCGACGACAGTCCCGGAGTGACCGATTCCCCGGCGTCGGCGAGGTCCCGTCGGGTGGCGATATCTCGTTTTCCGGGCACAATCACGAGCTTAAGCATTTCCGTGGCACAACACCTAGATGGCGCTGGTGGGCGTAGCCCACCCGCAGTACGCGCACGGCCGGAGCGGATGCGGAGGTACGCCGAGGTTTCGTTCGGGTGGGTGGTTGTGTGCGGTCGTCGGCATGTGGATGCGCACGGCCGGAGCGGATGCGGAGGTACGCATATTGCGCAGTCTCCGGGAAACCCGGTGTTCGCCCGGGCGTTGCGCAGGAGAACACCGGCCGCACCCGAATACGGTACGGCCGCATGTTTGCGTAGGCTTGGCGTCTGTGCAGAGGTGGCGAAGTCTCGACGACGTACCCGCGGACTGGGGGCGGTGCGTTCTCACGATCGGCGTGTTCGACGGTGTTCATCGCGGACACGCGCAGTTGATCAGCCGGGCGGTGAAGTCCGCTGCCGCCCGTGGTGTCCCGGCGGTACTGATGACTTTCGATCCGCACCCCATGGAGGTGATCCGGCCCGGTTCCCATCCGGCGCAGCTCACCACGCTCACCCGGCGCGCCGAACTCGCCGAGGAGCTGGGCGTCGACGTCTTCTGCGTCATGCCCTTCACCCACGACTTCATGAAGCTCACCCCCGGCGAGTACGTGCACGATCTGCTTGTGGAGCGGTTGCATGTCAGCGAAGTGGTGGTCGGCGACAATTTCACCTTCGGCAAGAAGGCCGCGGGCACCGTGGAGACCATGCGCGAACTCGGCGGCCGGTTCGGGTTCGAGGTCGACGGCGTGACCTTGCTGGGCGAGCATGCCGTCACCTTCTCCTCCACCTATATCCGCGCCTGTGTCGACGCCGGCGATATGGCCGCCGCCGCCGACGCGCTGGGCCGCCCGCACCGGGTCGAGGGTGTGGTGGTGCGCGGCGACGGCCGCGGCCGCACGCTGGGTTTTCCCACGGCCAATGTCGCACCCCCCATGCATGCCGCCATCCCGGCCGACGGGGTCTACGCGGGATGGTTCACCGTGCTGGGCCCCGGGCCGACCATCGGCACCGTGACTCCCGGCGAGCCCGTGATGGCCGCGATCTCGGTCGGCACCAACCCGACCTTCTCCGGCCGGGCCCGGACGGTCGAGGCCTACGTCCTGGACCGCGAGGCCGATCTCTACGGGCAGCATGTGGCCGTGGATTTCGTGGACCATCTGCGCGGGATGCGGAAATTCGATTCGGTCGACGAACTGGTCGCGGTCATGGGCCGGGATGTGGACGCGACCCGCAAGGTGCTCGGTTCCGGAAGCTGAACCCGGCCCGGTGCGGGCGGGTGGTGACGGCTCGGGTAGGGTGGCCCGTCGGGTCTGCTGCGGTCCGCGGCGGCACCCATCCCGGATATCCGGCCGGATCATCACGATATGCGCTGTCGGTGAATATCGAGTGCTGCGGTCCCCGGGCCTTGTGCGCGGAACTGAGAAAACAGGAGTGGATGCCCCATGGCGCTGACCACCGAGCAGAAGAAGACCATTCTCGCGGAGTACGGTCTGCATGAGACGGACACCGGTTCGCCGGAGGCCCAGATCGCGCTGCTGACCAAGCGTATCTCCGATATCACCGAGCACCTGAAGGTGCACAAGCACGATCACCACACCCGCCACGGGTTGATGGCGCTGATCGGCCGCCGCAAGCGGCTGTCGAAGTATCTGCAGAACAACGACATCAACCGCTACCGCAGCCTGATCGAACGCCTCGGCCTGCGGCGCTGATCGATCTTGAACACGCCCGGTTCCTTGAGCCGGGCGGTACGTATGCCGACGGGGCGCATACAATCGCCTCGTCGGCATTTTCGTGTACCGGGGGTCTCCCGGGCACGGAACGACAGAACCAGCCGTGCACACCCGCGCTCGTGGCGTCGGTCTTCGGTAGTGGCTTTTCGGCCCGGACGTGATATGCCGGAGAGCTTCGATCGATGACCGCCTCCGCGTCGCCGGCTCCAAGGGGAGCCCGGCCGGGTGTACGCGCCGCAGCACGAATACGGCCACCGCTGACCCCGACGGTCACCGCGGTTCCGCCGACGCGCCGCGTTCGAACCTGGTACGGCTGACACAGCCGGATCGCGCCACCGGGCGCTGTATCCGGCGAGACGAGAGGTTGAGAACAGAGAAATGCCAGAAACGATTGAACGCTCGAAGAGCTCGGCCATCGAGGTCGAACCGGGTGTTTTCGAATCCGTCGCGCTGATCGACAACGGCGCGTTCGGCACCCGCACGGTTCGCTTCGAGACGGGCCGGCTCGCGAAACAAGCCGCCGGATCGGTCGTCGCCTACCTGGACGACGAAACCATGCTGCTGTCGGCGACCACCGCCGGTAAGCACCCCAAGGACCAGTTCGACTTCTTCCCGCTGACCGTCGATGTCGAGGAGCGGATGTACGCGGCGGGCCGGATCCCCGGTTCGTTCTTCCGCCGTGAGGGCCGTCCCTCCACCGACGCGATCCTCACCTGCCGGCTGATCGACCGGCCGCTGCGCCCGTCGTTCGTCGACGGCCTGCGCAACGAGATCCAGGTCGTGGTGACCGTGCTGAGCCTGGATCCCCAGGATCTCTACGACGTGGTCGCCATCAACGCGGCGTCGGCGTCCACCCAGCTCTCGGGCCTGCCGTTCTCCGGTCCGGTCGGCGGCGTGCGCGTCGCCCTGATCAATGATCCGGCCGTGGGTACCGCCGCGGGTGGCCAGTGGGTCGCTTTCCCGACCGTCGAGCAGCTGGAGAAGGCTGTTTTCGATATGGTCGTGGCCGGCCGGGTCACCGAGACCGGTGATGTGGCGATCATGATGGTCGAGGCCGAAGCCACCGACAATGTGATCGCGCTGATCGACGGGGGCGCGCAGGCGCCGACCGAGGCCGTGGTCGCCGAGGGACTCGAGGCCGCCAAACCGTTCATCGCGCGGCTGTGCCGGGCGCAGCAGGACCTGGCCGAGCTCGCGGCCAAGCCCACCGAGGAATTCCCGCTGTTCCCGCCGTACGCCGACGACGCGTACGCCGCCGTCGAAGACGCCGCGAAGGCGCCGCTGTCGGAAGCGCTGAACATCGCCGGTAAGCAGGAGCGCGACGAGAAGATCGACGAGATCAAACTCGACGTGCTGTCCCGCCTCGGCGAATCGTTCGAGGGCCGGGAGAAGGAGCTGGGGGCCGCGTTCCGCTCGGTCACCAAGAAGCTGGTCCGGCAGCGCATCCTCACCGACGGTTTCCGCATCGACGGCCGCGGTCTGGCCGATATCCGGGCGCTGTCGGCCGAGGTCGCCGTGGTGCCGCGGGCCCACGGTTCGGCGCTGTTCGAGCGCGGCGAAACCCAGATCATGGGTGTGACCACCCTCGATATGGTCAAGATGGCGCAGCAGGTCGATTCGCTCGGCCCGGAAACCTCCAAGCGCTACATGCACCACTACAACTTCCCGCCGTACTCGACCGGTGAAACCGGCCGTGTCGGTTCGCCCAAGCGCCGCGAGATCGGCCATGGCGCGCTGGCCGAGCGGGCGCTGATGCCGGTGCTGCCGAGCCAGGAGGAGTTCCCGTACGCGATCCGGCAGGTGTCGGAGGCGCTGAGCTCCAACGGTTCGACCTCGATGGGGTCGGTCTGCGCCTCGACCCTGTCGCTGCTCAATGCCGGTGTGCCGCTGAAGGCGCCGGTTGCGGGTATCGCCATGGGCCTGGTCTCGGACACCGTCACCAACGAGACCGGCGCGCAGGAGGTCCGCTATGTGGCGCTGACCGATATCCTCGGGGCCGAGGACGCTTTCGGCGATATGGACTTCAAGGTCGCCGGTACCCGGGGTTTCGTCACCGCCCTGCAGCTCGACACCAAGCTGGACGGTATCCCCTCGCAGGTGCTGGCCGGCGCGCTGAGCCAGGCGCACGACGCCCGCACCACCATCCTGGATGTGATGGCCGAGGCCATCACCACCCCGGACGAGATGAGCCCGTACGCGCCGCGCGTCACCGCCATCAAGATCCCGGTCGACAAGATCGGTGAGGTCATCGGCCCCAAGGGCAAGATGATCAACCAGATCACCGAGGACACCGGCGCCAACATCTCCATCGAGGACGATGGCACCGTGTTCGTCGGGGCCACCGACGGCCCGTCGGCACAGGCAGCGATCGACGCGATCAACGCGATCGCCAACCCGCAGCTGCCCAAGGTCGGCGAGCGGTTCCTCGGCACCGTGGTCAAGACCACCGCCTTCGGTGCGTTCGTCTCGCTGCTGCCGGGTCGGGACGGTCTGGTGCACATCTCCAAGCTGGGCAACGGCAAGCGCGTGGCCAAGGTCGAGGACGTGGTGAACGTCGGCGACAAACTGCGCGTGGAGATCGCCGATATCGACAACCGCGGCAAGATCTCGCTGATCCCTGTCGACGAGACCGCCGACGAGGCGCCCGCCGATGCGGACGCGGCGGCGACCGAGTAGTACTGGTCGTGTGACGGAGCAGAAAACGACGGCCCCCCTGCGCCCGAGTGGGCAGGGGGGTTCGTCATCGGCGTGGCGGATCGGCGAAACGGTCGATATCGACTACGGAGTACGGCGTACCGTCCTGCCGGGTGGTCTGCGCGTGGTGACCGAGCACGTACCCGGCGTGCGGTCGGCGTCCATCGGCGTATGGGTGGGAGTCGGCTCGCGCGACGAGGGCCCGACCGTCGCCGGTGCCGCGCATTTCCTGGAACATTTGCTGTTCAAGGCCACGCCGAGCCGTTCGGCGCTGGATATCGCCGAGGCCATGGATGCCGTCGGCGGCGAACTCAACGCGTTCACCGCCAAGGAGCAGACCTGCTACTACGCCCACGTGGTGGACGAGGATCTGCCGCTGGCGGTGGACCTGGTCACCGATGTGGTGCTCAACGGCCTGTGCCGGGCGGCCGATGTCGATGTGGAACGGCATGTCGTGCTGGAGGAGATCGCGATGCGCGACGACGATCCGGAGGATCTCGTCGGTGACGCCTTCCTCACCGCGCTGTTCGGTGATCACCCGATCGGACGGCCGATCATCGGCTCGGTGGAATCCATCGAGGGGATGCGCGCGAGCCAGCTGCGTTCCTTTCATCAGCGTCGCTACACCCCCGACCGGATGGTCGTCGCGGTGGCGGGCAATATCGAGCACGAGCACACCGTGGAGCTGGTACATCGCGCGGTCGCCGGCCGGCTCGACCCTGGCGCGCTGCCCGCACCGCGGCGCGAGGGCCGGTTCCGTACCCGGGACGAGCCGAGGCTGACCTGGTCCAACCGGGACAGCGAACAGGCGCATCTGGTGTTCGGGGTGCGGGCCTACGGCCGCCACGAAGGACAGCTGCGGTGGCCGCTGTCGGTGCTCAACACGGTGGTCGGCGGCGGCCTCAGTTCCCGGCTGTTCCAGCGGATCCGGGAGGAACGCGGGCTCGCGTACTCGGTGTACTCCAGTGTGGATACCTTCGCCGATACCGGCGCGTTCTCGGTGTATCTGGGCTGCCAGCCGGAGAATCTCGGTGAGGTGGCGACGCTGGCCCGCGGGGTGCTCGAGGAGATCGCCGCGGACGGTATCACCGATGCCGAATGTGCCCGGGCCAAGGGTTCGCTGCGCGGCGGGCTGGTGCTGGGGCTGGAGGATTCGGCGTCCCGGATGAACCGGATCGGCCGCAGTGAGCTCAGCTACGGCAACCACCGCAGTGTGTCCGAGACGCTGGCCCGGATCGACGCGGTGACCACCGAGGAGGTCGGCGAGGTCGCGGCGGCGCTGCTGTCCCGGCCGTTCGCCGCGTCGGTGGCGGGGCCGTATCAGCGGGTCCGCGATCTCCCGGCGCCGGTGCGCGGACTCGCCGCGAACTGAACGACTCGGCTCGAATACCGGGTCTCGCCCGGTTCGGTGCTTCAGGCGGTTACGGCCGTGAGACGAGCGGCCGCGCCGGCCGCCTCGCCCGCTCGGCCGTCAGTCTTCTCGGCGGGGGGCCGCGCGATTGGCGGCGCCGACGACGGAGTCCAGCAGGCCGGGCAGGGTCCGGTCGAGGTCGGCGATGCGCAATCGCTGATGGGTTTGTCCGTCGATCATCAGGCGTTCGATGACACCGGCCTCGCGCAGCACCTTGAAGTGGTGGGTGGCGGTCGACTTGTTGATCACTTCGTAGAGGGCGGCGCAGCGTATGGCGTCGTCCGCGTTGTACAGGCGGCGGACCATTTCCAGGCGCACCGGGTCCTGGAGCGCGGCCAGGACCACGGGAAGCGGGGCGACCGGGGCCGGGGTATCCGTGGTCGGTGTGGTCTGCGTCATGATCTACTCGCTTGGGTTTGATGATCATCGAACCTCGGTTTAGGCTCGATGCAGTTCGATCAACGTCAAACTTACCTGTTTCGGGGTTCTCATGGCAGCGACAGCGGCGGTACTCACCGACGACAGAACGATTCAACCCTGGGCCTACGGTCTCGTCCTCGGCGCGACGGGGGTCGCGCTCGGGGTGTCCGGTGTACCGGCCCCGCTCTACGGTCTCTACGAACAGCAGTGGCATCTCTCCCCGCTGACCACCACCGTCGTCTTCGCGGTCTACGCGATCGCGGCCCTCGGCGCCGTCCTCGTCTCGGGCCGGATCTCTGATGTGGTCGGGCGCAAACCGGTCCTGCTCGGGGCGTTCGCGGTGATGATCGCCGGCCTGGTGGTGTTCGTCCTCGCCGATACCGTGCCCATGCTGCTGCTCGCCCGCGCCCTGCACGGGATGGCCGTCGGTGCCACCGTGGTCGCCGGGGCGGCGGCGCTGCTCGACCTGCGACCGCATCGCGGCGCGCGCTCGGGTCAGCTCACCGGCGTCGCGTTCAATGTGGGCATGGCGGTGGCCATCATGGGCTCGGCGCTGCTGGCCCAGTACGCACCCCATCCGCTGCGCACACCGTATGTGGTGATCAGCATCGTCTGCCTGCTCGTCACCGCCGGGGTACTGGCATTACGCGAACCGCACGCGGCGCGGGTCGCCGGCCGGATCCGCATCGCCCGTCCCGCCGTACCCCGCGAGATCCGCGCCGATTTCTGGTTCGCGGCGATGGGGGTCATGGCCGCGTGGTCGGTGCTCGGCGTGCTGCTGTCGCTGTATCCGTCGCTGGCCGCGCAGCAGACCGGTATCCACAACCTCGTCTTCGGCGGGGTCGTGGTGGCGGCGACCGCGACGGCGGCCGCGCTCGTCCAGTTGTTCGCCACCGCTATCCCGGCCCGGCGCGCGGCCGTCGGCGGCGATATCGGAATGGCCGCCGCCCTGATCCTGACCGTGCCCGCGCTGGGTACGCACAACTGGGTCGCGGTACTGGCGGCCGGTGTCCTGCTCGGTGGCACCTTCGGACTCGGATTCGGCGGGTCGCTGCGCCACCTCTCCCATGTGGTGCCCGAACACCGGCGGGGCGAGACCATGTCGGCCTACTACCTGCTCGCCTACACCTCCATGGCGCTGCCGACCGTCCTCGCGGGCTGGGCCGCCACCACCTGGGGCCTGCATACGGTGTTCCCCTGGTTCGTGGGCGTCGTCGCGGTGGCCTGCCTGGGTGCCGCGACGCTGGGATTGCGCCGCGGCACCCGGTAGGGCTACGCCGGCCATCCCCCGTAGGGCACGGTGATCAACTCCACATAGTGACCGCTGGGGTCCAAGAAGTAGACGCCGCGACCACCGTCGTTGTGGTTGATCTCGCCCGCGGCTTTCTGCTGCGGGTCGGCCCAGTGCGCGAGACCGTACCGCTGGATCTTGGCGTAGGCGGCGTCGAACTCCTGCTCCGAGATCAGGAACGCGTAGTGCTGGCCCTGGATTTCGGTGATATGCGGAGGGACGTTCGCGAAATCGAACGTGACCCCGTTGCCGGTGACCAGTGGAATGAAGTGGCCCCATGGGGCGCCTGGTTCCACGCCCAGGATATCGCCCCAGAATTCGGCCG
This sequence comes from Nocardia sp. NPDC050799, assembly GCF_040654015.1. NCBI lineage: Bacteria > Bacillati > Actinomycetota > Actinomycetes > Mycobacteriales > Nocardiaceae > Nocardia > Nocardia sp. NPDC050799. The sequence continues at coordinate 11,234 of NZ_JBFAHF010000011.1, forward strand.
ATTCGCGGTTGTCACGGCACCCGACAATGGTGTGGTTGAACTGAACGGACAAAGGAATATCTCCTCGAAGTCGTGATGGTCCCGACCCCGGGCTCGGTACAAGGCGGCCAACGGGAGCACCATCACGGCACAGGAGAATAGTCCGAACCGGATCATGATCGAAACCCGAGCGCGGCCTACCGTGGTGAGCATGAGAATTCGTGGGGCAGTCCTGGAACGGATCGGCGCGCCGGTGCCGTACGCCGAGTCGGCGCCGATCACCATCAGCGAACTCGACCTCGCCGACCCGGGGCCCGGCGAGATCCTGGTGCGCATCGAAGCCGCCGGCCTCTGCCACTCCGACCTCTCGGTGGTCGACGGCAACCGGGTGCGACCGGTGCCGATGCTGCTCGGACACGAAGCCGCAGGCAAGGTCGTCCAGGCGGGTCCCGGCGTAGACCTGCCCGTCGGCCGGCGGGTCGCGATGACCTTCCTTCCGCGCTGCGGCGAATGCGCCGGATGCGCCTCCGGCGGCCGGACCCCGTGTATTCCCGGCAGCGCGGCCAACAACGCGGGCGAACTGCTCGGTGGCGGCCGCCGACTACACCGCGACGGCGCCGAAGTACAGCACCACCTCGGAGTCTCCGGGTTCGCGACCCACGCGGTGGTGGACCGGCGTTCCGTGGTGCCGGTGGACGACGACGTGCCGCCGGAAGTCGCCGCCGTGCTCGGCTGCGCGGTCCTGACCGGCGGTGGAGCCCTGCTGAACTCGGCGAAACCGGCCGCGACCGACCGGGTCATGGTGGTCGGCCTCGGCGGTGTGGGCATGGCGGCCGTCCTGGTGGCGGTCTCCCTGGGTGTCCGGGAGGTCATCGCCGTCGACACGGTCCCGGACAAACTGGCGCTGGCCCGCGAGCTCGGGGCCGGGAGCGCGTACACGCCCGCCGAAGTCGCCGACGAAGGTATCCAGGCGGAAGTCGTCGTCGAAGCGGTCGGCGCCGCCCGGGCCTTCGAAAGCGCGGTCGCGGCCACCGCGCCCGGCGGTGTCACCGTGACGGTGGGCCTGCCCGCCCCCGACGCCCGCGCGACCATCTCACCCCTGGGCCTGGTGGCCCAGGGCCGTTCGATCGTCGGCAGCTACCTCGGATCGGCGGTCCCGTCGCGTGATATCCCCGAATACGTCCGGATGTGGCGCGACGGCCGGCTCCCGGTGGAAAAACTGATCTCCGCCCGGATCGGGCTGGCGGATATCAACGGCGCCATGGACGAGCTCGCCGCCGGACACGCCCTCCGCCAAGTGATCATCTTCTGAGCTGTGGCATGACAGCGCGGTCGGCGCCAGGGAGTCGCGGCCCTCGTGAGCCCGGGTGATGCACGCCGTCGCTCGGGGCCGCTGCGCTTCTTCGCTCCGCCGCGCGGGAACCGAGCGGGTCCCGACCACCGGCGCTGCACTTCGGAGCATGATGTGGGCGCCGGCAGGAATCCGATCGGTCTGATCCGCGGACCGCCCACCTGATTCCGTCACGAACAGGACACACCCGCCAGGCGCCGGGTTCAGCGAGGGTCACAAGGTCGAGCCCGCCCCATCCCGCCTTTGGCGGGAGGCGAGCAGACGTGCGCCTGGACCCGCTGGGAATCGCCATGGACCCAGCCCGGCACCGGCTACCCGACCGCCATCACCTTCGCGCCCCACGAACAGGCAACCGACCCGGTGCCGAGTCTTACGAGGCCCGCGAAGGGTCGAGGCCCGTCCCGCCGTTCAGGCCTCGAAGTGCATGTGGCGCAGCCGCGAGTCTCGAGGCCTGAACAGCGGGACCAAGGGGGCCTCGACCCCGCGCCGCCGGGGGCGGCGCCAATCAACACAGTAGGCTCGGACCGCAGGTCGACGACGAACAGGGAGTGGCGAGGTGACGGAACCGATTCGGGTTGGCGTTCTGGGAGCACAGGGCAAGGTCGGGCAGGCCATCTGTGCCGCCGTCGAGGCGGCCGCCGATCTCGAGCTCGTCGCCGCGGTCGACAAGGACGATCCGCTGAGCCGGCTCGTCGAATCCGGCACCCAGGTCGTTGTCGACTTCACCCACCCCGATGTGGTGATGGGCAATCTGCAATTCCTGGTGGAGAACGGAATCCACGCGGTGGTCGGGACGACCGGGTTCGACGAGGCGCGGCTCGATCAGGTGCGGGGCTGGCTGGCCGGGCGGGCGGAGGTCGGGGTGCTGATCGCCCCGAATTTCGCGATCGGGGCGGTGCTGTCCATGCGTTTCGCCGAACAGGCCGCCCGGTTCTTCGAATCGGTCGAGGTGATCGAGCTGCATCATCCGAACAAGGCCGACGCGCCGTCGGGTACCGCCTACCGGACCGCCGGGATCATCGCCGAGGCCCGGGAGAAGGCCGGCGCCGGACCGATTCCGGATGCCACCACCACCGAACTCGAGGGTGCGCGCGGGGCGGAGGTCGGCGGGGTACGGGTGCATTCGGTGCGGCTGGCGGGTCTGGTGGCGCATCAGGAGGTGCTGTTCGGGACCCAGGGAGAGACGCTCACCATCCGCCACGATTCGATCGACCGCTCGTCGTTCGCGCCCGGTGTACTGCTCGGGGTGCGCCAGATCGGTCTGCGGCCGGGGCTCACTGTCGGCCTCGATCCGTTCCTCGACCTGTGAGCGATTCCGCCGGTGAGTCCGGCCGCGAGGTATGGAAGATCGTCGCGATGGTGGCGGCGCTGGTGCTGGCGCTGGTCTTCTATTTCCTGTGGCTGGGCCGGATCGCGGTGGCGCTGCTGACCTCGGGGGATGTCGCGGCCATCGCGCTGGGTATCGGAGTGCTGATCCTGCCGCTGCTGGGGGTGTGGATGGTCGTGTCCACCCTGCGGTCGGCGCTGGATCATCAGCGGCTGGCCCGCCGGATCCACGACGCGGGCCTGGAATTGGATACCGCGGAGCTGCCGCGTCGCCCGTCCGGCCGGATCGAACGCGCGGCCGCCGACGAACTGTTCCTGTCGGTGAAGAAGGAGTGGGAGGCCGACCCCGACAACTGGCGGGTGTCCTACCGGCTGGCGCGTGCCTACGACTGCGCCGGCGACCGCTCCCGGGCCCGCGACACCATGCGCCGCGCGGTGGAGCTGGAGAAAAACGAGCGCCGCACCGGAGGCTGAACCGCCGCCGCGAGCCGTTAGGCTCGGCGAGGTGCCGAGGTTGCTGATCGTCCACCACACGCCGTCCCCGCATATGCAGGCGATGTTCGAAGCGGTCCTGGCGGGGGCGACCGACCCGGAGATCGAAGGGGTGGAGGTGGTCCGCCGTGCGGCATTGGCGCTCACACCCGACGAAATGCTGGCCGCCGACGGCTATCTGCTGGGGACCCCGGCCAATCTGGGCTACATGTCCGGCGCGTTGAAGCACGCCTTCGACACCTGCTACTACCCGTGCCTGGACAGCACCCGTGGCCGGCCGTACGGGCTGTACATCCACGGGAACGAGGGCACCGAAGGCGCCGAGCGGGGTGTGGCATCGATAACCACCGGACTCGGCTGGGTCAAGGCGGCGAATCCGGTGGTGGTGATGGGAAAACCGGCGAAGGACGATCTCGAGCGCTGCTGGGAGCTGGGCGCCACGGTGGCCGCCGGGCTGATGGGCTGACCTCATCGCTCACCCTCCCCGGAATAGGGGATGACCGGCCACGCCCGGATTGCCATACTTCTGGGACAGGGGGTCGGGTCGGGGTGACGGGAGTTCAGAGGTGAGCGACGCTGTCGCGAAAACATATGTGCCACGCCGGATCGGGTTGGTGGAGGACCACGAATCGGTGGCGATCGGATTGCGCGCGATGCTCGGGCCGCATCCGGATCTGAGGCTGGTCGCGACCGCCACCACGGTCGCCGGACTGCTGGAGGATCCGGCCTGCGTACTCGGCGGCACCTGGGTGCTGGACCTGGTCGTGCTGGATCTGCGGCTCGCCGACGATTCCGTGCCCGAGGACAATGTGCGGGCTTTGCGCGCCCGCGGCGTCGAGGTATTGGTGTTCACCGGCGCGGAGAATCCGTATCTGGTGCGTGCGGCCGCGCGGGCGGGGGTGCTGGGTGTACTGCGCAAGTCGGAGGATGTGGCCGCGGTGGTCGCGGCGGTCCGCCGCGCGGCCTCCGGCGAACAGGTGGTGACCACCGACTGGGCCGCGGCCATCGACGGTGACCCGCACCTGTCCAGTGTGGGTCTGAGCCCCCGGCAGGAAGAGGTGCTCACTCTGTACGCCTCCGGGGAGAAGGCCTCCCGGGTGGCCCGGCTGACCGGCCTGTCGGAACAGACCGTCAACGACTATCTGGGCCGGATCCGGCAGAAGTACGCCGATGCGGGACGTCCCGCCCCTACCAAGACCGACCTGTACAAGCGGGCGGTGGAGGACGGCTGGTTGCCGGTCCCCGAACGCCGCCGGTGAGGCCCGGGTTCGGCACCGCTGCGGCGGGCGACCCGGTCGCGGCGTGGGGCGGGCCGGGCGTCGCGCGCCGGGTGCGCGCGGTGCTTGCGCCCGGTCGCGGCGCGGGACGGGAACCGGCCGCCGATCGGGTGCTGCGTGCGTTCGGCCTGGTGGTCGGCCTGGCCGGTACGATCGCCGCGCTGCTGGAACTGCCCGAAATCGTCCTGCAGCATCGCGGGATGCCGCTGCTGTGGTCCTTGCTGACCGTATCGGTCGCGTTCGGGATGCTGCCGGTGCTCGCAGGGGTGTCGCTGCTCGCCGGGCCGCGGTGGATCCGGCCGGTGGCCGGAGCCGCCGCGCTCGGCAATCTCGCCGCCATGGTTCTACTGCTGGCCTATCTTCCGCCGATCGCGGCGGCCCCGGGACCGGTGTGGGCCTACCGCTTGATGGCGATCGGTGTCCTGGCGGCCGCGCTGGCCTGGCATCCGCTGCTCGCGGGCGGATATCTCGTGCTCGTGGTGGCCTTGCCGGGCGTTTCTCTGCACTTCCTGCTCGGCGCCACCACGCTGCCGCAGGCTCTCGACGCCTTCGCGCGCGACGCGGCACTGTGCCTGCTGGTGCTGTGGTGCGTCGTGTACGCCCGTCGCGCGGGCGCCCGGGTGGACCGGGAAACCCTGCGGTCGAGCGAGCTGGCGGCGGCGGTCGCGGGCGCCGCCGCCCGGGAACGGGAGCGCGCCCGGTTCGCCGCCCTCATCCACGACGCGGTGCTGTCCACGCTGCTGGACGCGTCCCGTACCGCGGGTCCGGCACCGGTCCTGCGGGACCAGGCCCAGCGCGCCCTCGACCAACTCGACGAGACGCGGATCGTCGAGTCCCGGCCGGAGATCCTGGATGCCGATTCGGTGGCCGGATTCCTGCGCTCGGCAGTGCACGAGGTGAGCCGGAGCGTCGAATTCACGGTGCGGCAGTGCGATAGCAGGGCCACGTTGCGGATGCCCTGGCACGCGGCGGGCACGGTGGCCGCGGCGCTCGCCGAGGCCACCCGCAACAGTCTGCGTCATGCGGCCGTGCCCGGGCGCACTGTCCGGCACACGGTGGCGGTCACGGTCGATGCGGACGCGCTGCGGGTCGTTGTGCGCGACGACGGGGCAGGTTTCGACCGGCACGCCGTGCCGTCCGACCGGCTCGGTGTCTCGGTCAGCATCCTGGGCCGGATGCGGCAGCTGCCCGGCGGCGCCGGGTTCGTGGACTCGGCACCGGGAGAGGGCACCACGGTCACGCTGATGTGGGACAGCCACGGACAGGACGGCGATGCCCGAGCGGGACGGTGATACCGAACTGCGCGCACTGCTCGGTATGCGCGGCCGGGCCGGCTGGTTCTTCCTGGCCGGGCTGGCCACCACGATCGCGCTGCACATGCTGCCGACCTTCCGGGCCGTCCCGCCCGCGCAGGCCGTACCTGCGTCGGTCGCGATGCTGGCCGGTGCGGTGATCGTGGCTCTCGTGCCCGGCGAGCCGCTCCCGTGGCCGGCCACGGGCGCCGCGCTGCTGGCCGGGCTCGCCGCGGTGGTGTCGACCAATCTGAATTCCCACGACGGCGCGGTACGGGGGCAATGGGCCGCCTTCGCCTTCTCCTACGTACTGGCCGTGCTCGCGCTGCGCGGCCGGATCGGTGCGGCCTGGGCCGGCGCGGCCGCAGTGGCCGCGACCCTGGCAGGCCTCGATATCGCACTGGATGTCCGGATCGGTTCACTGGTCATGCCGATCATCGCACTGTGTGCCGTGGCCGGGACCTCGGTGTGCGCGCTGATCCTGCGCCCGACGCAGCGGTCGCTGCGAGTGCTGCACGAGGACACGGCGATGCGCGCGGCCGCGGAGGCGACCATGGCGGCGGAGCATGCCGAGCGTGTCCGCCAGCTCGCCCGGCTGGATCGGGTCGCCCGCCCGCTTCTCGAACGGATCGCCTGCGGTGCCGAATTGTCGGCAGCAGAACGGAAGCAGTGCCGGCTACTCGAGGCCGAGTTGCGAGACAGCCTGCGCGCGCCGCAACTGGTGACCGAACAGCTCATCGGCGCGGCGCGCGGGGCCCGGTCCCGCGGGGTCGAGGTGCTGTTGCTCGACGACGGCGGTTTCACGCAGGCACCGGCCGCGGACCGGGCGGAGGTCGTGCGAATCGCGATCGAGGCACTGGAGGCCGCCACCACGGGCGCGGTGACGGTCCGGGTACTTCCCGCGGGCCGGCGTCTCCTCGCGACAGTGCTGGTCAGCGCCGGGGGAGACGACCGGCGTACCGATATCGCGGCGTCAGATCCCGGTCGCGGAACGAGCCGGGCCGGGGACTACGACTGCTCGTCGCGTTTGGGGCCGTAGCCGCCACGCATCTGGTCGCGCAGCGCGCCGGAGACCACTCCGGACATCCAGGAGTTCAGCGACTGCCCGCTTTGCGCGGCGGCTTCCTCGGCGCGCGCCTTCACCTGTTCGACCAGACGCAAGGTCACCCGGCTGATATCGCCGGTCATCTCCTCGAAGCTCGGGTTGTCGCCGGCCGGGGCGCGGCGCACCTCGATATCGGCTTCGGTGCCGTGCAGGGAGACACGCACGGTGCGGTCCCCCAGTTCGGCGCTAACGGTATCGGCGAGTTCGGTGAGGGCCGCGAGCAGGGCCAGCCGGGCCGAGTTCTCCACCGCGCCGGCCAGCGCGGCGGCCGTGGCCTGCGTCTTCTCGTCACCCAGGGCGGCGGCGGCCACCAGGTCCTCGCGAATGCGGGCGGTGTATTTGGTCAAATCCATGACACCAGTGTGACGCCATTTCTGATGTCGTTCAAGGACGGAAATGACGGCGAAATGGCGGTATAATGCTGTCGGCGGTCGGTGCGGCGGCCGAGAACACAGACGAGGGTGTCGAGCCGTACCAGGTGACCGGGTAGCCTTTCTGACCATGACGAACGGTGAATCGACGCCCCCGGTGTTGAGCGCGTCCGGCACAGTAGGTGTCGCGCTGGTGACCCCCTTCAGTGCCGAGGGCAAGCTCGACATAGACACCGGCGTCTCCCTGGCACATCGTCTGGTCGATCGGGGCGTCGACCTGCTCGCGATCTCCGGAACCACCGGCGAATCGCCGACCACCACCGAATCGGAGAAGGCGGATCTGCTGCGTGCGGTCGTCGACGCGGTCGGCAACCGGGCCACCGTGATCGCCGGCGCCGGCACGTATGACACGGCGCATTCGATCGAGCTGGCCCGTAACGCCCAGCGCGCGGGCGCGCACGGCCTGCTGGTGGTGACCCCCTACTATTCGCGACCCACCCAGGAAGGCCTGTACGCGCATTTCACCGCGGTCGCCGACGCCACCGACCTACCGGTCACCCTGTACGACATTCCGCCGCGATCGGTCGTGCCGATCGCCTCCGACACCATTCGCCGGCTCGCCGAACACCCGCGGATCGTCGCGGTCAAGGACGCCAAGGGTGATCTGAACGCGGGGGCGGCACTCATCGCCGAAACCGATCTGGCCTTCTACTCCGGCGACGATATGTTGAACCTGCCGTGGCTGGCGATGGGCGCGGTCGGTTTCATCAGTGTGATCGGGCATCTGGTCCCGGAGCGGCTGCGCGAGATGGTGGACGCGTTCACTGCCGGAGACGTGGTGCGGGCGCGCGATATCAACACCAGTCTGCTGTGGCTCAATGCCGCGATGGCCCGCCTCGGCGGCGTCGCGATGACCAAGGGCGGGCTGCGCCTGCTCGGTATCGACGCCGGTGAACCGCGACTGCCGCAGATCATGCCCAGTCCGGAACAACTCCAGGATCTGGCCGCGGATCTGCGGGCTGCCGGGGTGCTCGAATGAGTGAACCCGTCGCCCGTCGCCCCCGTCGCACCGCCCGGCGTGGGGCCGGCCCGGCCGCCCCCGCGCCCGAACCGCAACAGGAACCCGTGCCCACGCCCGTGGTGGCCGAGCCCGCCGAACCCACTGTCGAAAGGGAAACCGAGACGGTGGCAACCGAATCCGCGCCCGTGACCGAAACCGCCGCCCCGGAAGCCCGGAGCCAGCGGTCGCGTCGCGGCGGGAAGGGCCGGCAGTCCGGCCGCGGCCGCGGCGATCAGGCCCGTTCCGCGCCCGCAGTCACCCCGGAGGCCGCCGCCCAGGACCGGCTCTCGCTGCCCCCGAAACTCCCGAAGCAGGGCCTGCGGGTCTTCGCGCTCGGCGGTATCGGCGAAATCGGGCGCAATATGACCGTTTTCGAATACGGCGGCAAACTGCTGATCGTCGACTGCGGAGTGCTCTTCCCCGAGGACCAGCAGCCCGGTGTGGACCTGATCCTGCCCGATTTCCGGCCGATCGAGGACCGCATCGACGATGTGGTGGCCGTGATCCTGACGCATGGGCACGAGGACCATATCGGCGCCGTACCGTTCCTGCTGCGGTTGCGCCCGGATATCCCGGTGGTCGGCTCCAAGTTCACCCTCGCGCTGGTCGCCGCGAAATGCCGGGAGCACCGGCTGCATCCGCGGCTGCTCGAGGTCACCGAGGGGGAGCGCACCGAGCACGGGCCGTTCGAATGCGAATACTTCGCGGTCAACCACTCCATCCCGGACGCCCTCGCGGTGGCCATCCGCACCCCCGCGGGGACGGTGCTGCATACCGGGGACATCAAGCTCGATCAGCTGCCGCTCGACGGCCGGCTCACCGACCTCGCCGGTTTCTCCCGCCTCGGCGACGAGGGCGTGGACCTGTTCCTGGTCGATTCCACCAACGCCGAGGTGCCGGGTTTCGTGACCCCGGAACGCGAGATCGGCGGTGTGCTGGACACCGTGATCGGCAAGGCGCGCAACCGGGTGATCGTGGCGTCCTTCGCCAGCCACGTGCACCGGATCCAGCAGGTGGTGGACGTAGCGCAGAAGTACGGGCGCCGGGTGTGCTTCGTCGGCCGGTCCATGGTCCGCAATATGCAGATCGCGCAGGATCTGGGCTATCTGTCGGTGCCCGACGGGATCGTCGTCGATCTCGATCAGGCGGCCACCCTGCCGGGCAACAAACTGGTGCTCATCTCCACCGGTTCGCAGGGCGAGCCGCTGTCGGCGCTGTCCCGGATGGCCCGGGGTGAGCACCGGCAGATCCATATCCGGGCCGACGATCTGGTCGTGCTGGCCTCCTCGCTGATCCCGGGCAACGAGAATTCGGTGTTCACGGTCGTCAACGGGCTGGCCCGCCTCGGCGCCACCGTCATCACCCAGCAGAACGCGAAGGTGCACGTGTCCGGGCACGCGTCGGCCGGGGAACTGCTGTACCTGTACAACGCGGTCCGGCCGACCAACGCCATGCCCGTGCACGGGGAATGGCGGCATCTGCGCGCCAATGCCGCGCTCGCCGTCGCCACCGGGGTCCCCGAGGAACGGGTGGTGCTGGCCGAGGACGGTGTGGTGGTCGATCTGGTCGACGGAATCGCCTCCATCGTCGGCCGTGTCCCGGTCGGGCACGTCTACGTGGATGGTCTGTCGGTCGGTGATGTCGGCGAATCCACGCTGTCGGACCGGCTCGTGCTCGGCGAGGGCGGTTTCATCGCCATCACGGTGGCCGTCGACGAGACCACCGGTAAGGCGGTGAGTCCGCCGGAGGTCAGCGGGCGCGGGTTCTCCGACGATCCGACCGCGCTGGCGGGGGCGGCGGAGCTGGTGGAAGCCGAACTGCTGCGGCTGGCCGGTGAAGGCGTCACCGATACGCATCGCATCGCGCAGGCCGTGCGACGGATCGTGGGCCGCTGGGTCGCCGATACCTACCGGCGGCGCCCGATGATCGTGCCGACCGTGATCGGCGTCTAGCCGAACGAACGAAAACCGCCGGAGCGCTCGGCCCTCCGGCGGTTTCTCGTCTTTACGGAGCTACGCGTAGCTCAGGCGTCGGGCTGGCAGGCCGCCGAATCCAGCTGCGCGGATTTGACGATATTGCACGCGAATCCGTGCGCGATCTTCCACTGATCGCCTTCGGCCACGAAATCGACGGTCGCGTTCTCCACCGGGCTGCCGCCGATGGTCACATCGGCATCGGCGGTCACCTTGCCGCCGGTCGGTTCACCGACATTGGTGATCTTGACGGTGACCTCGTTCTTCTTGGCCGCCTCGACCAGCTTGTCGACCAGCTGCGGATCCTGTTCGGCGTCCTCGATCCAGGCCAGCTTCTCGTCTTCGCCGACCGAGCCGTCGAGCGCCCGGTTGATCTTGTCGTTGAGTTCCTCGGCCGTCGGCTTGGGCAGATTCGGCGCGGGTGTGGTGGTCGGCGCCTTGCCCTCCTCCCGGCCGTCCTGGGTTTTACCCGATTCGAACTCGGCGGCGGCCTCGGTACTGGTGGCGGCCGCGCCGGTGGAGGTGTCCTCGGTGGAGGAGCACGCGGTGAAGGTGAGGGCGGCGGCGGCCATCGTTATGGCGGCCATGACCCGGATCGGTCGAATGTTCACAGTTCTGATTCCCCTACGGAGTAGTCGGCGAGTTCGGCGCGGGCCGGACTGAGTGGTCGGTACGAACTCACAGGCCGTAGCCGGAAGTGCAGTTCCAGTGCTCGATATAGGCATTGCCCGGGTTGTTGGCGAGCGCCTCGGAGCGGGCCGCGGCCCGGGTGGACCCGGATCCGTAGCTCAGCCAGTTGTCCGAAACCGCCAGCGCGCCACAACCGTTGCGCCACGAGATCTTGGCGACACAGTCGGCGGCCCCGCACCGGTCCTCGGCAGCCTGCTCTGCCTCGGAGTAGCTGTCGTAGTCGTAGGACCAGCCGTAGTCGCCGGTGGACAGCGATACCGCGATGGCGCCGTAGTAACTGCTGTACTGGGCGTGCGCCGGCGTCACCGAAGCGGCGAACATCGAGCCGATGGTCGCCACCAGAACGGCGGCAACGGTGAGAATCTTCTTCAAGGTGTTCCCATCTGTGTATTTCGGTCCACGACCCTTATGGACCGAATGACAAAGTACAGAGCATCTCTGCCGGTGAGCAACCGGATCGGCAACACGTTCCCTCCCCGATGGCTGGGTCTCGGCTAGATTCATCGTGTGAACATGGCTCAGCGTGAACGCCGTGCATTGGTCGAAACGATGAAGGGCACCGGCCCGGACGCGCCTACCCTATGTGGTGCGTGGACGGTACGCGACCTCGCGGCGCACCTGGTGGTCCGGGAGCGACGGCCCGATGCCGCACCGGGAATCATGTTGGCGCCCTTCGCCGGCTATCTGCAGAAGGTGCAGGATAAAGCGGCCGCCCGGGAGTTCGACGAACTGCTGGACAAAATCCGTACCGGGCCGCCCTGGTGGTCACCGCTGCGACCCGTGGACGCGTTCGCCAATCTCGGCGAGATGTTCGTGCATCACGAGGATGTCCGCCGGGCGAGCCCGGGCTGGGAACCGCGGGAACTGCCGGCCGAGGATCAGCAGCGGCTATGGGCGACGGTGCGCAAGACGGGGAAGATGACGTACCGGAAATCGCCGGTGCCGGTGGAGTTCTCGACGCCCGGCGGGGAACACGCCCGGATCGTGGACGGCACCGGCCCGGTGGTGACGCTGACCGGTGAACCGTCCGAATTGCTGCTGCACGCCTTCGGGCGCGATCAGGTCCGGATCGACACGGCCGGCGAACCCGACGCGGTCCGGCAGGTACTCGAACTCGACCGTTCCATCTGAACGCCGTCGGCAAAGAATTCGACCGCGGGCGAGGCGGCGCCGACCGGTCCGCCCGCCACGTCCCGGGCCGGATATCGACGGCGGTCGAGGCACGAATCGCCGCCGCCGATCACCGCGCGGCGACCGGCGCGGGCCGCCGGCGCACACCGCCGGGGCGGCGGTAACCAGTGTTGCGGATGGTCCGGATGGGGTTGTTGCGGCTAGCCTGAGGCCATGGCAGGTAAGTCCCGCGGCACGACCACACCTGGTGCGCGGGCGGGATCGGCTCGGGGGCGGACCACCGCGGCACGTTCTCGTTCGGGTAGTACACGCGGCGCGGCCGGTGCGGCCGCGGCCCAGGGTCCGGCTCGTAGAACCACACGTAAGGCGGCCGCGCGCCCGGCCAACGGCGCCCGTCCCCGCCGCACCGCGGCGCGCCGGCCCACCGCCGCACGACGTTCCGACACGGCGCCACTGGCGGTGTTCGGCCGGATGGTGGGCGGCGGCTGGACCATGGCCGCCCGCGGGCTGGGTGCCACCACCCGGGCCCTCAGCAGAGCCGGGGAGATCGAACACGGTCATCGGCGCGACGGGGTCGCTCTCGGTTTGATCGCGCTCAGCGCGGTGATCGCGGCCGCTGTCTGGCTGTCCGCCGGCGGGCCGATCGGGCGTGCGGTGGACGCGGTCATTCGTGCGGTCGCCGGTTCGGCCTCGGCGCTGCTGCCGTTCGTCGCCTCCGGTATCGCGGTGGTGCTCATGCGTACCGAACCCCGCCCGGATATCCGGCCCCGGCTGGTGCTGGGCGGTCTGCTGATCGGGTTGCCGTTGCTCGGACTGTGGCATATCGCCGACGGCGCCCCCACCGACGCCGCCGGGCGTGCGGATGGGGCCGGGTTCGTGGGATTCGTGATCGGTGGTCCGGTGACCGATGGCCTCACCGCCTGGCTGTCGGTGCCGATACTGCTGCTGGCGATGGTGTTCGGTGTGCTGCTGGTGACCGGCACGACGGTGCGCGAGGCGCCTCAGCGACTGCGCGAATTCTTCGGCGCTCCCGGTTACGAGGGCGCGGCGGACTATCGGGACGGTTACGACCCGGTCGACGAGTACGAGACCGGCGCCGGGGAGACTCCCACCAGATCTCGTCGCCGCAGCCGGACTCCCGTCGAGAACTACCCGGCCGACGAATTCGCGGGATCCGCGGCCGAGCCACCCCTGCGCGACGCCAAACCGATCCCCGCCGCCCCGGAGGACGAACGACCCGCACAGCGCAAGAAGCGCAAACCCGCCGCGCCCGCGGTGGTCGATCAGACTCCGCCGCCGCTTCCGGATCCGGAGTTCGTCACCGACCGGGTCACCGAGGGCGATTACACGCTGCCGCCGATCGATCTGCTGGTCGAAGGCGACCCGCCCCGGAAACGCAGCGCCGCCAACGAATCGATGATCGAGGCGATCACCGAGGTGCTGGTGCAGTTCAAGATCGATGCCGCGGTCACCGGGTTCGTCCGGGGGCCGACCGTCACCCGCTACGAGGTGGAACTCGGGCCCGGCGTGAAGGTCGAGAAGATCACCGCGCTGACCCGCAATATCGCCTACGCCGTGGCGACCGAGAACGTGCGCCTGCTCGCGCCGATCCCCGGGAAATCCGCCGTCGGTATCGAGGTGCCCAATGCCGATCGGGAACTGGTCCGCCTCGCCGATGTGCTCACCGCACCGGCCACCCGCAACGATCACCATCCACTGGTCATCGGCCTCGGCAAGAACATCGAGGGCGAGTTCGTCTCGGCAAATCTGGCCAAGATGCCGCATCTGCTGGTCGCGGGTTCCACCGGTTCCGGTAAGTCGAGTTTCGTGAACTCGATGCTGGTGTCGCTGTTGCAGCGGGCCACCCCGGACGAGGTCCGGATGATCCTGATCGACCCGAAGATGGTGGAACTGACCCCCTACGAGGGGATCCCGCATCTGATCACGCCCATCATCACCCAGCCGAAGAAGGCCGCCGCGGCGCTGGCCTGGCTGGTGGAGGAGATGGAACAGCGGTATCAGGACATGCAGGCCAGCAAGGTCCGCCATATCGACGACTTCAACCGCAAGGTGAAATCCGGCGCCATCACCACGCCGCTGGGCAGCGAACGGGTGTACCGGCCCTATCCCTACATTCTGGCCATCGTCGACGAACTCGCCGATCTGATGATGACCGCGCCCCGCGACGTCGAGGACGCCATCGTCCGGATCACCCAGAAGGCGCGGGCCGCCGGTATCCATCTGGTGCTGGCCACCCAGCGGCCGTCGGTGGATGTGGTGACCGGCCTGATCAAGACCAATGTGCCGTCCCGGCTGGCGTTCGCGACCTCCTCGCTCACCGATTCCCGCGTGATCCTCGATCAGCCCGGCGCCGAGAAACTCATCGGTATGGGCGACGGCCTGTTCCTGCCGATGGGTGCCGGTAAGCCGACCCGGTTGCAGGGCGCCTTCATCAGCGACGAGGAGATCCAAGGGGTCGTCGAGTTCACCAAGAACCAGGCCGAACCGGAATACACCGAGGGCGTCACCGCGGCCAAGGCCGGGGAGAAGAAGGACGTCGACCCCGATATCGGCGACGATCTCGACGTGTTCCTGCAGGCGGTGGAACTGGTGGTCACCTCGCAGTTCGGGTCCACGTCCATGCTGCAGCGCAAGTTGCGGGTCGGGTTCGCGAAGGCGGGCCGCTTGATGGACCTGATGGAGACCCGGGGCGTGGTCGGGCCGAGCGAAGGTTCCAAGGCGCGCGATGTGCTGATCAAACCGGACGAACTCGACGGCCTGCTGTGGTCGATCCGGGGCGGCGGCGACGAGGGAGCGCCGGCACCGGACGCCGGATGACCGGCGTGCCGACGGCCGCCGGGCGCGCTGATATGCGAGGATAGCGGGCAACCACCCCGCAAGTCGGCTGAAACGGGCATATCGGGCATGATTGGTATATGACTCGCACCGCTGAACGGATCGCCGTATGCAGGTAGCCGCTCTCGTCTGGGGAATCACCATCGCGGTGATCCTCGGGTTGTTCGTCTTCGACTTCTTCGCTCATGTGCGGACCCCGCACGAACCGACCTTCCGTGAATCCGGCTTCTGGTCCGCGGTCTACATCGGCTTGGCGCTGGCCTTCGGCGGGGTGATCGCCTGGAAATGGGGCGGGACCTTCGCCGGTGAGTACTACGCCGGTTTCGTCACCGAGAAAGCGCTCTCGGTGGACAACCTGTTCATCTTCCTGATCATCATGTCCACCTTTGCGGTGCCCCGGATCTACCAGCAGAAGGTGCTGCTCATCGGCATCGTGGTGGCGCTGGTCATGCGCGGTATCTTCATCGCGGTGGGCGCCGCCGCCATCGGCGCCTTCAGCTGGGTTTTCTACCTGTTCGGATTGTTCCTGGTCTACACCGCGGTCAAACTCCTGAAGGAGAGCGGCCACGAGGTCGAAGAGGAACAGAAACGTGACAGCCGGATCGTCGCGCTCATCAAGCGCTTCGTGCCGACCACCGAGACCTACGATGGCGACAAGCTGGTTACCCGGATCGACGGCCGGCGCGCGCTCACACCGATGCTGCTGGCACTGGTGGCCATCGGATTCGCCGATCTGCTGTTCGCGCTCGACTCGATTCCGGCCATCTACGGCCTCACCGAGGAGCCCTACATCGTGTTCACCGCGAACGCGTTCGCGCTGATGGGGCTGCGCCAACTCTTCTTCCTGATCGGCGGCCTGCTGGACCGGTTGGTCTACCTGTCCTACGGTCTCGCGGCCATTCTGGCCTTCATCGGCGTCAAACTGGTGCTGCACGCACTGCACGAGAACAACCTGCCGTTCATCAACGGCGGCGAGCACGTGAGCGTCCCGGAGATCTCCACTGCGCTGTCGCTGTCGGTGATCCTCGGCATCCTGGTCGTCGCGACCGTCGCCAGCCTGCTGCGCACCCGTGGGCAGGCCCGATCGAAGTCGGCCGCCGGTCCGGGCGAGTAGCCGGTGCGGTCCCGGCCGGGCGCCGGCCCGGCCGGGACGCGGTACCGCTCAGTCGGCGAACGCGCCGAGTACGGGCTGCCATTCGACGGCCCGCACATCATCGATCAGCTTCTCCTGAGCGAACGGGTCCTGGGCCAGCAGTTCGTCCAGCGCCGCGGCGTCGGTCGCGCGGAACAGCAGCAGGGCGCCGGAACCGTCCGGATACGGCCCGCTGCTCAGCAGCTCGCCCTCCGCAAGCCGGTCGGCCAGCCACGTCCGGTGATGCGGGCGATGGGTGTCCCGAGCGGGGACAGTGGCTTCGGAATAGGTGTAGTGAACAGCGAAAAGAGGCACCCGTCGACTCTAGTGCGCGGGGTGGTGCCGCGGTGCCGTCCGTCCACCGAAAGCGGTGGGTACTGCCGCGCCGGTAAATATCAGAGGGTGAGCAGCATTCGGGTGTTTCCGAGAGTGTTGGGTTTCACAAAGCTGAGGTCCAGGAACTCCGCCACACCGGTGTCGTAGGACCGGCACATCTCCGCGTACACCTCGGCGGTCACCGGGGTGCCCTCGATCTCCGCGAAACCGTGCCGGGCGAAGAACTCGACCTCGAAGGTGAGCACGAACAACCGCCGCAGCTCGAGTTCCCGCGCCACCTCGACCAGCTGCTCCACGATGACTCTGCCCACACCGTGGCCCTTCACCTCGGGAAGAACCGCCACCGTGCGCACCTCACCGAGGTCGGCCCACAGCACGTGCAGCGCCCCGCAGCCCACCACGCGGTCGTCGAGTTCGGCCACCCAGAACTCCTGCACCGACTCGTACAGATTGACGAGATTCTTCTCCAGCAGGATGCGGCCCGCGTACACATCGACGAGCGATTTGATCGCCGGGACATCGGAGGTGCGGGCGCGACGCACTCGCACGGTGGCGGTCTGTGTACCGGGTGCGTCGCTGGTCGAACCACTCAGTGGTCCCCGTGAGGTCATGGGGTGCACAGTAGTCGGCCGGGCTACCGATAGTCTGAGTGTGTGCCGCCGACTCCGCCCTCCCGCTCGACCTCGCGCGCCTGTCCCGGCGCCGCGGCGCAGAGGCGGCCATGAGCGTGCACCCCGAGGAAATGGACCGGCGTCTGACCGTACCCGGACCACCACGCGGTGGTCTGGTGCCCGCACCCGCCGAATCCGCGGTTCCGCTGCTGAACATCGCGAACATCCTCACCATGATCCGGATCGCGCTGGTGCCGCTGTTCGTCCTGGCGCTTTTCGCCGGTGGCGGGCATCAGACCGGCTGGCGGATCACCGCGACACTGCTCTTCGCCCTCGCCGCGATCACCGACCGGTTCGACGGTCAGCTCGCCCGCAAATACGGCCTCGTCACCGATTTCGGCAAACTCGCCGACCCCATCGCGGACAAGGCGCTCATCGGTGCGGCGCTCATCGGGCTCTCGATGCTGGGCGATCTGCCGTGGTGGATGACCGTCGTCATCTGCGCGCGCGAGATCGGCATCACCCTGCTGCGGCTGGCGGTGGTGCGCCGCGGCGTCATCCCGGCCGGTCGCGGCGGGAAACTCAAAACTCTCGTCCAATCGGTGGCCATCGGGGTACTGCTGCTACCGCTCTCGGGTGGTTTCGCGACCGCGGGAATGACGCTGATGTGGATCGCGTTGGTTCTGACCGTGGTCACGGGCTTGGATTACGTCGGCCAGGCGGCCCGGCTGTGGCTCGCCGGACCGCACCGGACCCGCGGATGACGGCCGGTCACACCGGCCCGCTCACCGCCGGCAGCGCGGCCGCCGATCTCGTCGCCGTCCTGAAGGGCAGCGGACAGACCGTCGCCACCGCCGAATCACTGACCGCGGGCCTGGTGTCCGCCACGATCGCCGGTGTGCCCGGTGCCAGTGCGGTGCTGCGCGGCGGGCTGGTGGTGTACGCGACAGACCTCAAACACAGCCTGGCCGGGGTCGATGAACAGGTTCTGGCCGCCGAGGGTCCGGTGGCCGCGAGTACCGCACAACAGCTCGCGGTCGGCGCCCGGACCCGCTGCGTCGCCGACTGGGGAATCGCGCTCACCGGGGTCGCCGGGCCCGACCCCCAGGACGGGGTCGAGGTCGGCACCGTCTTCCTCGGACTCGCCGGGCCCGGGCATACCGAGGTGATGCGGTTGAAACTCACCGGCGACCGGTGGAATATCAGGTTCACAGCGACACAGGCCGCGGTTCGGGAACTGCTGCGGTGCGTGCGGGGCGAATCACCCACCCGGTGAGCGATTCCGCGACCGGCCCGGGAACCCTCGGGGCCGGTTCCGACGTTGTGCGAAGAGAGAACCGCGTGCGTGCCGTGGGCGACGCCTACCGGGAGAAGGAGAACTCGATGACGCTGCTGCGAGAAGCGATCGGGGACAGTCTGCGGCGTGCGCGCCTCGCCCAGAGCCGGACCCTGCGCGAAGTGTCCACCTCGGCGCGGGTGAGCCTGGGCTACCTCTCCGAAGTCGAGCGGGGTCGTAAGGAAGCGTCCAGCGAACTGCTGGCCGCGATCTGCGAGGCGCTCGACGTACCGCTGTCCCGGGTGCTGTGGGACGTGAGCACCGCGATCGCCGGCGAGGATCTGCCGGCGGGTGCCGCCCCGGCCCGCGAACCCGCCGAAGCGGCCACCCCGGCACCGGCGGAGCCGGCCGCCGAGCCCGCGGCCGCCGAACCCGCCGCCGCGTCGGCCGCGACCGGCACCCGGACCCAGGTCGACGGCGAGACCCGGATCGTCATCCCGGCGCCCACCAACGGCCCGCTCGTGCTGGTCGAAGCGGCCTGATCGGTTATAGCCGTCGTATACCCGATCGTGACAATGCGCGTGGCGCCGGGGACCGGATAGATTCGTAGTATGCGTCGGCGCGGCGGTTTCGGCGAGACGCGGCGTCGTTCGGTGGCCGGGACCCGGCGCCGCATGGTGGAGGATAGGCAGATACCGAGTGCGTGACGGTCGCGCACTCCGAGTCGCCCAGGCGGCACAGTAGATGGAGGCGGGATCAACCGATGGCTAATCCGTTCACGAAGGCCTGGAAATATCTGATGGCCCTCTTCGATTCCAAGATCGAGGAGCACGCGGATCCGAAGGTCCAGATTCAGCAGGCTATCGAAGAGGCCCAGCGTCAGCACCAGGCCCTGTCCCAGCAGGCCGCCTCGGTGATCGGGAACCAGCGTCAGCTGGAGATGAAGCTGAACCGGCAGCTCGACGAGGTCGAGAAGCTCAACGCCAATGCCCGTCAGGCCGTCGTCCTCGCCGACCAGGCCAATGCCGCGGGTGATGCCGAGAAGGCCATCCAGTACACCAACGCCGCCGAGGCGTTCGCCGCGCAATTGGTCACCGCCGAACAGTCGGTCGAGGACCTGAAGGTGCTGCACGATCAGTCGCTGCAGGCCGCCGCGCAGGCCAAGAAGGCGGTGGAGCAGAACGCGATGCTGCTGCAGCAGAAGGTCGCCGAGCGCACCAAGCTGCTCAGCCAGCTCGAACAGGCCAAGATGCAGGAGCAGGTCAGCGCCTCCCTGCAACAGATGGACAGCACTTTGTCCGCCCCCGGCAGCGTCCCCAGCCTGGACGCGGTGCGGGAAAAGATCGAACGCCGCTACGCCACCGCGCTGGGGTCCGCCGAACTCGCCCAGAACACCGTCCAGGGGCGCATGCTCGAAGTCCAGCAGGCCAGCGTCCAGATGGCCGGCCACAGCCGGCTCGAGCAGATCCGCGCGTCCATGCGCGGCGATTCCCTGCCCGCCGGGAACACCAGCTCGGCGCTCGACGCCGGAAAATCGGCGGCCGAACCCGCACAACCACAACCACAGATGGACAAGGGCCGGACCGCACAGCAGTAGCGGCTCCACCGAGTTCGGCGAGGACAGTGATGAAGTCTGACAGGTCCCGATTCCGCACCGGGTCCCGGGAGTTCGCCCGTGCCTGGCCCGAACTGCAGCCGCAGGCGGCCTACGTCGCCGGCAATCTGCGGGAAGCCGGCGAGAACGCGCTCGTCGCGGTCCGTCGCTGGGCCGATCCGCGGGAACGCGAGCTCCGTCGGCGGCGCCGGGTCCGGCGGCGCAGTATCGGTCTCGGCACGGTCTCCGGTCTCACCACCGCCGGGGCGGTCGGGCTGGTGATCCTGTCCGCCCCCGCCTGGGCGGTCGTGGTGCTCGGCGGCGGGGCGGTCGTCCTGGTCACCGGCGCCGCCCTGAGTACCCGCCGTTACCTGCGGTTGCGGCGGGCGCCGCTGCCGCCGGCCGGCTATCTCCCGCGCAAACTTCCCGCCGGCCGGTCCGCCGCCCGGCCCGCCATGGCTCGATTGGCGCGGGCCGAACGAGCGTTGCACGAGGTGGCCGGGCAGATCGCCCGGTCCCGCCGGCTGCCTGCCGACGAACTCGAGGATCTGATCGCCACCGCCGGCTCCGGTGCCGCCGCGCTGACCGCGCTGGCCGCCGATATCGCCACGATGGAAGGCGCGGTCCGAGCCCTCGGCGGGGGCGCGGCCGAGATCGCCGACGCGGCCGACGTGCATCGGCTCGGCGAGACACTGCAGTCGATCGTCGCCCGGCTCGACGGCGGCGTCGCCGAGTACGAGCAGGTGGTCGCCGCGGCGACCCGGGTCCTCGCCGTCGACGAAACAGGGGCGCTCCGCTACGAGTTCGACGGTATCGTCGCCGATCTGCGGCATGCGGCCGATCGGATGGACGGCTGGGCGCAGGCACTCACCGAACTCGCCGACCGGGCTCCCGGTCCGCTGCCGCCCGCCGCGGGCCACCCTTCGTGGCAGCCGTCCATGGCCGAGGTGCCCCGCGGTCGTGCGCGCCCGTAACGGTCTCAGGGTCAACCCTGATCTTCCCCGGATATTGCCCTTCACCTGGTGATTTCCCGTGTCCGCGGTGCCATGCTCGGAGCAGGGGACAACCGCTGGGAGGCACAAAATGCTGTGGAAGATCATCGGCGTGGTCGCCGTCGTCTGGATCGCGCTGGCGGTGATCGGCGCACTGATCAAAGGGCTGTTCCCGATCCTGGTGATCAGCGCGGTGGTGTTCGGGCTGTATCTGCTCTACAAGGCGATCTCCGGCTCGGACGACAACTCGGTCACCAAGGTCTGACCCGCCCACGCGACGATGCGGCCGGATGCCTCTCCGCCCGGAGGGGCATCCGGCTTTTCTGTGCCATCGGGCGGGCGCCTGTGTTCGAATGGCGCCATGCAGCACCTTCCGGAGGATTGGCAGCGGGCCCTGGTGATCGTCGCTCACCCCGACGATATCGAGTACGGAGTCGCCGCCGCGGTGGCCCGCTGGACCGGGCAGGGCAAAGATGTGCGCTACCTGCTGGTGACCTCCGGGGAGGCGGGGATCGCCGGTATGCCGCCCGCCGAGGCGGGGCCGTTGCGCGAAGCCGAAGAGCGTGCCGCGGCGGCCGTCGTCGGGGTGAGTGAGGTGCAGTTCCTCGGCCATCCGGACGGCCGGATCGAAGCGAACCCGGCCCTGCGCCGCGATCTGGCCGCGGCGATCCGCCGGCACCGTCCGGAACTGGTGGTGCTGGGACATTTCGGGCCGACCTGGGCCCCCGGCATCGTCAACAGCGCCGACCACCGGGCCGTCGGCCGCGCGGCGCTCGACGCGGTATCCGATGCCGGCAACGAGTGGATCTTTCCCGAGCTCACCGAGCCACCGCCGTGGACCGCGCGCTGGGCGGCCGTGGCCGTCCCGGCCGACGCCACCCACGCGGTGGATGTCACCGCCACCGTCGGCGCCGCCGAGGCGTCCCTGGCCGAACACCGGCGTTACCTGGGGGCGTTGAGCCCGGAACCGGTGGTCGATCAGGTGCGCGCGGTGGTCACGATGACCACGGGACCGGTGGACGGTTTCACCGGCGCACGCGCCGTCGGGTTCGAGCTGTACACCTTCGCCGGCTGAGTTGCCGGTGCGCGGCGCGGTACCGCTGTGGCCGACCACGCCCAGAAATGGGCCGGCGCCCGACGCGGCGCGGCCACAGAAGCACGGCCCGGACTCGGCGCCTGCGGGCGCGCCGATAGCATGACCGGATGCGAGTGGCTGTCGTCGCCGGTCCCGACCCGGGTCATGCGTTTCCCGCTATCGCGCTCTGCCTGCGTTTCCGGGACGCGGGTGACGATCCTGTCCTCTTCACCGGCCCCCGCTGGTTCGAGGCCGCGCGGGCGGCCGGTATCGGGGTGCGGCGGCTGAAGGGGCTGGCGCCCAGGCCGATCGACGACGACGGCGACGCCGGTGCGCGAATCCATCAACGGGCGGCCTATATCTCGACCGAGATCCTGCCCGAACTCGGTGCGATGCTGCCGGAACTGGTTGTCTCCGATGTGCTCACCGCGGGGGGCGGTATGGCGGCCGAGCGGTTGCGGGTGCCGTGGGTCGAACTGTCACCGCATCCGCTCTACCTTCCGTCGAAAGGGCTGCCGCCGATCGGCAGTGGGCTCGCGCCGGGCGCCGGTGTGCGCGGTCGTGCCCGGGACTCGGTGCTGCGGATGTTCACCGCGCGGGCATTGCGGACCGGGCAGCGACAACGGGAGGCCGCCCGGGCCGGCGTGGGTCTACCGGCCACCGACCCGGGTCCGGCGGCGCGGCTCGTCGCCACCCTGCCCGCGCTGGAGGTGCCGCGGCCGGACTGGCCCGAGGAGGCGGAACTGGTCGGCCCGCTGTTGTGGGAGCCCACCGACCGGCGCCTGGAGTTACCGCCGGGGGACGGCCCCTTGGTGATGGTGGCGCCGTCCACCGCGCACACCGGGGTGGCCGGGATGGCGGAGACGGTACTGGAGGCTTTGGCGGGAGCCGGGGTCCGGGTGGCGATCTCGACGCTCGACGAGCCACCGGAATCGTTGCCGGAATGGGCGACCGCCGGGCTCGGCCGACAGGACGAACTCCTCACCCACGCCGCCGTCGTGGTCGGTGGCGGTGGACACGGGCTCCTGGCGAAATCATTGGCCGCGGGAGTACCCGTGGTGACCGTCCCGGGTGGCGGCGACCAGTGGGAGCTCGCCAATCGCGCGCAACGCCAGGGTTCGTCGCTGCTGGTCCGCCCGCTCACCCCGGAGGCGGTGCGCGCCGCGGTGCTGCGGCTGCTGGCCGAGCCGGGTTTCACCGCCGCGGCGCGGACGGCGGCCGCGGGAGTCATCGAGGTGGCCGATCCGGTACAGATCTGCCACCGGGTTCTGGACTCGGTGCGGACGCACTGACCGCTCCGAGCCCGCCGGCGCCGGTGCGGGTATCTTGTGCACGGTGCGGTTGACGGAATTCCAGGAACTCATGCACACCGAATTCGGCGAGGCCCGGGGCGACACCTTGCTCAACGATCACGTCATCCCCGCGCTCGGCGGCCGGACCGGCGCCGACGCCATCGAATCCGGTGTCGATCCGCGTGATGTCTGGCGTGCGCTGTGCGCCGAATTCGATGTGCCGCGCTCTCGCTGGTGAGGTCGTGCGCCTGGGGCGGTCAGCTCCGGCGCGCATGATGGCGCGCCGCTTTCGCCCGGTTGCCGCAGGTCGCCATCGAATGCCAGCGGCGGGTGCCGTTCTTGGACGTGTCGTAGAAGAACAGCACGCAGTCGGGGTGGGCGCAGCGGCGGATACGGGCGGGCGCCCCGTCCAGCAGATGCAGCAGGTTGTCCGCCGCCAGCCAGCCGGGTAGCCAGGCGGGATCGGCGACCTCGGGGGTGCCGATCGGCCCGGTCTCGTCGAGGTGACGCCGGATCCGTCCCCGGTCGAGTACCTCGTTGAGGGCATCGCGGGAGCCGTGCACGACCGCGTCGTACACGGCGGAGCGGGCAGTGAGCACGGCTTCCAGGGTCCGTTCGTCCACGGGAGCCGTTCCGGCCAGGCCCGCCGACTCCAGCCAGATCCGTAGACCGGCCACGTCGGTGAGCAGGTCGCGCGGGCCGTGCTCCAGCCACCGCGTGTTCAGCAGATCGAGAGCCGGCGGTTCACCGAGGTGGGGGCGTGGATCGAGCATGTCTGAGGGTAACGGTCTCCTTGTCTGTGTCGGAGTATCCGAACCCAGTGTAACCATCTATCGCTATTTTACCAGTTGACGATGGGTGACCGCATACGCTAGGTTCTAACCGTTCAAACAAATTGAACGGTTACATCAGGAGGATTCACCATGACGACAGCCGTCACCCCGCGACTCGCTACCGGGCATATCGGGTTGAACGTGTCCCAGCTGGATCGCTCGCTGCGCTTCTACCGGGATGTTCTCGGCTTCGAAGAGCTCGCCACCGGAGCCGATGCCGAACGGCGCTGGGCCTTTCTGGGCTCGAGGAGTGAACTCGTACTCACGCTGTGGCAGCAGAGCGCGGGGGAGTTCCCGGTGGATCGGCCCGGGCTGCACCATCTGTCTTTCCGGGTTCCGTCCCTCGAGCAGGTGCGGCAGGTGGAAGCCGCGCTGGCCGAGCACGCGGTCACCTTTTTCCACGACGGGGTGGTCGCGCACGGCGAGGGTGCGGCGTCCGGCGGTATTTTCTTCGCCGATCCCGACGGTATCCGGCTCGAGGTCTATACGCCGGCCGGCGCGGAATCCGCGCCCGCACCCAGCGGTGCGGCGCCGACCTGCGGGTTCTTCTGAGCGGCACCCGCGATGAACGTTTTCCATCCGGGCGAACTGGCGGTGCAGCGCCGGGCGGGTCAGGCCGATATCGCCGAGAAGGTGGGGCGGACGGTCCATACCGCCATACCCGGGGCCGCCGCCCGCTTCCTGGCCGAACGGCCGATGGTCGTGCTCGCCGCGGTAGACGACGAGGGCCGCCCGTGGGTGACCCAGCTGACCGGTGCGCCGGGCTTTCTCCGGGTCCTCGACGAATACACCCTCGAGATCGCGGCGGTACCGCGGCGCGGTGACCCGCTGGCCCCGCCCGACCGCCCGTGGCGGGTCGGCCTCCTCGCCGTCGAACCGGATCGCCGCCGGCGGATGCGGGCCAACGGCACGGTGCGCCGGATCGGCGATCGGCTCCGCATGACAGTGGATCAGGTCTATTCGAACTGCCCGAAGTACATCTCGCGGCGGCATATCGTGGCCGTCGCGGAGCAGCCGCCGACGGACGTACGCCACGGTATCGAACTGGATGCCCGGCAGCGCGCCGCGATCGCGGCGGCCGATGCCTTCTTCGTGGGCAGTACGGACACGGCGGGTCGCGCCGACGCCTCGCATCGCGGGGGAGACCCCGGCTTTGTGGAGGTGCGCGCGCCGAACCGGCTGTACTGGCCGGAATATCGCGGTAACTCGATGTTCATGACGCTCGGCAACCTCATGGTGGAGCCGCGCTGTGGTGTGCTGATCCCGGACTGGAACACCGGCGGCCTGCTACACCTCACCGGTACGGCCGAACTGTCCTGGGCGGACGGCCCGGGCGGTCCCGCCGGTGTCGAGTTCACCGTGCACGCGGTGGCCGAGCGGCTCGCGGGGCCACTGCGCTGGAGTCCGCCCGAACTCTCCCCTGTCAACCCGTGAAAGGAGTCACCGATGCGACCACCGCTGCCCCCGTTCGATGCCGTGACCGCCGCCGTCAAGGTGCGTGCGGCCGAGAACGCGTGGAACACCCCTGATCCCGAGACGGTCGCCGCCGCCTATACCGTCGACACGGTGTGGCGTAACCGCGACGAGTACTTCACCGGGCGTCCGGCCGTGATCGATTTCCTGGCGCGGAAATGGACGAAGGAGAACGGTTATGCCCTGCGCAAGGAGCTGTGGGCCTGGTCGGGCAACCGTATCGCGGTGCGCTTCCAGTACGAATGGCACGACGAGGCCGGGCAGTGGTGGCGCAGCTACGGCAACGAGCAGTGGGAGTTCGCGCCGGACGGGTTGATGGCGCGGCGGGAGGCGAGTATCGACGACGTGCCCATCACCCGGGCGCAGCGGCGCATCCACGGACCCCGGCCGGAGGGAGATACGACCGAACTCCCGCAGTGGTGACCGGCGCGTGCCGAGGGGTCGCGACGCGCGGCCACGTCGCTTGACTCGAACACCTGTTCGTCTAGGCTGAGGCCGGAACTTGTCGGTGCCGCCCTCTACTCTGGGCGCCAACCACACCACCTACCTACCACCCGGTGAAAAGGGGAGTCACGATGGCGCCACAGCCCTATGACCGCGACAAAGCGCTCGAACTCGCGCTCGCGCAGGTCGAGAAGAGTTTCGGCAAGGGTGCGGTGATGCGCCTCGGCGAAGAAGCCCGCCAGCCGGTCTCGGTGATCCCGACCGGTTCCATCGCGCTCGACGTCGCACTGGGTATCGGGGGCCTGCCCCGCGGCCGCGTCGTGGAGATCTACGGCCCGGAATCCTCCGGTAAGACCACGGTCGCGCTGCACGCGGTCGCCAATGCGCAGGCCGCCGGAGGAGTCGCGGCCTTCATCGACGCCGAGCACGCACTCGATCCCGATTACGCCGCCAAACTCGGCGTCGATACCGACGCGCTGCTGGTGTCCCAGCCCGATACCGGTGAACAGGCCCTGGAAATCGCCGATATGCTGGTCCGCTCCGGCGCCATCGACATCATCGTCATCGACTCGGTGGCCGCCCTGGTGCCCCGCGCCGAAATCGAGGGCGAAATGGGTGACAGTCACGTCGGCCTGCAGGCCCGCCTGATGAGCCAGGCGCTGCGCAAGATGACCAGTGCCCTGAACAATTCCGGCACCACCGCCATCTTCATCAACCAGCTGCGCGAGAAGATCGGTGTCATGTTCGGGTGTTTCAATTACGCCACCCGGGTTCAGCTGGCCGACGGTACCACCGAGAAAATCGGGAAGATCGTCAACCAGAAGATGGATGTCGAGGTCCTTTCCTACGACCCCGAAACCGATCGGGTCGTTCCCCGGCGCGTGGTCAACTGGTACGACAATGGACCGACGGACTCCTTTCTCCAGTTCACCGTGGAGAAGTCCAGTGGTAATGGCAGGTCTCAGTTCGCCGCCACTGCGAACCACCTGATCCGCACTCCCGGTGGATGGACCGAGGCGGGCGAGATCATCGCAGGCGATCGGGTCCTGGCCGCCGAGGATTTCCGGCTGGGTGATCAGCAGTTCCAGGTCGTGCTCGGTTCTCTCATGGGCGATGGTAATTTGTCGCCGAACCGCCGGGATCGTAATGGTGTTCGGTTCCGGATAGGGCACGGATCGCGCCAGCACGAGTACCTGGACTGGAAGGTCGGTCTCCTCGGAAACATCGAGCATTCGATCCGGATCAACGACAAGGGTGCGAAATTTGTCGATTTCACGCCGTTGCCCGAACTGGCTGAGTTGCAGCGCGCGGTCTACCTGGGTGATGGAAAGAAATTCCTCTCCGAAGAATTCTTGAAAGCGCTTACACCGCTCGCGCTGGCCATCTGGTACATGGACGACGGATCGTTCACTGTGCGCTCGAAAGGAGTGCAGCAGCGTACCACTGGGGGGAGCGGCCGGATCGAAATATGCGTGGAAGCGATGAGCGAAGGATCGCGTACTCGTCTGCGTGACTACCTTCGTGATACTCACGGTCTCGACGTCCGGCTTCGTGCTGCCGGTAGCGCGAGTAAAGCCGTGCTCGTCTTCACCACCGCGGCGACCGCCGAGTTTCAGGAGTTGGTGGCGCCGTATATGGCCCCGTCCATGGAGTACAAACTTCTGCCCCGCAACCGTGGTGCGGGTATCGTCCGCCCGGACTTCGTGGCTCCGGTCAAAAGGCTTGTACCGGCACGCG
Organism: Nocardia sp. NPDC050799; assembly: GCF_040654015.1. Taxonomy (NCBI): domain Bacteria; kingdom Bacillati; phylum Actinomycetota; class Actinomycetes; order Mycobacteriales; family Nocardiaceae; genus Nocardia; species Nocardia sp. NPDC050799. The sequence goes on from NZ_JBFAHF010000011.1 coordinate 38,932, forward strand.
TCCTGGATGTTCGCGTGAAGCCGCAGACCAGGTCGATGCATCGGTTCGATATCGAGGTAGAGGGCAACCACAACTACTTCGTCGACGGTGTCATGGTGCACAACTCCCCGGAAACCACCACCGGTGGTAAGGCACTGAAGTTCTATGCATCGGTTCGCCTGGATGTCCGGCGGATCGAGACGCTGAAGGACGGGAGTGACGCGGTCGGTAACCGGACCCGGGTCAAGGTCGTGAAGAACAAGGTCTCCCCGCCGTTCAAACAGGCCGAATTCGACATTCTGTACGGACACGGAATTTCGAAGGAGGGCTCGCTGATCGATATGGGGGTGGAGCACGGGTTCATCCGCAAATCCGGCTCCTGGTACACCTACGAGGGCGATCAGCTCGGCCAGGGTAAGGAGAACGCCCGCAAGTTCCTCCTGGAGAACACCGATATCCGGGACGAGGTCGAGAAGAAGATCAAGGAAAAGCTGGGGATCGGTGCGGATGTGACCGCGACGGAAGAGACCCCGGCCGATTTCTGACCTGATGGACGAACGGTCCGGGGCGCGCACCGAGACCACCGATCCGGTGGCGCAGATGCGGCGCCGACTCGACGAACTCCGGGCGGCCGGTGGCGTGGCCACCGATCCCGCCCGGAGTCCGCGGCCGGGCGAGCCCGATCCGCAGCGGGCTCGTCCGGCCGGCTCCGGTTCACCGGATGACGCGCCGATCGGCGGCCGCGCCGACGCGCAAAGCGGCCTCGAACAGGCGAAAGAGGCCGCCCTGCGGTTACTGGCCGTCCGCGCCCGTAGTCGAGCCGAGCTCGCACAGCGGTTGTCCGCCAAGGGGTACCCGATCGAGGTGATCGAGCAGGCACTCGGCCGGCTGGCCGAGGTCGGGCTGATCGACGACGCCGATTTCGCGCGGCAGTGGGTACGGCAGCGGCACGGTTTCTCCGGGAAGGGGCGGCGTGCGCTGGAGCAGGAGCTGCGGCGTAAGGGAGTTTCGCAGGAGGACTCCGCGGCGGCGCTGGACACCGTCACGGCCGACGACGAATACGAGCGTGCCACCGAACTGGTGCGCCGCAAACTGCGGAGCCTGCCGGCGGGGCTGGACCGGGAGAAGGCCATCCGGCGGCTGGTCGGAATGCTCGCCCGGCGCGGCTACGGGCATTCGGTGGCATTCGCGGTGGTCAAGTCCGAATACGAGTCCGCCGGGTTCGGCGACGAGGACGCACCGCTGGATTGAGCGGTGCCTCGCGCCGATCACGGCGGCCGGTTTCGTGAAGACCGGGGCCGGCCTCCGAAGCGGAGTGGACCAAGAACACAGGATCGCGATCGGCGGAGTGCCGTCCATCGCCCTCTCCGGTCGAGGTGCCACACGTCCGCCGCCCGAGCAGCCGAGGTGCTGCTCGAGTTCGGCCGCCGGTCGAACGCGATCGACGTCCGGAAATCGCCCGGTCGACCAGCGAGCCGGCACGAGGTCGAGTGCCGGGGTCGGGACACCCGACGGGGGTGGGGGTAGGCCTCATGGAGATTTTCGGCCGGCCCGGCTCCCCTTCGCGTGGTGGTTTCTTACCGACCACCCGCTGTGCCGGACCCCACGAGGCCGGCACAGCGGCGGATTACTTGGTGATATCCACTCCGGGAACAGCGTCGGCGATGACCGAATCGGCCGCCACGACCGCGCTGCCACGTTTGCGGCGGCCCGCCCGCAGGCGCTTCTCCAGTCCGGTGGCGATCGTCGAGAGCAGCACGTTGAGCACGATCATGATGATCGCGACCACGATCAGCGCGGGAATCGTATTGGATTCCGCCGCGCCGAGCTGCTGGGCGCTGCGAACGACCTCCTCGTAGGTGATCACATAGCCCAGCGCCGAATCCTTCAGCGCGACCACCATCTGGGAGATCAGGGCCGGCAGCATCGCCGTGATCGCCTGCGGAAGCAGGATGAGCCGCATCAGCTGACCCTTACGCAGACCCAGCGCCACCCCGGCCTCGGTCTGCCCCTTGGGCAGCGACAGGATGCCGGCGCGCACGATCTCAGCGATCACCGACCCGTTGTAGATGGTCAGTGCCGTCACCACGGCGCCCAACGCCAGGTACTCGGATTCGAAGAGGTCGTATTCGGAGTACAGGGCGAACAGGAAGATCATCAGGATCAGCACCGGGACGGCGCGGGCGATCTCGACGATCGTGCCCGCCGTCCAGCGCACCCAGCGGTGATCCGAGAGCCGGGCGATACCGAAGATCATCCCGATCACCAGGGCGAACACAATGGACAGCAGCGCGGCGACCACCGTGCCGCGCAGGCCGGGCAGGATGTAGGTGCTCCAGACCTCCCCGTCCAGGAATGGCTCCCATTTCTCGGCCGTGAACTGTCCTTTGTCGGCGAAGCCGCGGTAGACGAACCAGCCCGCGGCCACGACCACCACGAATACAACAACCGAGTAGACGATATTGCGGACTCGGGCGACGGGCCCCGGGGCGTCGTACAGAACAGAAGCCTGGCGTGTCATTTAGCCTCCCACGGAGCAGGTTCATACGGTCCGCGGAGTCCGCAGCGAAGGCGGAGGTACCGCATCATCGGGCCACCTCGAATCGTTTGGCCAGATGTCCGAACAGCAGGCCGGCGGGCAGCGTCAGGACCACGAAGCCGAGTGTGAAGATCAGGCCGATGGCCAGCAGCGCCGCTTCGGTTTCGATCATGTTCTTCATCAGGAACGACGCCTCGGCGACGCTGATCGCGGACGCGACCGTCGTATTCTTGGTCAGTGCGATGAACACACTGCCCAGTGGGGCGATCACCGAGCGGAACGCCTGGGGCAGCACGATGATCCGCAGATTCTGCAGGAAGCCGAGCCCCAGCGAGCGACCGGCCTCCGACTGGCCCATCGGCACGGTGTTGATACCGGCCCGCAGTGATTCACAGACGAATGCCGCCGTGTACACGCTCAGGCCGATCACGGCCCAGCGGAAATTGTTGTCGGCCAGCGAGGTGGGCCCCTCGGAGGCCAGGTTCATTCCGAGGGTGGAGTACAGGCCCAGGGAGCAGAACACCAGAATGAGGGTGAGCGGGGTGTTGCGGAACACGGCCACATAGGCCGTGCCGACCCAGCGGGCCACGGGGATTGGCGATACCCGCATTCCGGCGACAACGGTACCCAGCACCAGGGAACCCACCGCCGAGAACACGGTCAGTTTTATGGTCATCCAGAATGCTTCGAGCAGCTGGGTGTCGTATTCCGAGATCAAATCGAACACGGTGGTTGCGCGCCTCCGATCGGCAGGATGGGCCCGGACCGGAGGGCCGGGCCGCGATCGCGGCCCGGCCCTCCGATGCGGTGGTCAGTACCGGTCCACCTGCGGGGCCTGCGGGGTCTCATAGCTCGCGGCCTTACCGACCGTCTCCTGGAACGCGGTGTCCCAGGCGCCCGAGCTGATCATTTCCTCGATCGCGTCGTTGATCTTGTTGCGGGTATCCTGATCGCCCTTCTTCAGGCCGATCCCGTAGTTCTCGGTGGTGAACTTCTCGCCGACGACCTTGTACTTGCCGGGCGACTGCGACGCGTAACCGGCCAGGATGATGTCATCGGTGGTCACCGCCGCGACGGCACCACTGTTCAAACCCTCGAGGCACAGCGAGTAGGTGTCGTAGGTCTGCAGCTGGGTGTCGGGATACTTCTTCTGGATGTTCTGCGCGGGCGTGGAACCGGTCACCGAGCACACCGTCTTGCCTTTGAGGCTCTCCGGGCCGGTGACATCGTTGTTGTCGGCCCGCACCAGCAGGCTCTGCCCCGCGACGTAGTAGGGGCCGGCGAAATCGACCTTCTCCTTGCGCGCGTCGGTGATCGAGTAGGTGGCGACCACGAAATCGACCTGCCCGTTCTCGATCAGGGTTTCGCGCTGTGCGGAAGGGGCTTCCTTGAAGGTGATGCCGTCCGGCTGGACGCCGAGTTTCGAGGCCACATACTTGGCCACCTCGACATCGAAGCCGCTGTAGGTCCCGTCGGTGTTACGCAGGCCCAGACCGGGCTGATCGTATTTGATGCCGATGGTGAGCTCGCCCTCCTGGGCGTTCTCCAGCGCGGTCTTGTCGCTGCCGCCGCCACAGGCCGCGGTGGTTGCGGCGGTGACGGCCACCGCGACCGCGCCGACCGCGATGCGGAGTGCTCGGTTGATCCTCATCGGTTTCCTTCCCTCATCTCCTCGACGGCGCGATGCCGTCGAGTCTGTGCCTATCTATCCGCCGGGCAGATTCAGTGACTGAGAATCTTGCCCAGGAAGTCCTTGGCACGATCGGACTTCGGTGCGCTGAAGAATGTCTCCGGGTCGGTGTCCTCGACCACCTGGCCGTCGGCCATGAACAACACCCGATCGCCGGCACGGCGGGCGAAGCCCATCTCATGGGTTACCACCAGCATGGTCATGCCCTCTTTGGCCAGCGAGACCATCACATCGAGGACTTCGTTGACCATCTCGGGGTCGAGAGCCGAGGTCGGCTCGTCGAACAGCATCACCTTGGGGTTCATGGCCAGGGCCCGGGCAATGGCGACGCGCTGCTGCTGACCGCCGGAGAGCTGGGCGGGATACTTGTCGGCCTGGTTGGCGATACCGACCCGCTCCAGCAGTTCCATGGCGTGCCGGCGGGCCTCGTCCTTTTTGGTTCCGCGAACTTTCATCGGCGCGAGCATGACGTTGTCCACGATCGTCTTGTGCGCGAAGAGGTTGAACGACTGGAAGACCATGCCGACATCGGCGCGCAGGGCGGCGAGGGCGCGACCCTCGGCCGGCAGCGGCACGCCGTCGACGCTGATCTCGCCCGAATCGATCGGCTCCAGCCGGTTGATGGTGCGGCAGAGCGTCGATTTCCCGGAGCCCGACGGTCCGAGCACGATCACGACCTGCCCACGGGGCACCTCGAGGTTGATATCGCGCAGCACGTGCAGGGCACCGAAGTGCTTGTCGACGGCGCGAAGGGTGATCATGGGCACAGCAGTAATGTCGCCGGCCGCCTCTGGCGTGTCGGCGTCGGTGTCGGTCATGGAACTGACCTTAAGCCGAAATTTCGGTTTTGCGAGCCTTTCGGCGACACTCCCCGGCGCCACACCGAGCCGAAATTCGGGTTTAACCCGGTGGTCATCCGCTGTAATCCGTTCGCTCGGCCGGGATTTGCCCGCCGCGGGGCGGACGGGGAGATACCGGCGGACCGGTCGGCCGATTCCCCATATGTGGGAAGTGCCACGGCGGGCGCACCCTCTGCGCGCCGTCGCGGGTGGGCCGGGCCCGGCCGTCGTGGCGGGAGGTGCGGATCTGCTGGGAAACGCCCCGACGGCGGCCCGTACCCTGGACGCGTGGATTCGATCGGACAGGTAGCGCTCCCCACCCGGTTCGAGTCGGCCGGCGCGCGCAGTTACGAGGTCCGCACCTTCGGTTGCCAGATGAACGTGCACGATTCCGAACGCTTGTCCGGCCTGCTCGAGGATGCGGGCTATCGGAAGGCCGCGCCCGGCGCGACGGCCGATCTGGTGGTCTTCAACACCTGCGCGGTACGGGAGAATGCGGACAACAAGCTCTACGGAACCCTTGGCCATCTCGCGCCGGTCAAGGCATCCCGACCCGGTATGCAGATCGCGGTCGGCGGCTGCCTGGCCCAGAAGGACCGCGACTCGGTCCTGAGCCGGGCGCCCTGGGTGGACGTGGTGTTCGGTACCCACAACATCGGTTCGCTGCCGGTGCTACTGGAACGCGCCCGGCACAACGACGAAGCCCAGGTCGAGATCCTGGAATCGCTCGAGGCGTTCCCCTCGACCCTGCCCGCGCGCCGGGAATCGGCGTACGCGGGGTGGGTGTCGATCTCGGTCGGCTGCAACAACACCTGCACCTTCTGCATCGTGCCCGCCCTGCGCGGCAAGGAAGTGGACCGTCGCCCCGGTGATGTGCTGGCCGAGGTGCAGGCGCTGGTGGACCAGGGTGTGCTGGAGGTGACGCTGCTCGGGCAGAACGTCAACGCCTACGGTGCCTCCTTCGCCGACCCCGAGCAGCCCCGCGACCGCGGCGCGTTCGCCAAACTGCTGCGGGCCTGCGGCGGGATCGAGGGCCTGGAACGGGTGCGCTTCACCTCACCGCACCCGGCGGAGTTCACCGACGATGTGATCGAGGCGATGGCCGAGACCCCGAACGTCTGCCCGCAGTTGCACATGCCGCTGCAGTCGGGTTCGGACCGTGTGCTGAAGGCCATGCGCCGGTCCTACCGGCAGGCCCGCTATCTGGGGATCATCGAGAAGGTGCGGGCGGCGATGCCGCATGCGGCGATCACCACCGATATCATCGTCGGTTTCCCGGGGGAGACCGAGGAAGACTTCCAGCAGACCCTCGACGTGGTGCGGCAGGCCCGGTTCACCAGCGCCTTCACCTTCCAGTACTCCCCGCGACCGGGCACTCCGGCCGCGGAGATGGCCGATCAGGTCCCCAAGAAGGTGGTCCAGGAGCGCTACGACCGGCTGATCGCGCTGCAGGAGCAGATCTGCGTGGAGGCCAACCACGCCCTGATCGGCACCGAGGTAGAACTGCTGGTCGCCGACGGCGCGGGCAAGAAGAACGCCGCGACCGCCCGGATCAGCGGGCGGGCCCGGGACGGGAGACTGGTGCATTTCCGGCCCGACGGGGCCGGCGCGCCGATCCGGCCGGGCGACCTGGTCACCGTCGAGGTGACCGGTGCGGCACCGCATCACCTGGTCGCGGACTCGGGGATCCGGGCGCATCGCCGGACCCGGGCCGGTGACGCGCACGAGGCCGGTACCACGCCGAAGACCGCGCCGATCGGTGTCGGGCTCGGGCTGCCGCGGATCGGGGCGCCCGCACCGGAGCCGGTCGCCGCGGGTTGTGCCACCGGATGCGGGACATGAGCGGGACCGGCGACGACGACCGGCGCGACGAGGATCGCGCGGCGGAGGATGCGCGGGACGCGACCCCGCCGGCACCCGACGCGCCGACTCCGGGAGACCGATCAGGCGAGGGAAACGAGGACCAGGTGAATCCGGCCGAGACCGAGCAGTTCGAAGAATTCCGCGAAGACCTCGACGCGGTGGAGCGCCGGATCGCGGGTGAGATCGACCCGGGTGCACGCGCCATGGTGGTGGCCGGTGCGGTGTTCCTGCTGCTGCTGTCGCTGGTGTTGCCGCATACCGGCGGCGCGCGCGGTTTCGATGTGCTGCTCGGTTCCCAGGCGGCGGCGGCCGAACACATCGGGTTGCCGTCGCGGATCTTCGTCTGGTTCGTACTGATCTTCGGAATCGGTTTCTCGCTGCTGGCACTGATGACCCGGCGCTGGGTGCTCGCGTGGGTCGCGGTGGCCGGATCGGCGATCGCCAGTGCGTTCGGGGTGTTCTCGATCTGGCACCGGCAGACTCCGGGCCTGAACAATTATGTGGGGTCCGGGCCCGGTATCGGTTTGGTGCTGGGCACCCTGGCGATCATGGTGCTGACCTTTCACTGGGTGAAGGTCGTCTGGAGCCGGACCGCGTTGCAACTGGCGGCCGAGGAACAGCGGCGGCTCGCCGCGGCCCGCGAGGAGGAGCGGCAGCGGCGCGATCGGTTCGGCAAGGACTGACTTCCGCGCACGCGGGCCGTCCGCCGCGACCGGGGCCACGACGGACGGATCGCTGATCGCGGGGCCGATCAGAGGTTGCTGACCGCGCCCTCCGCCGCGTCGGCCCATTCCCGCCACTGCTGTGCCTGCGCGAGAGCCTTCTCCGCATCGCGAGTTTTACCGGCGGCGGTGGCCTTGGCCGCCTGCTCCTCGAACTGGGCGACCCGCTCCCGGAACTGCGCGGCCCGAGCCAGCGCCTCCGGGTCGGTGCGGCGCCACTGGGCGTCGGCGGCCTGCCTGACACGCTTCTCGATGGCACGCAAGCGGCCTTCGAGATCGTGCATCCGCTCCCGGGGAACCTTGCCGACGGCGTCCCAGCGTTCCTGCAGATCGCGCAGTGCGGCCCGGGCGCCTTCCAGATCGGTATCGGGATCGATGGCCGGTTCGTAGCTGCTCAGCAATTCTTCCTTGGCGACCGCGTTGTCGGAGAACTCGGCGTCACGTTCGGAGGCCGCCGCGTTGCGCGCGGCGAAGAAGACGTCCTGGGCGCTCTTGAACCGGCGCCACAGGGCCTCGTCGGCTTCCCGGGGTGCCCGGCCCGCGTTCTTCCATTCCACCAGCAGTTCCCGGAACACCGCCGCGGTGCCGGGCCAATCGGTGGACTCGGCCAGTTCCTCGGCCTGGACACAGAGTTCTTCTTTGCGGGTCTTGGCCGCGGCCCGTTCCCGATCCAGTTCGGCGAAATGAGCGCCGCGGCGACGGTTGAAGGCCTCCCGGGCCTTGGAGTACCGGCGCCAGAGGGCGTCGTCGACCTTGCGGTCCACTCCGCGGATGGTCTTCCACTCGTCGAGAATTTCGCGCAGCCGGTCGCCGGCGGCCTTCCACTGAGTGGATTCGGCGGCGATCTGTTCGGCTTCGGCCGCCAGCGCCTCCTTGCGCTCGGTGTGCTCGTGCCGGGTGCGCTCCTTCTCCTCCTTCGCGTGGGCGGCCGCCTCGTCGGAGTGTTCGGCGATCGCGCGGAGCCGGGCGGCCAGGCCCTCGATATCGCCGATCACCGCGGCCGTCGGCAGCGTTTCGGCGAGGGCGAGGGCAGCGGCCTTGGTCTTGCGGGCATCGGTGCCGGCGGCCAGCCGCGCCTCCAGCAGGGCGACCTCGGTGGCCAGGTCGTCGAAACGGCGGCCGAAATGCGCCAGCCCCTCGGCGGCGTCCCCGGCCTGCCAGGAACCGATGATCCGCTCGCCGTCGGCGGTCTTGACCCAGGCGGTGCCATCCTCGTCGACCCGGCCCCAGGCGCTGGGGTCGGTGGCGCTGGGTACGACCACCGGATGCGGGTGTTCGGTGGCGGGCCCGAACGTTTTCATAGCGGCCGGGGTGGGGTGCGCCTCGCCGGGTTTGGGACGGTTACCGGGCTTGGGAGCGCTGGACGGGCGACCGGGCTTGCCCGGGCCGGGTTTGGCGGTTCCGTTGCTGTGGGTCATTGCTCCTCGTCCCTGCCGCGCGTCACGGCTGCCTGGTTTACGCGCTGCGCATGCTGGCTATGCTCTGCTCATTCTGGCTACGCCCGCTGATTCTGGCTATGTCTGCCCGTCTCGGCCGTGCTGGGGTCGACGGGTCGTGCGTTGCCCGTGCGGCCGCACGTTCCACCATTCAACCCGGCCGCACTTCCGGTAACCACACCGCCGACAGCGGCGGCGACCAGCCGGACCTGCGGATCCGGACCTGTCGGACCTGGTCCGGATACTTCGCACCCTAGCAATTGCCACCCGGTTTCCGGGAGAGACACTCGTACCGCGGGCGGGGCGCGGCGCTGCCGGAGAACCGGCCGCGTCCCTGGTCGGCGGGTACGGGCTACGGTTGACGGCGTGTTCTGTCTAGCGGCTCTGATCCCCTCGCCGCCCGTCCTCGTCCCCGAGTTGTGTGGCGGCGCGCCGGTGGCCGGTGGAGGTTCGGCTCCCCAACCGGCCGGTGCGCCGGGCGGGGCGCAGCCGGAAGCAGCGGTGAACGAACTCCGCGCGGCCGTGCTCGCCGTGGGGGCGGCCCTGGCGGAGGCGACACCGCACTGGACCGTGCTCGGGGTCGGGCCCACCGAGCAGACCTACGACGCCGATACGACGGGTACCTTCCGCGGCTTCGGTGTGGATGTGCGGGTGAGTCTGGGTGGACCGGGTGCGGAGACGACCGGGGACCCGGACCTGCCGCTGGCGGTCCTCGTCGCCGGCTGGCTGCGCGCGGCGGTGGCCCCGCACGTGCCGGCGCCGGCACGGGTGCTCGCCGCCGATACGCCGGTGCGCAAGTGCGCGGAGTTCGGTGCGAAGTTGCGCGCCGAACTCGACGCCGAGGACGAGCCGCAGGGGGTGCTGGTGGTCGCCGATGGCGCCGCGACCCTGTCCACCGCCGCCCCCGGATATTTCGATCCGCGGTCGGCGCCGCTGCAGACCGCGGTCGACCGGGCGGCCGGGGCGGGCGATGCGGAGGCCCTGCTCGCCCTGGACCCCACCCTGTGTGCCGACCTGATGCTGTCCGGCCGCGCCGCCTACCAAGCGCTCGCCGGGCTCTTCGCCGTCGACACCGCGGCCCCGCTGGCGACCGAGCGGTATCGGGGCGCGCCCTTCGGCGTCGGCTGGTTCGCCGGCCTGTGGCGGCCGGCCGCCGTGGCTCGGTGAGCGGGGGCCCGCGCCCGGTCGCGGTGGTCGGACCGACCGCGACCGGTAAAACGGATCTCGCTCTCGACCTGGCCGAACAGCTCGGCGGTGAGATCGTGAACATCGATGCGATGCAGCTGTACCGAGGTATGGACATCGGCACCGCGAAACTGCCGCCGGACCAGCGGCGCGGGATCCCGCACCATCAGCTCGACGTCCTCGATATCACCGAAACGGCGACCGTCGCGGCGTACCAGGCCGCCGCATCCGCCGATATCGAGGCGATCATGGCCCGCGGCCGGGTACCCGTGGTGGTCGGCGGTTCGATGATGTACGTCCAGGCGCTGCTCGACCAGTGGGAGTTCCCGGCCACCGATCCCGCGGTCCGGGCGAAATGGGAAGCGGTGCTGGCCGGGCAGGGGGTGGCCGCCGTGCACGAAGCGCTGCGCCGGGCCGACCCGGCCGCCGCCGCCACCATCCTGCCGACCGACGGCCGCCGGATGGTGCGCGCGCTCGAGGTCGTCGAACTCACCGGACGGCCCTTCGCGGCGTCCGCGCCGGCGATCGGTGCGCCGCGCTGGAATACCCGCATCCTCGGGGTGGACCGCGAGACTGCCGAACTGGACGAGCGGATCGCCCGGCGTACCGCGGCGATGTTCGAGCAGGGCCTGATGGAAGAGGTGCGCGGGCTGGTGGACCGCGGGCTGCGTGCGGGGCAGACCGCGCGCCGAGCCATCGGCTACGCCCAGGTGCTGGCCTGTCTCGACGGCGAGTACGACGAGGCGCAGGCGCGCGAGCGCACCTTCATCGGGACTCGCCGCTACGTCCGGCGGCAGCGGTCCTGGTTCCGGCGTGATCGCCGGGTGCGCTGGGTGGACGGCGCCGCCCCGGACTCGACCGCGACCGCCCTGACGCTGCTGGCAGACTCTGCGGTGTCCCATCCTCCGGCGCCCGGTCCGCGGGCATCCGATCGCCTACCCGAGGAGCGAACCCGCTCGTGACCCGGCAGATCCATCGCCGCAACGCCGCTGTCCAGGTGTGGACGGCCTATTTGGACAATCGCGCCAAACGTCATCGGGACAGCCGCTTCCTGGTGCACGGGGTCCGGCCGATCACGCAGGCGCTCGCGCACGACTGGCCGCTGGAAACCCTGCTGTACCGCCTGGGTGATCCCGGGTTGTCCGCGTGGGCGCGCGAGATCCTGGAGACGAGTGCCGTGCCCGCTGTCGGATTGGCGCCCGAGCTGATGGCCGACCTGGGCGAGAAGACGGGTGGGCCGCCCGAACTGGTGGCGGTGGCGGAGTGCGCCGGTGGCGACCTGACCGGCTACGAACTGGGCGAGCCAGGGGAGGCGCCGCCCGTGGTCGTCGTCTTCGACCGGCCGAATTCGCCCGGGAACCTCGGCACCGTGATCAGGTCCGCCGACGCGTTCGGTGCGTCGGCGGTGGTGGTCGCCGGGCACGGCGCCGACCAGTACGACCCGCGCTGCGTCCGGGCCTCGACCGGATCGCTGTTCGCGGTCCCGGTCTTCCGGGTGCCCGGCCCCGCCGAGGTACTGGAGTTCCGGGACCGGCAGGTGGCGCGCGGTGTGCCCACCCGGATCGTGGGGACCGACGAGAACGGCGAGTGCGCGATCTTCGACGAGGATCTGATCGACGCCACGATTCTGGTCGTCGGTAACGAGACCAGCGGTATGAGTGCCGCCTGGCTGGCGGCCTGCGATCGGACGGTCACCATTCCGATGGGCGGCAGTGCCAGTTCGCTGGGGGCGCCGTCGGCCGCGGCCGTGGCACTGTACGAAATTTCCCGGCAGCGCCGGACGTTTGCCCGGTGAGAACAGTGGACGAGGAGACCCGAACCGACGTGCAGAACAGCCCCGACGTGCAGAACAGCCCCGACGTGCAGGAGAGTCCTGACGTGCCGCAGAGTCGGAACGGCAAGGACGTGGAGTTCACCAAGGGCCACGGCACCCAGAACGATTTCGTGGTGCTGCCCGATCCGGAGGTACGGCTCGACCTGACCGTGTCCCGGGTGGCCGCGTTGTGCGACCGGCGCCGCGGGCTCGGCGCCGACGGTGTACTGCGCGTGGCCCGGGCGGGCGAGTTGCTCGCCGCGGGAGTACTCGGCGGATACCCCGAGGGTGTGGGCCCGGGCGATTGGTTCATGGACTACCGCAATGCCGACGGTTCGATCGCGGAGATGTGCGGGAACGGGGTGCGTGTCTTCGCGCACTATCTCGTGGCCCGCGGTCTGGCCGACGGCGCGGAGTTCGTGGTGGGCAGCCGGGCCGGGGCGCGCCCGGTTGTCGTGCATTCGGCCGGGGCGGTCGCGGGGGAGGTGACCGTCGATATGGGTCCGGTGCGGGTGCTCGGCGCCTCGACCGCCACGGTGGCCGGGTGGGGATACCCCGGACTCGGTATCGATGTCGGCAACCCGCATCTGGCGTGCGTCGCGGATCTGTCGGCCGGTGCGCTGGCCGAACTGGATCTCACGGCGCCTCCCGGATACGACCCCGATTTGTTCCCGCGAGGCGTGAATGTCGAGATCCTGACCGGGCTCGATGCCGAAAGCACGGTCGATATGCGGGTCTACGAGCGCGGCGTCGGCGAGACCCGCTCATGCGGCACCGGAACCGTCGCCGCGGCCGCCGCGGCCTTGGCGGCCGACGGGTTCGACCTCGCGGACGGGACCGGCGAGGTCGGCGTCCGGATTCCGGGCGGGGAAGTGCGCGTCGGGGTGGCCGCAGGCGCGGCGTGGCTGCGCGGGCCCTCCGAACTGCTCGCCACCGGCCGGCTCGCCGCGCGGTGGTGGGACGCGCTGTAGCGGCGTCCGGGCGGAAAAATCATATGCGCCGACCAGCGCATCAGTGGCAGCATGGATGGTGTATGAGAAATTCTGACATTTCCGGGACCACGAAGTCCCCTGAATCGTTCGACGCGCACTCGCCGGAGACAGATCCGGGCGTCACCGTCGACGATATCGACTCGGGCGAATCCGAGGCGAACGGAGCCACGCCGAGTACGCGGCGCGCCGGCTGGTCCAGCGATCCGACCACCGGCGAATTGCAGCTGGACGAGCGGAGCGCGCTCCGCCGTATCGCGGGTCTGTCCACCGAGCTCACCGATATCACCGAGGTCGAGTACCGACAGCTGCGACTGGAGCGTGTCGTGCTGGTCGGGGTGTGGACCGAGGGCAGTGTGGCGCGGGCCGAGGCGAGTATGGCCGAACTGGCCCGGCTCGCCGAGACCGCCGGGTCCGAAGTGCTCGAGGCCCTGATCCAGCGGCGCGACCGGCCCGATCCCGCGACCTATATCGGATCGGGCAAGGCCGAGGAACTGCGGGCGGTGGTGCTGTCCACCGGCGCGGACACTGTGATCTGCGACGGTGAGCTCACCCCGGCGCAGCTGACCGCGCTGGAGAAGGTAGTCAAGGTCAAGGTGGTCGATCGGACCGCGTTGATCCTGGATATCTTCGCCCAGCACGCCACCTCCCGCGAAGGTAAGGCGCAGGTCGCGCTGGCCCAGATGGAGTACATGCTGCCCCGGCTGCGCGGCTGGGGTGAATCCATGTCGCGGCAGGCGGGCGGCCGGGCCGGCAGCAACGGTGGTGTGGGTCTGCGCGGCCCCGGTGAGACCAAGATCGAAACCGATCGGCGGCGGATCCGGGAGCGGATGGCCAAACTGCGCCGCGAGATCCGGGAGATGAAGACCGCTCGCGACACCAAGCGCGCGCGGCGCACCTCCAGCGGGGTGCCGTCGGTGGCCATCGTGGGCTACACCAACGCCGGAAAATCGAGCCTGATGAACGCGCTCACCGGCTCGGGTGTACTGGTACAGGACGCGCTGTTCGCCACCCTGGACCCCACCACCCGTCGCGCCGAATTGGAGGACGGCCGCGAGGTGGTGTTCACCGATACCGTCGGCTTCGTCCGCCACCTGCCGACCCAGCTCGTCGAGGCGTTCCGCTCCACCCTGGAAGAGGTCACCGGTGCCGATCTGCTGCTGCATGTGGTGGACGGCTCCGACGCGCTGCCCGCCGAGCAGATCAAGGCGGTCCGGGAGGTCGTCACCGAGGTGATCCGGGAATCGGGACAGCCCGCGCCGCCCGAACTGCTGGTGGTCAACAAGATCGACGAGGTCGATCCGGTGGAGCTGACCCGGCTGCGCGGCATGCTGCCCGGCGCCGAATTCGTGTCTGTGCACAAGGACCTCGGTATCGACCGGTTGCGTACCAGGCTTGACGAGGTTCTCGGCGGGCTGGATGTGGAAGTGAGCGTACTTCTTCCGTATACTCGCGGCGATCTGCTCGCCAGAATCCATGCCGACGGCAGGATTTCGCGATCCGAGCACACCGAGAACGGCACCCGTGTCCAAGCGCGCGTACCGAGTGCGCTGGCAGCGGCGCTTTCCGGCTACGCCAACGCGGGCACTGCTTCGGCGTGACCGGCGGGAGCGCACCCCGCGCGAGCTGATCTAGGTCGCGAAAATGTGGGACATTGCATAACCCTGTGGGATATCGATCCATGTTGATTCACAATCGGCATGAATCGACCTCAGGAGGGTTTTATGTCACAGAATGGCCGCACCGCTCTCGGCGGCGACGACCGACAGCGCAGAGCGCTGATGGACCGAACCGGGCTCAGTGACGGCGCGCCGGTATCGGTCGAGCTGAGTGCGATCGACCTCCGGGTCCTGGAGGCGGCCCTGGCGCCGCTCCGGGCCTGGAGCAGTCCCCGTTTCTTCGGTTTGGACAACATCCCCGCCGAGGGGCCGGTGCTACTGGTCGCCAATCACAACCTGCTCGGCTTGATCGACGCGCCGTTACTGTTACCGGAAGTGTTCCGTACGCGCGGCCGGTTGATCCGCGGTCTCGCCGAGAATCTGCTCATCTCCGTTCCGGGTGTGCGGCACCTGCTGCACTACTACGGGTCGGTGCGCGGGACCCGGGACAATTGCCGGACGCTGCTCGACCAGGGCGAGGTGGTTCTCGTCTTTCCCGGTGGGGGCCGGGAGGCGATCCGCCGCAAGGGAGAGAAGTACGCGCTGCGGTGGGAGGGCCGCACCGGCTTCGCGCGGATGGCGATCGAATGCGGTGCGCCGATCGTGCCGGTGGCGATGATCGGAATCGACGATGCCTACGACATCGTCGCCGACAAGGACGACCGGTTGCTGCGGCCGCTGCGGCTGCTGGTCGAATCGCTCGGCCTCCATACCGAGCTCACCCCGCCACTGGTACGCGGTATCGGTCTCACGCCGACTCCGCGTCCCGAACGGTTCTATTTCACCGCCGGAACGCCCATCGATACCGGGCCGTGGCGGGACACCGGCGATATCGACGAGGCCGCCGAGCAGCTCGCACAGGTGGTGCAGAAGGCGGTACGGGAGGAACTGCTGTTCCTGCTCGGACATCAGACCGTCGACCGCGGCCGCACGCTCGGTGGGCGGTTGCGCGAACTGCTGCCCGTCTAGGGGCGGGTCCGCCGGGTGAATGGCAAGGCGGTGCGACTACTGGGCGTGGGAGGGGAGCACCAGGTAATTTGGACAGTGAAGTGAACACCGATTCACACTCCGGGTACGGTAGGTCACAGTGACGGGCCGGCGCGGTCCCGTCCGGAGTGTTCACTAGGAGGTTGGTGTGGAGCGCACACTGTTCGAGCCCGAGCACGATCTGTTCCGGGAGTCGTACCGCAAGTTTCTGGAGACGCATGTGGCGCCGTTCCACGACCAGTGGGCGGAACAGGGCGTCGTGGATCGTTCGGTCTGGCTCGAGGCCGGTAAGCAGGGCTTCCTGGGTATGGCGATGCCGGAGGAGTACGGCGGCGGCGGAGTGAAGGATTTCCGATACAACTCCATCATCACGGAGGAATCGGTACGCGGACAGTACTCCGGCCTCGGCTTCGGCCTGCACAACGACGTCATCGCGCCGTACCTGCTGGAGCTGGCCAATGAGGAGCAGAAGCAGCGCTGGCTGCCGAAGTTCTGTTCCGGTGAGCTCATCACCGCCATCGCCATGACCGAGCCCGGCACCGGTTCGGACCTGCAGGGCATCAAGACCCGCGCGGTCCGCGACGGTGACGACTGGGTTCTCAACGGTGCCAAAACCTTCATCACCAACGGCATCAACTCCGATATCGTCATCGTGGTCGCCCAGACCGACCCCTCGGCCGGCGCCCTGGGCTTCAGCCTGCTGGTGGTGGAACGTGGGATGCCGGGCTTCGAACGGGGCCGCAACCTGGACAAGCTGGGCCTGAAGGCGCAGGACACCGCCGAACTCAGCTTCAGCGATGTCCGGGTCCCCGCCGCCAACCTGCTCGGTGAAGAGGGCAAGGGCTTCATCCACCTGATGCAGAACCTCCCACAGGAGCGGCTGTCGATCGCGGTGATGGCGGCCGCGGCGATGGAAACCTGCCTGGACTACACCTGCCAGTACGTCCGTGACCGCAAGGCCTTCGGTAAGCCGATCGGCGCCCTGCAGAACACCCGGTTCGTGCTCGCCGAACTGGCCACCAAGGCCACGGCCGTACGGGTGCTGGTCGACCGGTGCATCACCGAACTCAACGCGGGCACCCTCTCGGCCGAGGATGCCGCCATGGCCAAATGGTGGAGCACCGAGGAGCAGGTCGAGCTGATCGACCGCTGCCTGCAGTTGCACGGCGGTTACGGCTATATGCGCGAATATCCGATCGCCCAGGCGTACCTCGACGCGCGTGTGCAGACGATCTACGGCGGCACCACCGAGATCATGAAGGAGATCATCGGGCGGTCGCTGAAACTGTCCTGACCGGCTGAAGTTCGAGGGCCCGGTAGGGTCCTCGCCCCTTCTGCGTTCCTCTCCGGGGCGCCGGCCGGAAACCGAAATACCTGTACCCGTCGGGGTACAGGTATTTTCAGTCTGCCCGACCCGGCCCGCTGATCAGCGGGAGGTCCAGGGTCGTGCGGATACCCGGTGCGGCGGCCACCACCGCGGGGACCGCGTTGACCACCCGCATGGCTGTGGCCACCAGTCCGGCGTGGTTGTGGTCGCCGTTGTCGCTGGACAGGCAGAGGTCCATGGCGTAGTTGGGCTCGCCGGTGATCTCGACGCGGTACGAGCCGCCCTGCTGGGCCGGCCGGGGCCACTCGGGCGCCAGATCCGCGCGCGTCCGGGTGATGTGCTCCAGCACCGTGACGACTCGGTCGCCGACCATCCCACGGACCTCGAAGCGCATGGCCGCGGTGGTACCGGCCGCGACCGTGCCCGCCGCGATCTCGATATCCTCGGGTGCGGGAATCCGCTCGTGTGTTTCGGTGACCGTGTCGAGTTCCACGCCCAGCCCGGCCGCCAGCTGGCGCACCACGCTGCCCCAGGCCAGCGAAAGCACCCCGGGTTGCAGGAGCATGGGGGTCTCGTCCAGGGGTTTGCCGAATCCCATGATGTCGAACATCACCGTGGCATTGTCGTAGGTCGCGTAGCCGAGGATCTCCATACAGCGGATCTGATCCACTCGCCGGCAGGTGCCGGCCAGCGCCAGCGGCAGCAGATCGTTGGCGAAGCCGGGGTCGATTCCGTTGACGAACAACGAGGCACCGCCCGCGGCGGCGGCATCCTCGATCGGGGCGAGCATATCCGGCGGCAGCACCTGCCAGGGGTATTGCAGGAAGACCGGGGCGCTCGCGACGATATTCACGCCGGCGGCCAGAATCGTGCGCAGATCCGCGAGCGCCTCGACGAGCCGATTGTCTGTCATCGCCGTGTAGACCACGCAATCCGGTTTCGCGGCCAAGAGCGCGGCGGCGTCGGTGGTGGCCAGGATGCCGGTGCGGGTATCGGACCCGGCGAGTTCCCCGGCGTCGCGGCCTTCCTTGGCGCTGCCCGACACCTTGACGCCGACCAGTTCGAGCCGAGGATCGTCGATGATCCCGGCCAGGGCGTGGCGGCCGACATTACCGGTGCCCCAGTGCACTACGCGGTACGTCACAGCTGTCTCCTCACAGATCCGGAATGGGGATATCGAGATTCGGGGCGATCAGGCCGCCGTCGGTCTCGATCACTTTCCCGGTCAGGTAGCCGCCGGCCGGGGATGCCAGGAACAGCGCGGTGGCCGCGATATCGGCGGGGTCGCCGATCCGGCGCAGCGGGGTCGCCTTCTCCAGGGCGCCGCGCAGGGTGTCGTCGGCGGCGACGACCTCGAGTGCGGAGGTCGCGATGGAGCCGGGCGCGATGGCATTGACCCGGATGCGCGGGCACAGATCCATGGCGGCCAGCCGGGTGTAGTGCGCGAGCGCGGCTTTGGCCGTGCCGTAGGCGGCGAACGCGCGACCGGGAAGCCGGCCCATCGTCGAGGTGATGTTGATGATCGACCCACCGTCGGCGGTGTCCAGCATGATCGGTACGGCAGCCCGGACCAGGGCGTGGGCATTGGCGACATTGAAGCCGAAGGCCCGGGTCAGGGCGTCGGGCGTGGTGTCCAGCAGTGGGGTGGGCAGGGCGCCACCGACATTGTTCACGACGATGTCGAGCCGCCCGAACTCCGCCGACGCGGTCTCGGCGAGGGCAGCGCAGGCCGCGGGATCGGCGAGGTCGGCGACCACGATACGGGCCCGCCGCCCCGCCCGGCGGATCTGCTCGGCCACCGCGGTCAGGTCGGATTCGGTGCGGGCGGCGATCACGACGTCGGCTCCCGCCTCGGCGAAGCCGAGGGCGATGGCCGCGCCGAGTCCGCGCCCGGCCCCGGTCACGATGGCGACCCGGTCGTCGAGTCGGAACCGGTCCAGAATCATGGCGCCTCCCGAAGTATGCTGATGTCGACTATTCGACGTTGCGTTATCGAATAGTCGATGCAGTGTAGATCCCGGGAGACCGGGCGACAAGGGAGCATCGGATATGGCGACGGCCGGGTCCCCACCGACACGCCGGGTGGTGGCGGTGGTCGAACTGCTCGCGGAATCGGAGCGGGCGCTGACCGTTTCGGAGATCGCCGAACGTCTGGAACTGGCCCGGGCGACGGTCACCGCGGTACTCACCGAGTTGTGCGAGGCGAATTGGGTGGTCCGGGACGCGAGCCTGGCCTACCGGCGCGGACCGGCGCTGGCCCGCCTCTCACCCGCCGAACCCGTGGGCGCGGCCGTCGCAGTGGGTGCCGAGCTCGCGGCGCTGGCCGAGGCCGCCGGTTGCGGAGCCACCCTGAGCCGCATCTCCGACGACCGGCTCACCATCGTCGCCAAACAGTATGCGGGTGCGCGGATAGTGCCGGGCTTGGCCGTGGGGCAGTCGGTTCCGGTCGTCTACCCCGCGGGGGCCGCGGTGATGCCGTGGCGGACCCCCACCGAACGGCAGCGCTGGCTGGCGACGACGCATGGGCGGCCCGGGGCGTCGGAGCTGCTCGACTTCGTCACCGCGCACGGATTCGCCATGTTCCGGCCCGAAGCCGACGACGCCGGGCTCGTGGATCTGCTGACCGAACTGCTCGGCGCGCTCGGCGCCGAACTCCTGCAGCCGAAGTTGCGGGTCGAGGCGCTGCGCCAGCTGGGCCGGTTGACCGCACGCGCGTACACCGAGGCCGATATCCGCACCCGGCACCCGCTGCCGCTCAGCTATGTGTCCGCGCCGGTGTTCCACGGCGACGAAGCGCCCTACGAGGTCCAGCTCGGCCCGTTGCGGGCGGAGGCCGGTCCGGTGGACCGGGCCCGCTATATCGATATCGTGCGCGCGGGAGCGCGGTCGATATCGGTGGCGCTGCGGACCGCGGAGGGATGAGAGTCGCCGCCGAGCGGTGAAACCGGCGGTGCACCGATCGACGCCGGACGGCCCGGTCCTAGGAGTCGTATTCGCTCCGTAGTAGATCGGCCACAACGGCGGAAGTCCAGTGACCGGCAGCGCCCGGGCGACTGGCCAGATACCCCGCTGTCTCGGCGACCGACCATCGGTGCGCCGCACGCAACCCCGTACCGATCCGGCCGAGGTACGCGGCGGCCGGTGGGTTTCCACTGATCTCGCGCCAACGCCACGGGGCGGTCCAGGTCAGAACGGGGAGACCGTCGAATACGCCCGGACAGACCAGGGTTTCGTAGCGACCGGGGCCGAGGTGGGACCGGCCGGTGCGCACCGCCTCGCTCAGGTCGAGGTCGGTTCCGGCCGGACGGTACATCTCCTGGGCGGCGATATCGCTGAACTGCGACCGGGTCAGCAGATAGGCGCGCACCGGGAGTTCGGCGGGGGTGGCGGGGTCGTAGAAGGCGCGGCCGCCGGTCCAGACCACCGATTCGGTGGCGAAGTAGAGCAACCCGGGCAGCACCAGTGCGATCGAGCGCGCCGGCGGGGTGCGGTCGCGGCAACCCGCCGGTGCGCCCGCACTCCGCCCGGTTCCGGGCGGGCGGTGGACCGCGCCGGCGGGGCGGGTACCGGTGAGGTAGCAGCGCAAGCGTTCCGGGTCGGTATTCGAACCGTAAGCGGCATACCAGATTCGGTCCGGGACCGGCCCGGAAGCGAGTTCCGACCGCGGCCCGGCGACCACGACCTCGTGTGGTGCCATGGGCTCCTCACCGCCACCGGGAGATGGCCCGGCACCGGCGCGTGCCCGGTGCCGGTGGGGTGGCCTCAGATCTTGCGGATCACGGTGACGACCTTGCCGAGAATGCGCGCGTCGTTACCCGGAATCGGTTCGAAATGTGGATTGTGCGGCATCAGCCAGACGTCCTTGCCGCTGCGTTTGAACGTCTTCACGGTCGCTTCGCCGTCCAGCATCGCCGCGACGATATCGCCGTTGTCGGCCACGTTCTGCTGCCGGACCACCACCCAGTCGCCGTCGCAGATGGCGGCGTCGACCATGGATTCGCCGACCACCTTCAGCAGGAACAGCGAACCGTCGCCGACCAGTTCGCGGGGGAGTGGGAACACGTCTTCCACCGCCTGTTCCGCCAGGATCGGTCCACCGGCGGCGATTCGTCCGAGCACCGGTACATAGGTCGGGATCGGCTGATCGGTATCGCCCGCCGCGTCGGATGCGGCCGCGGTATCGGCGGGGGGCAGGGTCGTCACCGAGCGGACCGCCTCGTCCATTCCACGGACATCCACGGCCCGGGGACGGTTGGGGTCGCGGCGTAGATACCCCTTGCGCTCCAGGGTGCGCAGCTGATGCGCGACCGAGGAGGTGGAGTTCAGGCCGACCGCGTCACCGATCTCGCGGATGCTGGGCGGATAGCCGCGCAGACTCACCGAGGAACGGATGACCTCGAGTACCTTGCGCTGACGCACGGTGAGACCCGCACCGGTCGTCCCCGGTTCGGTGCCGGGGCCGGCCCCGGCACCCGTGTCGTCTGATTGGCTCACCACAACCGCCCTTTCTCGTCGGTCTCCGGCCCGGTGACCGCCGTCCCGGCAGACGGCCCGGACCGGTTGTGCCCGAGGTTTGATGTCGTGCAGTGAATCTAGTCGGCGCTCTCCGATCTATCAAACATCTGTTCGAGGTATGTCCGGCGTTGCTACTGACATTATCCCTCCGGCGTGGTAGAAATCGAACATCAGTTCGTCGAACATTTGATCGAATACCGCCATTGGTTCCGCGAGCAACCAGCACGGAGGTCTATCCGATGAACACCGCCATCAGCGTGACCGGCACCGGCACGCGGGAAGACGTCACCGTCCGGGTGCGGCCCGGTCCGGTCCCGCCGGGGGAGACCGGAACGACCCGCCCGGACGAGGGCGGGTTGCCGGGTCCGGACACGCGGCGGCCCGATCCGCCCCGCCCGTGGGCCGCGACGCCGCACCGGGGCGGGGCGCACGGGTACCACCCGGTTGTCCGGCCGCCGGCACCGGTGGTGCGCCGCGGGCCGGCGGTGATGCCACGGTCCCGGCCGCCCGAGCCCGGCGATCTGGTCGAGCGGGCCCAAGCCGGTTATGCGGCGACGGCCCTGACCGCCGTGATCACCGCGACGGTGGTGGTCGCCTTCCTCGCGCTGGCGCATATGCGGGCCCCGGATCCGGCGCCCGGGCCGGCGCTGCCCGGAATTCCGGCCGCATCGGTGCCCGGTCCGGCCGCCGACGCGCCCGGGCGCCGGTAGCGTGTCGGCGGCGTGTGTGTCCGGACCAGGGGTGAGCGCGCGCACGGCACACCCCGTACCGGTATCCTCGATGTGTTATGCACTCGAGCCGGTGCGTGTGAACGGCCCACCCGTACCCGGGCACCGGCCCGGTACCCGCGCTCGCCGGACCCGCGACCGGCGCCGGTTCGGCCGCGAGCGTTCGCAGCGACGAAGGACCCCGGATGCACTGCCCGTACTGCCGACACCCCGACTCCCGGGTCGTCGACTCGCGACTGGCCGACGAGGGCGCCGCCATTCGCCGCAGACGCTCCTGCCCGGAATGCGGCCGTCGTTTCACCACGGTGGAGACCGCGATCCTGTCGGTGGTCAAACGCAGCGGGGTCACCGAGCCGTTCAGCCGGGAGAAGGTGATCCGCGGGGTCCGGCGCGCCTGCCAGGGCCGCGAGGTCGACGACGACGCGCTGAACCTGCTGGCCCAGCAGGTGGAGGACGCGGTCCGGGCCAAGGGGGCACCGGAAGTGCCGAGTCATGAGGTCGGCCTGGCGATTCTCGGGCCGCTACGCGAACTGGACGAGGTGGCGTATCTGCGTTTCGCCTCGGTCTACCGATCCTTCACCTCCGCCGAGGATTTCGAACGAGAGATCCGGGATATGCGGCAGGCCCGGGCAGCGGTCGGCCCCGGGGACTGATCGGGCGGACTCAGCGGCGCACGGCCGCGATCGCCTTCTGGATCCGCTGGGTGGAGACCGGATACGGCGTGCCCACCTTCTGGGCGAACAGGCTCACCCGCAACTCCTGGATCATCCACCAGATATCGGTGACGTCGGGTGCGTTCCGCCGCGGCTCCGGTAGCCGGGCCAGCAGCTGGTCGTAGGCGGCCAGTGCGGCATCCACGTCCATCATCGCCCGGCGGTCGCGTACCGCGGACCCGGGCAGGGCCGTGAGCCGGGCTTGCGCCGCACGGAGATACCGGGGCAGTTCCCGCAGCCGGGCCGGACCCCATTCGGCGACGAACCCGTCGAACAGCAGCTCCGCCAGCTGATCCCGCACATCCTCGGCGATATCGGCTTCTCGGACACCGTTCAACGCAGTCGACACCTCGTGCGCCGCGGCCAGGACCGGCACGACCAGCCGGACGATCCGGGTGACCACCTCGTTCAGCTTCGGCCGCAGCGCCGCCACCAGACGCTCGAAATCCGCGGGGTCGCGGACGGGTCCGCCCGCGGCGCCGATGAGCTGGTCGGCGGCCGCGGCGCGGCAGTCCTGGACCAGCGCGTCGACCGACCCGTACGGGTTCTGGCTGAGAACCAGCCGATCCGCGGGGGACAGGCCCGCGGTGACGCCGCGCACCGAGGTGGGGATGGCGTTGAGCAGCAGCGCCCGGGTTCCGGCCCGCATGGCCCGGGCCTGTTCGGCGGGCGAGGTGAGCACGCGGACCGCCACTCCGCCGGCCTCCGGGACCAGCGCAGGATAACCGGTGATGGTCTGGCCGCCCACTTCCCGGCGCACCGTGGCGTCCAGGGTGCCCAGGGATTCCGAGGTCCACACGGTGGCGGGGGCACGTTCGGCGTTGGCCGTGGCCGCGGCCACCGAGGCGGAGACCTGATCGGCCAGGCGGGTCCGCAGCTGCGCCAGACTCTTGCTGGTGGTCAGCACGCGGCCGTCGGTATCGGTGGCGGCGAAGGTCATTCGGAGGTGCTCGGGAAGCGCGGCCGGGTCCATATCGCCGGGGGCGATCGGCGTGGCCGCCAAGCGGGTCAGCTCCCGGGCCAGCCCGGTCCGCAGCGGTTCGGCCCGCGGGGTGAGGACGCGCAGGGCGGCGGCCGCGAAATCCGGCGCGGGGACCACCGTGCGCCGCAACTGTTTCGGCAGTGTCTTGATCAGCGCCGCGGCCAGTTCCGCGCGCATGCCCGGCACCAGCCAGTCGAATCCGACCGCGCGGACATGAGCCAGCTGCGCCACCGGAATGCGCACGGTCACACCGTCGTCGGCCTGGCCCGGTTCGAATTGGTAGGTGAGCGGGAAGGACAGCTCGCCCTGGCGCCAGGCGTCCGGGAAATCCGTGGGGTCCAGCCGGTTCGCGTTCTCGTTCACCACCGTCTCGGTCGTGAAATCGAGTTGGTGGGGATCCTGCCGGCGGGCCGTCTTCCACCAGGTGTCGAAATGACGGACCGAGACGATATCAGCGGGGATCCGGCGGTCGTAGAACTCGAAGAGCACCTCGTCGTCGACGAGGATGTCCCGGCGGCGGGCGCGGTGCTCGAGATCGGCGATATCGTCGAGCAATGCCCGGTTGCGATGGAAGAACTCGTGCCGGGTCTGCCATTCGCCCTGTACCAGGGCGTGCCGCAGGAACAGTTCCCGCGAGACGTCGGGGTCGATACGTCCGTAGTCGACCGGCCGGCCGGTCACCAGGGGGACACCGTAGAGGGTGACGCGTTCGTAGGCCCGGGCGGCGCCGCGTTTGGACGACCAGTGCGGTTCGGAATAGATACGCTTGACCAGATCCCCGGCGAGCCGTTCTGCCCATTCGGGTTCGACACGGGCGGTGATCCGGCCCCACAGGCGTGAGGTCTCCACCAGTTCCGCGGCCATCACCCAGCGCGGCGGTTTCTTGGCCAGCGAGGAACCCGGGAAGATCATGAACTTGGCGTTACGGGCGCCGAGGAACTCCCGGGACTCGGCTTCCCGGACCCCGATATGCGACAGCATGCCCGACAGCAGCGCCTGGTGGACGGCGGTCGCGTCCCACGGATCGGTGTCCGGGGTCATCTCCTCGACCGGCCGAGGCGCCGCGGTGCCGGTCCGTACGGGCTCGGCGGCTTCCCGTTCCGGCTTCACACCGTGGGGTCCGGGTCCGCGCCGCGGACCGTTCTCGGAGCGTGCGGAGCGGGAATCCTTCGCCTCGGGCTCGGCGGCCGGTTCGTGCAGTGACCAGCCCATGCCCTTGGTGATGGTACGCAGCTGGCCGTACAGGTCCTGCCATTCGCGGATCCGCAGGTAGTGCAGGAACTCCTCGCGGCACATCCGCCGAAAACGGTTCGCGGACAGTGCCCGCCGCTGCCCCGTGAGGTACTCCCACAGGCGCAGGTACGCCAGGAAATCCGAATTCGGCACGGTGAACCGGGCATGTTTCGCGTCGGCGGCCTGCTGCTGATCGACCGGCCGTTCGCGAACGTCCTGGATCGACAGGGCGGCCACGATCACCAGCATTTCGGCCAGACAGCCGTTGCGGTGGGCCTCGACGAGCATCCGGCCCATTCGCGGGTCCACCGGCAGACGCGCCATCTCCCGGCCCGTCGGCGTGAGGATGGGGCCCGATTCGGCCCGGCGGCGCCTCCGGCCCGCTCCGGCCTCGTCGTGGTCCGCGGGATCCGCTTCCCGGGCGCCGGGTTCCGGGGCCGCCACCGGCGGGCGCGGTGCGCCGCGGGTGAGGGCGCCCAGCTCTTCCAGCAGGGCGACACCGTCGCGGACCGCGCGCTGGTCCGGCGCCTCCACGAACGGGAACCGTTCCATCTCGCCCAGCCCGAGCGCGGTCATCTGCAGGATGACCGCGGCGAGGTTGGTACGCAGAATTTCCGGCTCGGTGAACGCCGGACGGGATTCGAAATCGTCCTCGGAGTACAGGCGGATGCAGATACCGTCGGCGACGCGGCCGCAGCGCCCGGACCGCTGCCGTGCCGAGGCCTGCGAATTCGATTCGATCGGCAGCCGCTGCACCTTCGTTCGCATCGAATAGCGGGAGATCCGGGCGGTCCCGGGATCGACCACATAGCGGATACCCGGCACGGTGAGCGAGGTCTCGGCGACATTGGTGGCCAATACCACCCGCCGGCCGGTGTGCGGGGCGAACACCCGGTGCTGTTCGGCCGCGGACAGGCGGGCGTACAGCGGCAGGATCTCGGTCCGGGAGAGTTTCAGCTCCGCGAGCGCGTCGGCGGTATCGCGGATCTCCCGTTCACCGGAGAGGAACACCAGCACATCGCCGTCGCCTTCGGCGAAGAGTTCGGTGACCGCCGCGCAGATCGCATCGACCGGGTCGCGGTCGACCGGCCGGTGATCTTCTTCCTCGTCGTCCTCCTCCGGAGCCGGTAGGGCCAGCGGCCGGTACCGGATCTCCACCGGGTACGACCGGCCGGAGACCTCCACGATCGGCGCCGGATTGCCCGCGGCGTCGGCGAAATGCCGGGCGAACAGTTCCGGATCGATGGTGGCCGAGGTGATGACGATCTTCAGATCCGGCCGCCGGGGGAGCAGCTGCTTCAGGTAACCGAGCAGGAAATCGATATTGAGACTGCGTTCGTGGGCCTCGTCGATGATGATCGTGTCGTAGGCGCGCAGCAGCCGGTCGCGCTGGATCTCGGCGAGCAGGATACCGTCGGTCATCACCTTGACCAGCGTGTGCTCGGCGGCGTGATCGGTGAACCGGACCGTATAGCCGACCGCGTCGCCCAGCTCGGTCCCCAGTTCCGTGGCGATCCGCTCGGCGACCGTGCGCGCCGCCAGCCGGCGGGGCTGGGTGTGCCCGATCGCCCCGCGGATACCCCGGCCCAGCTCCAGGCAGATCTTCGGGATCTGGGTGGTCTTACCGGAGCCGGTTTCCCCGGCCACCACCACGACCTGATGGGCGGCGATGGCCGCGGCGATATCGCCGCGGCGCCCGGTGACCGGCAGCTGCTCGGGATACGTGATCGCCGGTACCGCCGCCCGCCGGGCCGCGATCCGTTCCGCGGCCGCCGTGATTTCGGACTCGATCCGGGACAGGTCGCCGCCGCGCACTCGAT
This sequence comes from Nocardia sp. NPDC050799, assembly GCF_040654015.1. NCBI lineage: Bacteria > Bacillati > Actinomycetota > Actinomycetes > Mycobacteriales > Nocardiaceae > Nocardia > Nocardia sp. NPDC050799. Next base: position 65,950 of record NZ_JBFAHF010000011.1, read on the forward strand.
CCAGTTGCCGGTGCAGCCGGTGTTCGTCGCGGAGGGTGAGAGAAGCCAACCGGGTACGAAGCTCCCGGTGCGTGACTGCGGTCCTGGTCATTGCATCGACCAGCCTATCGAAACCCGGCGTCCGGCCGGGTCGCGGCCCGGTCCGGTACCGGCGGCCGGTGGTGAAGCGGGCGGTCTCCGGCGGATCGAAGATCCCCCTGCGGCCGATCGGTCGTGCGAATATGGACGGGGTGCTTCTGCGAAAGGCGGTGCGGCATGGCCGGATTCGTACTCGACCAGGTCGGGATGCGGGCTCTGGTGGCGCTGGCGTTCGCCGGGGCGGCGCTGGTGGTGCTGGCCCGGGTGATGTTCGCCGCGCCGGTGCTCGCGACGGGGGAGCTGGAGGGTGGTGCCGCGGGCTGCGGCGGCGCGGCGCACGGCGATGACCACGAATCCGACGCCGCGCATCTGCTGATGTGCGCGGTCATGCTGGTGATGGTGCTGTTCCCCACCCGCGTGCACACCCATGCCGTGCACGGTGTGCTGCTCGCGATGACGCTGGTGTTCACCCTGCTGCTGGGCGACCGGCTCGTGCGCTGGTACCGCGATGCGTATCCACGGGCGGGGCAGCGTGCGGCGGCCATCGGGTATCACCTGGTCGCGGCCGCGGTGATGCTGTTCATGATGGCGGGACACGGTGGTGGCGGGCACAGCGCGGATCCGGGGCCGGCCGCTGTCTTCGCCGCTCTGTTCCTGGCGGACGCCGTCGTGGTGCTGGTCTCGGTGCGCAGCGGGCGAGCGCGCTGGTGGGCCGCGCATCCGGTCGCGCCGGCCGCGGGCCGCGGACTGCCCGTCGCCGTGCTGCCGCATCTCGTCATGGATCTCGGTATGGCCTATATGCTGCTGGCCTGACCGGCGGCCCGGCCGCGCGGCACCGTCGAGATACGGACGTGTTCGGGAGCGAGCGCCGCGCGCAGCAGCTCGGCCACCGCACCGGCACTGTCCGCGGCGGCACCACAGGTGAACACATCGACGAAGATGTCCCCGGTCTCCGGATAGGTGTGCAGTGAGGCATGCGATTCGGCCAGCAGTGCCAGCACGGTCACCCCGTGCGGGACGAACTGTTTGCCGACGATCTCGCAGACGGTCACCCCCGCGGCGGACAGCGCGTGCCGCAGCACGGCCTCGAGCCGCTCGAGATCGTCGCACAGCGCCCGATCCACCCCACCGAACTCGGCCAGCACGTGCCGGCCGCTGAATTCCGGCGCCACCTTCGGCCTCATCCGCTCGCGACGGTACCCGGGATCACCCCGACACCACCGTGACCTCGTCGAAGACCACATCACCGGCCGCGTCCGATTCGGCCAGGTCGATCGTGGCGAGCAGCGCCCAGCCGTGATCGCCCGCCGGATCGTGGAGGGTCTGGCGCACCTGCCAGAAACCGGGCTGTGTCTCGACCCGGAACAGTTGCGGGCCGCGCGCGTCGGGTCCGGTACCGATGGTGTCGTATTCGTCGAAATAGGGGCCTAGATCGGCCGCCCAGTCCGGGCCGGGGGACAGTTCCGCCAGTTCGTCCCAACGCTGCCGGGCGGCCAGTTCGACCCGGCGGAACACGGCGTTGCGCACCATCACCCGGAACGCGCGCTCGTTGGCCGTGACCGGGCGCACGCTCTCCCCGCCGAACGCGATCTGCTCGGCGTCGGTCTCCGCGCCCGCCCCGGTCAGCTGCTCCCATTCGTCGAGCAGACTGGAATCCACCTGCCGTACCAGCTCGCCCAGCCATTCGGTGAGATCGTCGAGTTCCTCGCTGCGCGCCGACTCCGGCACGGTCCGGCGCAAGGCGCGGTAGGCGTCGGCGAGGTAGCGCAGCACCACCCCTTCGGAGCGGGCGAGTTCGTAGTAGGAGATCAGTTCGGTGAACGTCATGGCCCGCTCGACCATGTCGCGCACCACCGATTTCGGTGACGGCGCGAACTCCGACAACCACGGATGCCCGGCCCGGTAGGTCTCGTAGGCGCCCTCGATCAGCTCCGCGAGCGGCTTCGGCCAGGTGACGTCCTCGAGCAGTTCCATCCGCTCGTCGTAATCGATGCCCTCGGCCTTCATCTCGGCCACGGCCTCCCCGCGCGCCTTGTGCTGCTGCGCCATCAGCAGCTGCCGGGGATCCTCGAGGGTGGCCTCGACCAGCGACACCATATCGAGCGCGTAGCTCGGCGACGCGCTGTCGAGCAGTTCGAATGTGGCGAGGGCGAACGGCGACAGCGGTTGGTCCAACGCGAAATCCCGCTGCAGGTCCACGGTGAGCCGCGCATAGCGGCCGTGCTCGTCGGGTTCGGGGAGCTGCTGTACCACGCCGGCATCACGCAGCGCACGGTACAGCCGGACAGCGCGCAGGATATGGCGGCGCTGTGCCGGTCGCGGTTCGTGATTGTCCTCCAGCAGATGCCGCATGGCCCGGAAGCAATTGCCCGGCCGCGCGATCACATTCAGCAGCATCGCGTTGGTCACCGCGAAACGCGACACCATGGGTTCGGGTGCGGCGGCGACCAGCCGGTCGAAGGTCTCCTCGCTCCACGAGACGAATCCCTCGGGTGGTTTGCGGCGCTGTACTTTGCGCAGCTTCTTCGGGTCGTCACCGGCTTTGGCCAGCAACCGGGTGTTCTCGACCTCGTGTTCGGGTGCCTGCACCACCACGGTGCCCATGGTGTCGAAACCGGCCCGCCCGGCCCGCCCCGCGATCTGGTGGAATTCCCGGGCCTTGAGCCGCCGGGTGCGCACACCGTCGAATTTGGTGAGACCGGTCAACAACACGGTGCGGATCGGGACATTGATCCCGACGCCCAGGGTGTCGGTGCCGCAGACGACCTTCAGCAATCCGTCCTGGGCGAGCCGCTCCACCAGCCGGCGATATTTGGGCAGCATCCCGGCGTGATGGACGCCGATACCGTGCCGGATGAGGCGGGAGAGAGTTTTCCCGAAACCGGACGAGAAACGGAACTCGCCCAGCGCTTCCGCGATGGCGTCCTTCTCGGCCCGGCTGGCGAAGTTCGCGCTGGTCAGCGCCTGCGCCCGTTCCAGAGCCGCGGCCTGGGTGAAATGGACGACATACACCGGAGCCTGATGAGTGGTGACCAGTTCGGTCAGCGTTTCGGTGATCGGCGTGCGCGCGTAGGAGAAATGCAGCGGCACCGGGCGTTCCGTACCCGCGACCACCGCGGCGGCGCGACCGGTACGCCGCTCGAGGTCGGCGGCGAAGAAATCGACCTCGCCCAGCGTGGCCGACATCAGCAGGAATTGCGCGCGGGGTAGCTCGAGCAGCGGCACCTGCCAGGCCCAGCCGCGGTCGGGATCGGCGTAGAAATGGAATTCGTCCATCACCACCTGCCCGATATCGGCCTCGGATCCCTCCCGCAATGCCAGATTGGCGAGGATTTCGGCGGTGGCGCAGATGATGGGCGCGGTCGGATTCACCGCGGCGTCTCCGGTCACCATGCCGACCCGTTCGGCGCCGAAAACCTCGCACAGCGCGAAGAATTTCTCACTCACCAGCGCCTTGATCGGCGCGGTGTAGTAGCTGCGCAGGCCCCGGGTCAGCGCGAAGAGATGCGCACCCACGGCGACCAGCGATTTCCCGGAACCGGTGGGGGTGGCGAGAATGACATGGGATCCGGCCGCCAGCTCCAGCAACGCCTCGTCCTGAGCCGGATAGAGCGCGGTACCCTGCTCGGCGGCCCATATCGCGAACGACTCGTACAGTGCGTCGGCGTCGGTCCCCGGTATCTCGAGCAGTTCGGTCAGATCCACCCCGGACACCCTACGGGCTGCCGCGCCCCGATCACCGGCACGGTGGGCGTATGCCGGGTCTCACCGGCCGCGGCGCATCAGCCGCGTTCGTCGTTGTCGCCGGAGTAGCCGCCCTGCTCGGCGAGGAAACGCTCGAATTCGGCACCCAATTCGTCGCCGCTGGGCAGCTCACCCTCACCGACCAGCAAGCTGGACTGTCGTTCCTGGGCGCTGACGAAGGTGTCGTACTGGCGCTCCAGCGCGTGCACCACCGTCTCCACTTCCGCGTTGCCGGCGATGTGCTCGTTGACCTGCTCACGCACCCGCGCCGCCGCTTCACCCAGCGCGGCGAGCGGGAACTCGAGGCCCGCGTTCTCGCCGACATGTTCGAGCAGGGTCTGCGCGGCTTCCGGGTAGGAGGTCTGCGCCAGATAGTGCGGGACGTGTACCGAGAACCCCAGCGATTCGTGCCCGTGCTGGGCCAGGCGGTACTCCAGCAACGTGGCCGCACTCGCCGGTACCTGCAGTTCACCCGGCCAGCGCTGATTGTCCGGGATGAGATCGCGGTTGGACGAATGCGCGGTGAGCCCCAGCGGCCGGGTGTGCGGAACCGCCATCGGGATGGCGCTCAGACCGATACTGCGGCGCACACCGAGCTGCTCGGCCAGCAACCGCACCGCGGTGGTGAACTTCTCCCAGCGCAGATCCGGCTCCATGCCCGCGAGCAGCAGAAACGGGGTGCCCTCGGTATCGCGCAGTGCCCACAGGTTCAGCTCGGGCTCGGCGTACTCGGAGAAATGATCGGTTTTGAAGGTCATCAGGGGGCGCCGCGAGCGATAGTCCAGCAGCTCGTCCACATCGAACGAGGCGACGAGTTCGCTCTCCAGGCTCTCCCGCAGGTGAGTCGTGGCCAGCCGCACCGCATGACCCGCGTCGGAGTACCCCTCCAAGCCGTGCACCAGGACCGGCCCCGAGCCGTCGTCGGACGACAGCTGCGGAGCCGGGAACTCCAGTTCGTACATTCGCGACTCGTAGTCCATCGCGTACTCCTTCCTGCGCGATCCGTGGCGGGCGGGTCGGGCAACACTGCTGGTATCCGCTGCCGTGCCGCGAGCCGCGAATCGCCCTCCATTGTCCCCCATGCCGATGTAGGGCCACACGCGGCCGTACATCGGCTCTCTGTGCTGACAACAGCGGTCGCCGCCGGTGAATTCCCCGGTCCCGGTGGCGGCGGGTCGGGAAGTCGGTGTGGTCTTGTGGCCGGTGAACGCACCGGGGAGTCTGGCACACTCCGCTTCTGGATGTACCCGATTTTCGAGTCGGCAACCCGGTCCCGGCGCGGGGCCTGCGGCCGACCGGAGTTGTCCACAACCCCGAGTTGTCCACAGACTTCGTGAGAACCGGTGTTTTCCCAGTTCACGCCCGTGTTGCACGAGATCCGATACCGCATGCTCGGGCCATGACCTCCGCTGCGCCGTCCTCCCGTCCCGCCTCCGCCGACGCTCCGTCGGTTCCGCACCGAGCCGGCCGCCCGGCTCCCGCCCCACCCCGTGCCGACCGGGCCGCGGGACGGTGCCCTACAGCGCGGGCGCTGGCCGCGCGCGGCGGGGCCCGCCCGGTTCCGGCGCCCGCCGCGCCCGGTGTGTGTGTTTCCGGCTCGGGTGTCCCCGGGCGGGGTACCTACGAGTACGCCGCGGCGTCGCGGGCACGCTGCGCCGACCGGGCCGGTGACGAGTACGACCGCCCGCTCCGTACCGGCCCCGCCCGGCTCGACGACCCGGGAGATCTGCTGGCCGCGCTCCCCGCCATGCTCGGCTTCCGGCCGGAGCGTTCGCTGGTACTGGCCGTCCTGTGCGCGGCCCCCACGGCGGAGAGTGCGGTCATCGATCTCGTGGTGCGGTTCGACCTCCGGCATCCCGGCACCGGTGCCCCCTCCGATAGCGAGACGGTGGCCGCCGCGGCCGCGCGGGTCTGTGCCCGCCCGGGAGTGGTCGGAGTGCTCGCCGTCCTGGTGGACGACGCGCTCACCGATGGTGAACCCGCTGGACCGCAACGAATCCCGATATTCGGAGAACTGGAACGGCAGCTGGCGTCCCACGCCGTGCCGGTGCGGGGCGCCTGGGCCGCTCGGTCGATCGCGGCCCGACAGCCGTGGTGGAGCGTGACGGGCCCACCGCGCCGCGGGCAGATCGCCGATCCGGTGGCCTCGGCGGTCACCCTCGGCCGGGTTCTGGACGGACGGCCGATTCGCCACAGCCGGGACGAACTGACGGCATTGGTCGCTCCGGACGACGCCCTGCGCGCGCGGGTGTCGAGTGAACTGGAGGATGCCAGGGGCCGCGCCAAGGACAGATATGTGGCCGCCGCGCAGCGTGGCGATCCGGCCGGTTATCTGCGCGGCGAACTGATGACCGTGCTCTGGCTCATCGCGAACGCCGAATCCGGCCCCGGACTCGATGCCCGGGAGCTTGCCCAAATCGCGGTGGCCCTCCGTGACCGGGAGGTTCGCGATTCCGTCTTCGCCGTGGCCGATACCGCGCATGCCGAAGCGGCCGAGAGCCTGCTGGCCCTGCTGACTCGCGCGCTGGACGGCGCCGACCGAGCGGAAGCGGCGACCCTGCTGGGCTATTTCGCCTACGTGCGGGGCGACGGCCCGTTCGCCGGAATCGCCCTGGACGCGGCGTTGGATGCCGAGCCGCACCACTCGATGGCCGCACTGCTGCACACCGCCCTGGAGGCCGGTATGCGTCCTGAACGCCTCCGCGATCTGGCGCAGTGCGGCCGGGACGCCGCCACCGCTCTGGGCGTCGACCCGGCCGCGGTGTGGTGAGACCGGCCGGGGCCGGATCAGCGCGCGCTGTGCGCGCGCGAGCCGAGGCCCCGCAAATAACTCCAGGCGGTGGAGACGATCTCGTCGAGGTCGTTGTGCTCCGGCTTCCAGCCGAGCTCGTCGATCGCACGCCCGCTGGAGGCGATCAGCACAGCCGGGTCACCAGCGCGGTGCGGGGCGTCGACCGCGGCGATGGGTCCGCCGGTGACCCGTTCGCACGCCGAGATCACCTCGCGTACGGAGAATCCCGTACCGCTACCGAGGTTGAACACCCGGTGGGTGCTCGCCGCGGCGGTCTCCAGGGCCAGCAGATGCGCCTGCGCCAGGTCCAGAATATGGATGTAGTCGCGGACCGCGGTGCCGTCGTGGGTCGGCCAATCGGTGCCGAACACCGAAATGGAATCCCGGTGTCCCGCAGCCACCTGCAGTACCAGCGGGATCAGATGCGTCTCCACCACCCGGTTCTCGCCGAGACCGCCGTAGGCCCCGGCCACATTGAAATAGCGCAGGCTGGTGGCGGCCAGACCGTGCGCGACGGAATACGAAGTGATGGCGTGATCGATCGCCAGCTTCGAGGCGCCGTAGGGGTTGGTGGGGCGAGCCGGCGCATCCTCGGTGATCGGGACCTGTTCCGGCTCGCCGTACACCGCCGCCGTCGACGAGAAGACCAATCGCCGGGTATCGGTTTCGCGCATCGCTTCGAGCAGGGCGAGTGTTTTCACCACATTGCCGTGCCAGTACTTTTCGGGTCGCTGTACCGATTCACCGACCAGCGACTGTGCCGCGAAATGCAGAACTCCGTCGAATTGCCGGATGCGCAGCAGATCCGGCGCGGCCTCGGCGATATCACCTTCGACGAATTCGACGCCCTCGGGGACCCCGTCGGCATTACCCGTCGACAGATCGTCGACGACCACCACCTCGTGTCCCTGCTCCCGCAGTACGAGCGCGCAGACGCCACCCACATAACCGGCTCCGCCGGTGACCAGAAGTTTCATCGATCAGACCAGCTTCACCTGAACGGCGTGGGCCATTTCGTCGGGCAGTTCGTACCTCGAGTGGCCCGGCACCGTGATGACGACGGCGCCCGGTTTGCTCTCGACGGTGACCCGGGCGTCGGGCACCACGCCCGCCTCCCGCAGCCGGCCGATCACCTCGGGATCGGTCTGAATGTGTTCGGCCAGCCGGCGCACCACCACCGCGTGCGTACGGCCCTGCGGCAATTCGGACAACCGCTTCAGCGGTTCCTCCAGCGACTGGGTCGCGGAGATACCGAGTTCGTCCAAGCCGGGGATGGGGTTGCCGTAGGGAGAGGTCGTGGGATGGTTGAGCACCTCGACCAGCCGGCGCTCGACATCCTCGCTCATCACATGTTCCCAGCGACAGGCTTCGGCATGCACGTTCTGCCAGTCCAGCCCGATGATGTCCACCAGCAACCGCTCGGCCAGCCGATGTTTGCGCATGACCGCGACTGCCATACTGCGGCCCTTCTCGGTCAGTTCGAGATGCCGGTCACCCGCGACGAGCAGCAGTCCGTCGCGTTCCATCCGGGCCACGGTCTGGCTGACCGTGGGGCCGCTCTGCTCGAGGCGCTCGGCGATCCGGGCGCGCAGGGGTACTACGCCCTCCTCCTCGAGGTCGTAGATGGTACGGAGATACATCTCCGTGGTGTCGACCAGATCCTTCACTGTTGCCCCTTCGTCGGCACGAATTCTACCTGCGCACCAGCGACCCCGGTCGAAACGAACGGGTCGCCTGACGCGATGGGAATACATTCGGCGCGCGGCCCGACGCCGCAGTCGCGCATACATCTATTTCTACTGCATGACAACGTGCGATGGGGTTGCACCCTTCCCGATACGGTTGCGATCATGGCCACTGCACCGCCGGACGTGAACCCCGGCTCCGGGGAACCGGGGACCGTTGTGTGGACCGACCGTTTCCTGGATTACTCGTGGACCCCCGAGCATCCGATGAAACCGGTCCGTCTGCAGTACACGATGGCGCTGGCGCGCTCGCTCGGGGTACTCGACGGAATCGAGCTCCTGGAGCCCGGCGCGGCCGGTCGCGAGGAATTGCTCCGAATACACACCGGCGACTACATCGAGGCGGTGCGCTCGGTGGTGCCGCGGGAAACGGTGGGCGATCTTCCGGTCGATCCGCCGTACGGGCTCGGGTCCAGCGATAATCCGGTGTTCCCCCGGATGCACGAGGCCGCGTCGGTGATCGTCGGCGGCACCCTGGCCGCGGCGCGTGCCATCGCCACGGGCGCCACGCGGCGGGCGGTGAGTATCGGCGGCGGTATGCACCACGCCATGCCGGGCCGGGCCGCCGGTTTCTGTGTGTACAACGACGCGGCGGTGGCCATCTCCTGGCTGCTCGACCACGGTTTCGACCGGATCGCCTACCTCGATGTGGATGTCCATCACGGCGACGGCGTACAGCACGCGTTCTATCGGGACCCGCGAGTGCTCACCGTCTCGATCCACCAGCATCCCGCCACACTGTGGCCGAACACCGGCTGGCCGGACGAGACCGGTAGCGGCCCCGGAGACGGCACCGTGATCAATCTCCCGCTGCTGCCGGGTACCCGCGATCCGCAATGGCTGCGCGCCTTCCATGCGGTGGTACCCGGCGCGGTGGCGGCGTTCCGGCCCCAGCTGGTGGTCAGCCAGTGCGGGGTGGACACCCACCGCGAGGATCCGCTTGCGGAGCTGGAGTTGGGTATCGAGGGGCAGCGGGCGGCCTTCCTGGCGATGCGGGAGCTGGCCGACCGATATGCCGAGGGGCGGTGGTTGGCGGTCGGTGGCGGTGGGTACGGCCTGGTGCGGGTGGTGCCACGGGCCTGGACCCATCTCCTGGGTATCGCGCTCGACCGCCCGGTGGACCCGGCGACCGCGGTACCGCAGGATTGGATCGATCTCGTGCGCACCGACAGGCCGCGGGTATCACCGCCCCGCACCATGGGCGACGGTGTGGATATCGCGTTCCGGCGCTGGGACGGTCCCGGGGGGACCGCCGAAACCGGGGACGCCCGGCTCGACCGTGCCCAGCGCGCCGTCGATACGGCCGTTCTCGCCACCCGCCGGGCGTGCTTCGGCCCGCTCGGCCTCGATCCGGAGGATCCGCGTGACTGACCCCACCGACCGTGTGCCCGACGATGCGCCGCCGGCGCCGCTGCACTGGCAGGCCGATGTCCTGGCCTCCGACGGCGGTGTGGTGCGGGTGCGCCCGATCATTCCGGGCGACGCCGATGAACTGCAGCGATTCCACACCGCGCTGTCCGAGCGCAGCCGCTACCTGCGTTATTTCGGGCCCTATCCGCGGATATCGCCGAAGGATCTGCACCGCACCACCCACCTCGACTACCGGGACCGGGTAGGACTTGTCGTCGTCCTGGGGGACGCGATCATCGCCGTCGGGCGCTACGAGATCCTGGACCGTACCGGCTCGCGCGCGGCGGAGGTCGCCTTCGTGGTGGCCGACGAGCATCAGGGACGCGGGCTCGGATCGATCCTGCTCGAACATCTGGCCGGCGCGGCCGCAGAGAACCGGATCGACACCTTCGTCGCCGAGGTGCTGGCCGAGAACACGGTGATGGTCACCGTGTTCCGTGAGGCGGGCTACCAGGTGGAGCGCAGTCGTGACGGCTCGGTGCTGCATCTGGAATTCGCCATCGATCCCACCGAGGCGTTGCGCTCGGTGCGCGACGCGCGGGAACGGGCCTCGGAGGCACGCAGTGTGGGCAACCTGCTGGCCCCGCGGTCGGTGGCGGTGATCGGCGCGACGCCGAGCACCACGCGCGTCGGTGGTGTGGTGCTGGCCAATCTGCTGGACGGAACGTTCCAGGGGGCGGTGTACCCGGTGAACCCCGAGCGGCGTTCGGTCCGCGGTGTCCACGCGTATCCGACGGTGCGCGATATCCCGGACGAGGTGGACCTGGCCGTCGTCGCGGTCCCCGCGGCCGCCATCGGATCGGTGCTCGACGACTGTATGGCCAAGGGCGTCAAGGGCCTACTGGTGCTGTCGGCGGGGTTCGGGGAGACGGGGGAACAGGGCCGCAACGCGGAGGCCGAACTCGTCGCCGCTGCCCGGGGGCACGGCATGCGCGTGGTGGGCCCGAGCGCGCTGGGTATCGCGAACACCGACCCGGCGGTCGGTCTCAATGCCACGCTGGCCACGCTGTTGCCGGGCCGCGGGCGGATCGGATTCTTCTGCCAGTCGGGACCGCTCGGGGTGGCCATCCTGGCCGAGGCCGCCACGCGCAATCTGGGGTTGTCCACCTTCGTTTCCGCCGGTAACCGTGCCGATGTCTCGGGTAACGATCTGCTGCAGTACTGGGATACCGACGCCGATACCGATGTGATCCTGCTGTACCTGGAGAGTTTCGGTAATCCGCGCAAATTCTCCCGCATCGCGCGCCGGGTGGCCCGCAACAAACCGATCGTCGCGGTCAGCCCCAGCCGGCTGGCCGCACGCGGGATGTCGGACGGGGGGCTGGATCGGTCGATCGTGCGCGATCTGTTCGCGCAATCCGGTGTGGTGCAGGCTGATTCGATTTCCGAGATGTTCGACTGCGCGGCCCTGCTGGGCTATCAGCCGCTGCCCCGCGGGCCGCGTCCGGCCGTGGTGGGCAACAGCACCGCACTCAACTGGCTGACCTCCGACGCGGCGCGCAGTGAGGGGCTCACCGTGCTCGACCCGGTGGACCTCGGTCCGCAGGCCACACCGGAGGACTTCCGGACCGCTGTCGCCGCGGCACTCGAAGCCGAGAACACCGATGCGGTGATCGTGATCTTCGCGCCGCCGATTCCGCTGCCGCAGACCGGATATGCCGAGGCGATCCGGGCGGCTGTGGCCTCGGTGCCCGCGACCAAACCGGTGCTCACCACCTTCGCCGGCGGAGACGGTATCCCGAATCTGCTGGCCGTCCGTGGTCCCGGCGCGGCCGCGATCCGCGGATCCATTCCGTCCTTCCCCGATCCGGCACGCGCGGTCCGCGCGCTGGCCAGAGTGCATCGCTACGCGCGCTGGCGCGACCTGCCCGCCTCCCCGGCCTCCGATACCGTCCACGCCGGCGACGAGAACGGGCGACCGGCCGGTATCGACAGCGAGCGGGCCGTGCGGCTGATGGAGCAGTGGACGACCGATCCGGGCGGGCGGTGGCTGACCGACGACGAGACCGTTCTACTGCTCGACTGCTACGGCATCTCCGTGGTGGAGTTCCGGGCGGTCCGCGGCGCCGAGGCAGCCGTGGCGGCGGCCGAGGAGCTGGGCTATCCGGTGGCGGCGAAGGCCACCAACGAGAGCTGGCGTCGCCGCCCCGATATGAGCTGGGTGCGGCTGGACCTGTGGCGCCCGGACGCGGTCCGCCAGGCCTATCGCGATCTGGTCGAGCTGTGCGGGGATCCGCTCCTGCATATTCAGCGCATGGCGCCCAAGGGAGTCGGTTGTGTATTGAAGGTTCAGGACGACCCGGCGTTCGGTTCGGTCATCGAATTCGGGCTGTCCGGCCCGATCATCGAACTTCTCGGGGATCGGGCCTATCGAGCGCTGCCCCTGTCGGCCCAGGAGGCCGCCGCGCTGATCGATGCGCCGCGTGCCGCCCCGCTGCTGAACGGAACCCCGGCCAGTCCCCGGGTGGACAAAGCGGCTCTCATCGAACTCACCCGGCGTATTTCGGCGATGTCCGACGATCTCCCCGAGCTGCGGGAACTGTCCTTCGAGCCGGTGCTGGCCGCCCCGGAATCGGCGGCGATCCTCTATGCCCGCGCCCGGATCGGTCCGCAGCCGAGCCGTTTCGACATCGGGCCACGTCGATTGGGGTAGGGAGGCCGGGTGGCGGGCCACCGGCGGGCCCGGCGGCCGGGACGGCCGCCGATCGTGACGGTTCGGTCGGCGGGCCGGTAAGAGCCGGGACCCGGCGAAGCGTCGTCCGGCCGAGGATGAGGCGGTGCCGGCCCAGGGTATCGAGACAACGTGACCGGCCGAAACCGGCCGGTCACCGTTTCTTGGTTGGTGTTGCTATCAGCTCGCGTAGGCGCGCAGCCGGTCCGCCCGCTCGCCCTTCCGCAGTTTGGACATGACCTCACGCTCGATCTGCCGGACACGTTCCCGGGACAGACCGAACAGCTTGCCGATCTGATCCAGGGTGCGCGGCTGGCCGTCGTCCAGACCGAACCGCAGACGGATCACCTGCTGTTCGCGTTCGTCGAGCGTGTTGAGCACGCTGCGGACGTCGCGGTGCAACAGGCCGGCGATCACGGCGCTCTCGGCCGAGGTGGCCTCGGAGTCCTCGATGAAATCGCCCAGCGGGGCTTCTTCGTCGTTACCCACCGGCATGTCCAGGCTCACCGGATCGCGGCTGTGGTCGAGCAGATCGGCGATCTTCTCCACCGCGATACCCGACTCGGAGGCGAGTTCCTCGTCGGTGGCCTCCCGGCCGAGCTGCTGATGTAGTTCGCGCTTGATCCGGGCGAGCTTGTTGACCTGTTCGACCAGATGGACCGGGAGCCGGATGGTACGACTCTGATCGGCCATACCCCTGGTGATCGCCTGCCGGATCCACCACGTGGCGTAGGTCGAGAATTTGAAGCCCTTTGCGTAGTCGAACTTCTCCATCGCGCGGATCAGGCCCAGATTGCCCTCCTGGATGAGGTCCAGCAGCGGCATCCCACGGCCCGTGTACCGCTTGGCGAGCGAGACGACCAGACGCAGGTTGGCTTCCAGCAGGTGCGAACGCGCGGCCTGGCCTTCTCGGACGACGAGGGCCAGATCACGCTTGCGGGTCGCCGACAAACGCTTGCCGGTCTCCAGCAGGTGCTGGGCGTAGAGACCCGCCTCGATGCGCTTGGCCAGTTCGACTTCGTCGGCAGCTGTGAGCAGGGCGGTCCGGCCGATTCCGTTCAGGTACACGCGTACCAGATCGGCGGCGGGGCTCGAAGCGTCGAGGTCCGTATCACTGGGGCGCACACGAGTGGTGGCGGGGCTTGTCATGACTTGCCTCCTGTCGGTGGTGTCTCACTCCGAACAACGGACCCGACATAGGGAAAGTTCCCTCGCCGGGCGCGGATAAACCGCTCTGAACTGCGGTTTTCACTGTGACGTTCTGAGAAGTTCCTGAGAAGGAGAGCCCTCGGCAGGTGGCGGAACACGCGGTGGGGGCGTACCCCTAGTGCGGGACCGGGTGGATCAACCCGTGCCGCACCAAACCGGTGACCACTCCGAGGGCGGCATCCGCGAACTCGGGGGAGACCTCCTCCGCTCCCTGTGACAGTGCCAGCAGTTCGATCAGTTCGTACAACGGCAGGCCGTCGGGCCGCATTCCCGCCAGCAGGGAGACCGTCGTCTCGTCCACCTCGTGCTGCCACCGCGGTCCGTCGCCCCGGTGCAAGCGCATCACCTGCTGCTTCCAGCCCTGCTCACCCGGCAGCGACACCCGCTCGAGGGCGGTGGCCGGGTCGACCCGGTAGCGCGAGCGCCGGGCCCGGTCCGGATCACCGGCGATATCGCGCAACCAGGCGGACCGCTGGAAGTAGGCCAGCGCTTCCGCGCCGAGTGGATCGTCGAAACCGTGGGTGAGGTCCTCGGCCAGTAGTTCGGTCGGCGCGTCGACGGCGCGCAGGTAGACGAAACCGAAACCGATACCGGTCACCTCGGCCTGGTCCAGCGCGCTCAGCCATTCCTCGGCCCGCTGCTGGGCCGCCGGGGTACGCGGATCGAGGCCGGCGTCGCGCAGCCAGGTGCCTACGTAGAGCGCGGGGTCGGCGACATCACGCTGGACGGCCCACGCGTCGATACCGTGCGCGGGCAACCAGCTCGAGACGCGCTGCCGCCAGTCCTGGTCCTCGGTGTGCACCCAGGCGGCCAGTACCGCGGCGGTTCCGCCGGGGGCCAGCAGCCCGGGGACACCCGAGATCACCAGTTCGCTGGCGCCGTCGAGGGCGAGCCCGGAATCCCGGTAGGTGTGCTCGACCCGGGCGGGCCCGACCACGAAGGGAGGATTGGCGACCACCTGATCGAACCGGCGCCCGGCGACGGGTTCGAACCACGACCCGGGCACCAGGTCGATAGTCAGATCGTTGAGCGCCGCGGTGGCCTCGGCCAGCCACAGCGCGCGCGGATTCACATCCGTGGCGGTGACCGACCGGGCGTAGGACGCGGCGTGCACGGCCTGGATACCGCAGCCGGTGCCCAGATCCAGCACCGAGCCGACCGGTGCCGTCGGGGTGGCTCGCAGCAGTGAGAGTGAGGCATGGCCGACGCCGAGTACATGGTCTTCGGTCAGGGTCCGCCGGTGCATCGAATCGTCGAGGTCGGACAGTATCCAGCGGTTGCCCGCGCCGATATCGGTCGGGCGCAGGTCCAGCGCCGCGCGGACCTCGTCGCCCGAGCGGGTCAACAGTCCGGCCGCCACGGCCTCGTCGATCCGGACCGGGGCCAGTGCCGCGGCCACCTCGCGCTCGTTCAAGGCGTCACCGAGGAGTAGCAGGCGGACGAGGGCACCTAGATCACCGGCGGCCCGCGCGGCCCGGCGCACCGGTACCGGTTCCCCGCGGCCCAGGGCGCTGTGCGCTTCGTCGCCCAGCGTTTCGAGCAGGGTGTCGGCGTCGTATCCGACCCTGGTCAGCGCGGTGCGCAGGGACGGGCACAGGGCGGTCAGCGGTGATCGGACGGTCGATCCGGAGGTGGGCACAGCGGTACTCTGCCACCTCGGCGGGCTCGGCCCGATGGCCGCACCGCCGTGGCCGAGGTGGCCTGAGTCGGCGATGACGAGCGGTTCAGCCGTCGATCTGATCGTGCCGGCGCTCCTCCAGCGCGGGGCGCGGGCGATCCCAGCGGCTGGGTTCGTTCTTGTCCCGCGGTGGCCGGTCGTTGGCGATGAGAACCGCGATCCACGGCAGGGGTACCGAAGCCGCCATGATCAGGATCGAGATCAGGGCGTTCCCGAAGACCGTGTAGGCCACCCCGGCCAGGATCAGCGCCGGGATCCGGAACGCCATGATGATCGTGTACCGGCGAACGCGGGCCCGGTGTTGCTCCTCGAAGGACGGGGCCGCCTTCGTGATCAGCGCCGCGTGTCTGGCGTCGTCGCCGGGGAAGTATCCGCGCGAACGAGAGGGACGGGCCGGCCGCGGCGTGCCGGAGGGCTCACCGGGACCGCTCGCACCGGCGTCGAGGTGCTCCGAGCCGCGCTCGGAGTCTTCGCCGTGCTGCTGCATACCTTCGAGTCTTGCACTATCTCCGCCGCCGTGTACAACGCGTCCACTGGTAACTCGCACGACGGCCGCGCCGCCGGGTTCGGCCGCCTTCGAGAGGGTGCCGGATCTCTGTCGGCCGGGGGGCCGAGGGCCGTGTCTTCTCCCGGCCGGACCGACCGCTTTTCGCGCCGCCCCGTCGCGTCGACCGCCCGCCCGGGCCGGCGGAACGGCGGGGCGGCGCCATCGCCACACGCCGGTACGGGCCGGTCGTGGGGGTGATCGTGCGAGCGGGGTGCCGCGATGCGGCATCATGGAGGGCGTGAGTACCGATACTCTGATCCGCCCCGATACGACCACCGACGAGACCACCGGTGACGACACCCCCAAGTTCTTCCACTACGTGAAGAAGAACAAGATCGCCGAGAGTGCCGTGATGGGCACCATGGTGGTCGCGCTGTGCGGTGAAGTCTTCCCGGTGACGCGCTCGCCGAAGCCCGGCTCGCCGGTCTGCCCCGAGTGCAAGAAGGTCTACGAGACCCTCCGTAAGGGCGACTGAGCGCCATCCGGCCCCGGAGCATCGGGCCCCGCGCGCGGGCGCCGTGGGCGGTACCGGCAAGTCGCGGTACCGGGCGACCTCCGGCCGGGCCGGTTCAGGAGAAACAGGTCCGCACTGTCCGTCCGGCAGCGGCCCGCCCAGCCGGCTCGTCGATCGTCGACGTGTCCGGGCGGCAGTCAGCGGGTGGCCAGCGGAGCCGGTGTTGCGCCCGCAGAACCGCCCTCCGGGCCGCTGTCGTCGCCGCGTCGTGCGCCGCGCCGGCGCGGGACCCGGTGTGAACCCGCATCGGCCGGATCGGCCTCCGCTTCGCCCTGCGCTTCGCTGCGGCGTTTGGCCAGCCATACCTTGAACTGTTCCATCCGGGTGGCCCGGGCCGGCCAGAACTCCTGGACCGCCGCGTTGAATTCGGCGCCGAGGATCACCGCGAAACCCAGGAAGAACGTGAACAGCAGGAAGGCGATCGGGGTGGCCAGGGCACCGTAGGTGACCCCCGTCCGGGTCACCAGGGCCAGGTAGTGGCGCAGGATATCGCTGGCCGCCATGAAGAACACCGCCGCCAGCAACGCCCCGCAGAAAAGCCGGTGGTATGGCAGCGAACTGTGCAGCGCGAGTTTGTACAGCGTGGCCAGTCCGACGATGAGCAGCAACCCCACCGCCGGGTAGTAGAACATGTCGATCAGGCGCAGGCCCGGCTCCAGCCACGAATCCGGCAGTACCCGCCCGATGAGCACCGGGCCCAGCGCGACGAGCGGCAGGATGAAGATCGCCGCGATCAGGAACTGGACGTAGAGGAGCAGGGCGAAGATGCGCTGCCAGATCGGGTTCCGGGCGTCCTGCTGGCCGTGTGCCTCCACGATCGCGTCGACGAAGGTCGCCATGGCCGAGGACCCGGCCCACAGCGAGAGTACGAAACCCACCGAGACGAATGCGGCCCGGCCGCGCCCGAGCACATCGCGGATCGTCGGTTCGATCAGATCGGTGACCACACTCTGACTGAACAGGTCGCGACTGAATGTGAGCGCTTTCGATTCCACGATCTCCACGGTGTCCGGCCCGAACAGACCGCTGACGTAACCCAGCCCGCCCAGCAGACCGAACAGCAGCGGTACCAGCGACAGGGTCTGCCAGAAGGCGGCGGCAGCGGATTTCGCGAAGATCGAGTCGTCCCAGGCCTTGACGGCCACCCGGACCACCAGCCGGCCGATCTGGGCGAGGGCGCGCCGGACCCACGCGGTACCCGACGGGTCCGCGCCGGGTCCGCGTCCGTAACTGTGCATGGTCTGTCCAGCATCGCGCACCCGGGCGCCCAGCGGTATGGCGGCCGGCAACGTGTCGGGGGTCGATCGGTGAATCGCCGGTTACCGAGCGTGCTCCGGAAACCGTCCCCCACGGTGTGTGACGCCCGTCGCGCGCCCGCGCCGGTTTGGCGCCATCGCCGCCACGGCCGCTAGTGTTTGTCTCCGTGACCGATGCGAGCGGTGCTATTGCGACGGAGGCTCCGGGCGCATCCCTGCGCGCGTGGCAGCGGCGCGCGCTCACCCGGTACCTGGCAACCAAACCCCGTGATTTCCTTGCTGTGGCGACGCCCGGGGCCGGTAAGACCACCTTCGCGCTGCGGGTCGCGGCGGAATTGCTGGCCGATCGCACGGTCGACCAGATCACCGTGGTCGCGCCGACCGAACATTTGAAACATCAGTGGGCCGCGTCGGGGGCGCGCTCGGGACTGGCGCTGGATTCGAACTTCTCCAACACCACCGGCGGCACCTCGGGGGACTATCACGGCGTGGTGGTCACCTACGCCCAGATCGCCGCGCACCCGTTCAAGCACCGGGTGCGCACCGAGAACCGGCGCACCCTGGTGATCCTGGACGAGATTCATCACGCCGGCGATTCCAAGAGCTGGGGCGACGCGGTGGCCGAGGCGTTCGGTGACGCCACCCGCCGGCTGGCACTCACCGGTACCCCGTTCCGCAGCGACGACAGCCAGATCCCGTTCATCACCTATGAACCCGACGAGGCCGGTCTGCCGCGGTCCCGGGCCGATCACAGTTACGGCTACACCGAGGCGCTCACCGACGGGGTCGTGCGGCCGGTGGTGTTCCTCGCCTACTCCGGCGAAGCGCATTGGCGCGACAGCGCGGGCGAAGAGTACACCGCGCGGCTCGGCGAACCGCTGAACGCCGAACAGACCGCCCGCGCCTGGCGCACCGCGCTCGATCCGGCGGGAGACTGGATCTACGCGGTACTGCGCGCGGCGGATATGCGGCTGGCGCAGTTGCGTGAGGGCGGTATGCACGATGCCGGTGGCCTGGTGATCGCCTCCGATCAGGAACGGGCCCGCGCCTACGCGGAGCTGATCGAGCATCTCACCGGTAACCGGCCGGTGCTGGTGCTCTCCGACGACCCCACCTCCTCGGCCCGGATCGGTGAGTTCAGTGCGGGCACCCAGCCGTGGATGGTCGCGGTGCGGATGGTCTCCGAGGGGGTGGACGTCCCGCGGCTGGCCGTCGGTGTGTACGCCACCAGCGCCTCGACGCCGCTGTATTTCGCCCAGGCCATCGGCCGTTTCGTCCGCGCCCGGCGGCCGGGCGAGACCGCGAGTGTGTTCCTGCCGTCGGTTCCGGTGCTGCTGGATCTGGCCGCGCAGCTCGAGGTGCAGCGCGACCATGTCATCGGGAAGCCGCATCGCGAGAAGGACGGTCTCGACGACGACCTGCTCGCCGAGGCGAACAAGCAGCAGGACGAACCGGGCGAGGAGGAGAAGGCATTCGTGCCGCTGGCCGCCGACGCCGAACTGGACCAGGTGATCTACGACGGATCCTCGTTCGGTACCGCGACCTTCGCCGGTAGCGCCGAAGAAGCCGACTACCTCGGCATTCCCGGTCTGCTCGATGCCGATCAGATGCGCGCCCTGCTGCGGGAGCGGCAGGCCCGGCAGATCGCCGACCGGTCCAAGGCCGAACCGGAGGCCCCGGCCCCCGCGTCCCCGGCAGCGGGTAATGCCGCCGAGCGGGTGGCGACCGCCGACAAATTGGGCGAACTGCGGCGCGAGCTGAACAGCCTGGTCGCGATGCATCACCACCGCACCGGTAAGCCACACGGGGTGATCCACGGCGAGCTCCGGCGCCAGTGCGGCGGGCCGCCCACCGCACTGGCCACCGCCGACCAGCTCGGCGAGCGGATCGCGGCGCTACGCCGGATGTGAACCGGTCGCGGTCCCCGTGGCGGCCCGGTTCGGTGGACATGTGCATGTCTCGGCGTCGGTGTCCGGGTTCACACTTCGAAGAACATCGCGGGGTCCAGTGCGTGGAGCGGTATCCAGCGCGGTGTTTCCGGCCCGTCGCCGGAATCGTCCGGCGCGGCCCCACGATCCGGGTGGCCGTACCCCTGCATATCCAGGCTCAGCCGCGGATCCTCGTCCACCCGCCGGGCGAGATCGTAGAACGTGGCCAGCAGGTGGAGACAGCGTGCGGTGCGCGCGCTGCAGGAGCAGTCGATCGCCGCGGGTCGCGGGGCCACCGAGACGCCCGCCGCGAGGGCCGCCGCGTGCATTTCGTCGGTCAGCAGAGCGGGTCCGGCGCCGATGATCGCGGGCAATGCCGTGAGCGCGGTCCGGGTGAGCGGCGCCAGTTCGAGATGGACGACCGAGGCCTGGCCCCCGCGGTGGATGTGCGCGCGGACGATCCGCCCTTCCACCACGGACCGGACCCCGTCGTTGC
This sequence comes from Nocardia sp. NPDC050799, assembly GCF_040654015.1. NCBI lineage: Bacteria > Bacillati > Actinomycetota > Actinomycetes > Mycobacteriales > Nocardiaceae > Nocardia > Nocardia sp. NPDC050799. The sequence continues at coordinate 86,017 of NZ_JBFAHF010000011.1, forward strand.
GGGCGATACTGCGTGCCCGCGGGAGCAGCGGCTCGGGGCGGGTCTGCCGTAGCGGCTCGGCCAGCCGGACCCAGTCCATTCCCCAGCGGGTGTAGCCGAATTCGTTGTCCGCCATCAGTTTCCCCGCTTCCGTCGCAGCACTTCCAGGAGCCGTTCGTCGTCGAGCCGGGCGAGATCGGCGATACCGCTCCCGTCGCCGAGATCGGTGAGCGCGGATTTGCGGCGCTGCATCCCCGCGATATGTTCCTCGACCGTGGTGGCCGAGGTCAGTGTGGTGACGGTGACCGTGCGGGTCTGCCCGATCCGGTGCACCCGGTCGGAGGCCTGGGCTTCGACCGCGGGATTCCACCACCGGTCGAAATGGATCACATCCGCGGCGCGGGTGAGGGTGAGCCCGGTACCCGCCGCCCGCAGGCTGAGCACCAGAACCGGTGGTCCGCCGGGGGATTGGAACCGGGTGACGATCGCCGCGCGTTCGGCCTGGGTCAGCCCGCCGTGGAAGAACGGCGCCGTGATGGTGAACTGTTCGGCCAGATGCCGCACCAGAAGGTCACCGGTGGCCCGGTACTGGGTGAAGATCAGCGTCGGCGCACCGTTGTCGAGGTTGGCGGCGACGATATCGGTGCACAGGTCGAGTTTCCCGGAGCGACGCCCTAATTCGCCCTGGTCACCGTCCACCAGACCGGGATGGTTGCACACCTGTTTCAGCGCGGTGAGCACCGCCAGCACCCGGGTCTGCCGCTGCGTGCCGGTACCGAAGCCGTCGGCGACCGCGCGGTCGAGCAACTGATCGTAGAGTTTCTCCTGTTCGGGGGTGAGATCGCACAGTAGATCGTTGTGGATCTTGGCCGGGAGCGCGGCGGCGACCTGAGTTTTGCGGCGGGCGAGCAGGACTGGTTCGATCGCGTCCTGCAGGCGCGCGGCCGCGGTGGCCGAACCCTGTTCGACGGGTTTGACGAAGCGCCGCCGGAACTGGGCGCGATGCCCGAACAGGCGGGGTGCCACGAGGTGCAGCAGCGACCACAGTTCCTCGAGGTGATTCTCCACCGGGGTACCGGTCAGCGCGACGACGGCCGCGGCGTCGAGAGCGCGGGCCGCCTTCGACACCTGTGTGCGGGGATTCTTCAACGCCTGGGCCTCGTCGAACACCACGGTCGCCCAGTCGTTTCCGGTGAGCCGGTGACCGTGCAGCCGCAGCACGGGGTAACCCGTCACGACGATATCGCCGGCCGTGGTGCCGATCTCGCCACCCCGCCAGGCCACCGGCCGCAGGGCGGGAGCGAAACGCTGTATCTCGTGTACCCAGTTGCCCACCAGCGATGTCGGGCACACCACGAGTTGCGTACCGTGGTCGGCCCGTCCGAGTAGTAGGCCGATGGTCTGCACGGTTTTGCCCAGACCCATCTCGTCGGCGAGGATCGCCCCGCCGTGGCGAGCGACGGTGTCGCGCAACCAGCCGATTCCGCGCGCCTGATAGGGCCGCAGGTCGGCGAGTAGGTTGTCGCGCAGGCCGGCGGCGATGGTCGTGGTGTCGTGGAGCACCGAGCGGGCGTGGTCACCGGCGAGCATCGCGGTCCCCGTCGCGTTGGGAAACGCGTGCCCGGCGAGGGGGAGGTCTGCGTGTTCGCCGGCGAGGATCGCCTGCCAGGCGCGGGTGGAGTGGCCCGGCTCGGCGGGTGCGAATCCGGCGAGACCGGCGGGGTCCACCAGCGCGCAGTCGACCGGGGTGACCTGCAGAGTGATGCTTCCCGCACGCGCCTGGGCCCGGGTTCCGCCGGGTACGGCCAGGGCGAGGGTCGCGGTGTCGCCGATTCCCGTGGGTGCCGGGCCGGGTGCCCGCCCGGTCCAGGTCCACAGGGCGAACATGTGACGGTCGGGCAGATAGGTGGTCTCGATGGTCGGCAGAGTGCACCCCTATGATCAGCGTATAGTGTACGGAGTATTAGGCCAACGCGCACCGTACCGGATTTGTTCCGGTACGCCCCGCGCAGTGCTCGGGTGGTATCTCTACGTGGTGGAGGGAAGGCGATGAGCAGCGACGGCGCGCCGACGGAAGCACGGCACCCGAGCCGTCCGGTATCGGCTGCGGCCGACCGGAGGTGCCGGTGACCCCTCCGCCCGATCCGGCCCGTGTCCTGCTCGAACTGCTGTGGCGGCACGAGCTGCCGCCCCGGCGCGGCGGCCGTGGTCCCCGGCAGACCGTGAGCGTTGACGAGGTGGTGGCCGCGGCCGTAGCCCTCGCGGACCGCGAGGGCTACGAGAAAGTGTCGGTCCGCGCGGTCGCCGCGGAGCTGGGACTGCGGCCGATGAGCCTGTACACCTACGTCCCGAGCAAGGACGCGCTCACCGTCCTGATGGTCGACGCGGTCGCGCTGGAGGATGCTCCCATCCCCGCCGGCCTGCCCGTGCGGGATCGGATGGGGGCCGTCGCCCGGCAGATCCGGGACGAATACCTGACCCATCCGTGGCTGTTCGAGGTGCCCTCCTGGCGGATGGTGCTGGGACCCGGCCGGACGCGGCGGTACGAGCGGCACCTGGCGGCGGTGGCCGGGGCGGGGCTCGACGATATCGAGATGGACCGGGTGATCGCGGTGCTGTCGCAGTTCGCGACCGGTAACGCGCGGACCGCGCTCGCCGCGGCCCGCAGTGTCCGGGAACAATCCGACGCCGACTGGTGGGCGGCGCACGGCCCGGTGCTCGAGCAGGTCATGCCGGCCACCGACTTCCCGCTGTCGGCCCGGGTCGGTGCGGCCGTCGGTGAGCTGTACCAGGCGCCCGGCGACCCGGCCGGAGATTTCGACTATGGGCTGCACCGCTTGATCGACGGGATTCTGCCCGGCTGAAACACCCGTGGCGGGGGGCCGGGAAGGGGGCCGCCCCCCGCCGCCCGGGTGAGTTGTTTGTTTGTGTTGTGTTGGGGGGCGACGGCGGGGCCAGAA